>JBEKDX010000208.1:0-5302 GCA_050014135.1 Occallatibacter sp.
CGGTTTGGTCGAACCGATCACCATGGGTATGCAAAACCTGGATATGCGTCGGAATGCCGTCTGCGTCAATCACCATGGCGAGCACGGTCATGCCCTGAATTTCTTTTGCAGGCACGTCACCAGGGTAGGCCACATATACAGTGCTGAGCAGACGGGGCGCAATGACCTCGGGGCCAGAATAATACACACCATCCTTGTCCGCACTCTGATGAACCTGTCGATCCTGTATGACTGTATCCTGCGCCCAAACTGTGATCGTTGTCAGCGCCAGGAATACCCAGACAAATCTCGCTTGCCTCATTCGATTCTCCGATCCTACTTCCCAGATTCACCTAATGGATGCACTGTTGTACATCTTTGTCGATACTTTCTCTGTATGCTCGATTGACGCCAAGCATCCTAATCGGGCCGGCATGTATGTCTGCCACGTCTGATTTATACGCTAAAGGTAAAGAGATAAACAAATAGTAAAGATGCACAGTGTAGCGGGAGCTATTCTCTGCCAGTTATACGTGAGATCGAAGCTGCCATTGTATTCAAACAAGGGCATAATTCGTGGATGTTTACAATTTCATTATGTAACTCTCACGCACCGTTTATAACTAATTGAAAATCAATCACGACTTCTTTATGGCCGGCGTCTTAAAGTCTGCATAAGTCACAACCCTTCGCTTCACCTGAAGTGAATTCTGTGATTCCCAGCAAGAGAATGCCATATGACAAAATATGCTGCTTAGTCCTTGCAAAAGCACTTTATCTTCTTTGCGACTCCTTTATGTCGCTTCGCATAACAATTGGAATGAGGAAGGCAGAAGCGGCAGGTTAGCCATTCCTCAGCGAAAGCCAACGAATTTCAGCCCAGCGACGTAAGACGTCGAGGAGGTCAGATACGATGATTAAGAACTTCAAGACCGTCATTGCATTAAGTTGCGCAACCTGCGGACTAGCTCTGCAGATTGCTTGTCATGCCCAAAGCATAGCTCCTAGCTCAGGCAAGAATGGCTCCTCTTCGCAGGACGTCTCTGCACCGTCAGACAAAGCAACTCCGCAATTGCTGGCTTCGGTAAATGGAGAGAAGACAGCAGATTCCAGCGCAGCAACAGACGCTAGAACAACTACAGCCGCTGCAACCATCGCGCCAGATTCCTCCGCGACCGTCACCGCACCGGTCAATGAAGAGTCGGTTACAAAGGAACTCAATGAGATGAAGGCTCGCATTACGCTCCTTGAGGCCGAGCTTAAGTCGCAACGCGAAGCCAACGCTACCGTCAAAGCGGAACAGGACGCAAGTGCGTTGCGCTCGGCAGTATCGGGCGGAAGCAGCAGTTCGATGGCATTAAGCCAAGCAGTTGGACAGCCTGCCCCTGCGCCGGCTGCCGCTCCCGCCACTCCTGCGCCTCAGGAGTTTTCTGCGCAGACGACCACCAAAGGCGAGCCATTTCCCGGAGACTGGACCTGGCTGAACAGCAACGGGCACGCAGTCGACAGCCCGATGGCTACCAAATACTTCACGCCCGAGTTCCGCGCCGATGCAAACTACATCTTTGACTACAACCATCCTAAAGACGACACGATGGGCGGCGCCACTGAGAGTTTTCGCTCTGACGAATGGCAACTCGAGCAACTCAGCATCGGCGGCGACATTCGCATCGACAACGTGCGCGGACGAATCCTAACCATGGATGGCTTGTTCTCGACGACCACTCCGCGCAATGATGGAAGTCCAAACCGCGGGCAGTGGGACTTGGCCGGAGCATACAAGTACATCTCGGAAGGGTGGGGCGGATACCATTGGGACGTGCAGCATGGTATCAACGTGGATGCCGGCATCTTTGTCTCCTACATCGGCCTCTTCAGCTACTACAACTTCGATAACTGGACCTATCAGCCGTCGTTCGTCTCCTCGAACACGCCCTGGTTCTTCAACGGTCTCCGCATTCAGTGGTTCCCCACAGCCAAGTTGAAGATCGAGCCGTGGATCATCAACGGCTGGCAATCGTATGCGCGCTACAATGGCAAGCCTGGGGTGGGTGGACAGATACTGTGGCGGCCCAAGCCGTACCTGGACTTCGTCTTCAATAACTATGGTCTGGGTGAAGATGATGCCGGTTTTCCTGGCCGCTCACGCATCCACGCCGATTACAGCGCGCAGGTGAAGTATTATGACAAACCCCATGCATTCTTTGACAAGGCCGCTTTCACTGTCACCGGTGATGCCGGCTGCGAATATGGCGGCGGAGCTGCGTCATTCGGCACAACGGACGGTGCGTTGAATCCCAAAGGCCTATCGCCGGAGATGGGCACCACCGACACCTACACTGGCGGTGTCAACTGCCATAACTCCAGGAATGGCAAACCGAAACAGGCGTTCTTGGGTTATATGATTTATGACCGTATGTGGTTCAAGAAAGATCTCTACGCAATTACATTAGGCGGCGGAGTCATGAATAACCCAGGCCGCTACCTGACGCTGTTACCGCCGATTAACGGGGCGACAGCCACATCTGGCACACCGTACTTTACCGAAAACGCAGGTGATCGCTCGCAGATGCACGACGGCACCATCACCATTGACTATATGCCCAGCCAGTTCATCACCTTCACAATTGAGCAAGGCTATCGCTACTCAGATGTGCCTTACTGGACGGGTCGGGGCGGCATTACTCCTCCGGGAGGGAACAACGGCGCACCAGCACAGTATGCCTGCGCCAGTGGCTCTCCTTCCGGATTCGGCTATGGAACTATTGGACAACAGAGTGCGGCGAATTTCTGTGCGGGTGTGACTTCTGGTGCCAATCCCGCCACTGCTCTCTGGTGGCCAGACCTGCGCACGAACCAAACCAACACCACGGTTGCGATCAAGGTCCGATTCTAGCCCGGTTGTCGGCTTGACTACGCTGTGTCTGTGGCTTGACCAGCATACTCACTGAGCAGCACTGAGGCTTCGGCAGCCTGGTGCTGCTTTATGAAATGAGTGCATTCAGAGCGCTTCGACCACCTCACAGCATTACAGCTATGAGAGATGATCGTGCGCCGAAGGACCGAGAAACACAAAGGTCACAGAGGATCGTATGAAAAGCGAAGCTTTGGGATTAGGCCTGGTGCTGATGGGGATAACCGTATCGCTGGCCATCAATGGCTGCAAGAGCGATAAGGTCAATGCGAACACTGAGGCGCCGCCGCCGGCCAAGGTGGTTTCAGGAGTAGACGTCTCCTTTTTCGCGGTCGAGCATCCGGAGCTTTATCCGATCGTAACAGCGACTGAACATCAAGCCCCGTCGCAATTGTTCGTGACCGGCACTGTGTTTCCGGACATCGCGCGAACTGTTCCGGTTATTTCGCTTGCCTCCGGCCGCATTGTGGACATCCGCGCTCGCCTCGGCGACACAGTTAGGAAGGGCCAGCTCTTGCTGCGTATTCGCAGCGACGACATTTCGGGAGGCTTTGACGCCTACCGCAAGGCCATCTCCGATGAGCTCCTTGCGCGCAAGCAATTGGATCGAGCGAAGATTCTGTACGAGCACGGGGCCATAGCGTTGGGAGATCTGGAGGTCGCGCAAGATACCGAGGACGACGCCAAGACCACCCTCGATACCACAACTGAGCATCTTCACCTGCTCGGCAGCGATCCCGATAATCCAAAGGGAATTATCGATATTTTTGCTCCGGTTTCCGGCGTGATCACCGATCAGGAAGTGACGAACGCGGCGTCTGTGCAGGCCTACTCCGCGCCGAGCCCATTCACGATTTCGGACCTGACCAGCGTGTGGATCGTCTGTGACGTCTACGAAGCTGACATGGCCAACGTGCGCATCGGGGAACCCGCCGAGATCAAGCTGAACGCATATCCAGACAAAGTTCTCAAAGGCACGATCAGCAACATCGGCTCGATTCTAGATCCCAATATCCGCACCGCGAAGGTACGTATTGAAGTGGCCAATCCGGGCGAGATGATGCGGCCGGGTATGTTCGCCACGGCCACATTGTTTGGCAAGGAGAAGCGAACCTACACGGCTGTCCCGGCATCCGCGATCGTGCATTTGCACGACCGCGATTGGGTATTCATTCCCGTGCAAGAGAAGTTCAAGCGAATTCAGGTCGTCAGCGGCGATCAGTTGCCGAACAATATGCAGGAGGTTCTATCCGGGTTGCAGCCGGGCCAGCAGATCGTGACAAACGCGATCAATCTCCAAAATGTAATCGATAATGAATGACGCTCAACCCGGGGCTCGAGGAAGAAACCATGATTCGCAATCTTGTAGATTTTGCTCTCAATAATCGGTACGTGGTGCTGGCGATTGGGTTGCTGTTGCTCGGCTGGGGGGCGGTATCGTTTCACAATATGCCCGTCGAGGTCTATCCGGACATTGCCGATAATTATGTGACCATCATCAGCCAGTGGGCAGGGCGTTCCGCCGAAGAAATAGAACAGCAAGTATCGGTTCCCGTCGAAATTCAGATGTTTGGGATTCCGCATCTTACCACGGTGCGGTCGGAATCGATTTTTGGTCTTTCCCTGGTTACGTTGATCTTCGACGACCAATCGGTCAACGAATGGAACCGCCAGAAAGTTCTCGAAAGGCTCACGCAGGTCAATATGCCGGCGGGCGTGTTGCCTCAAATTGGAACGGACTGGAGCCCCACAGGCCAGATTTATTGGTATACGATCCGGGGCAACAATCCGGCGTATGACCTGATGAATTTGAGGAGCATCGAAGACTGGACTCTGTACAAGGAATTCAGAAAAGTTGGGAACGTCGTGGACGTGAGCGACTTCGGCGGCACCGCGCGCGAATATCAGGTGCGCGTCGATCCGAACAAGCTCATCTCCTACGGCTTGAGCATCAGCCAGGTCGAGCAGCAGTTGACCGTCAACAACGTGAACGCCGGTGGCAGCTTTGTCGAAGAGGGCTTGCAGCAAATGAACGTCCGTGCACTCGGACTTTATCACAATGTGCAGGATATCGAGAACACCGTGCTGACGACTTCGCATGGGGTCCCAGTTCGCGTAAAGGACGTCGCAATCGTCGAATGGGGTCCCAGAATTCGGCTGGGGCACATGGCCAGAGCGGATCATCGTCCGGACGGCGTCATTGTAGATGAGCCCGACGTCATCCAGGGCGGCGTTCTGATGCGCAAGGGGGCCGAAGAGGGGCCCACGCTCGAAGGGATTCACGAAAAGGTGGACGAGCTCAACAATCACATCCTGCCCGAGGGTGTGAAAGTCGTTCCCATGCTCGACCGCAGCGATCTGCTTCATTACACGTTACACACGGTGCTGCACAACCTCGGCGAGGGAATG
>JBEKDX010000209.1:0-5570 GCA_050014135.1 Occallatibacter sp.
GCATCTCCGTGCAGAACGGCAACGTGGAGCTATTCGGAATGGTGGACAATCAGGGTGACAAGGAAACAGCCTTCATCCGCGCCAACGGCGTCCCCGGCGTCTTCAGCGTAAAGAACTACCTGGTGATTCCCATCCCGCCCGCCAAAGCGCAAAAGTAATTCTTCGCGGCCGGCGAACGGCCCTTGCAGGGTGATTACCTGGCTTTGTGAGTAACAGATCAGAACCGAATTCGCCGCATTTTCTTCGAAACCGCTCCTTGCGCCGTTATTCTGGCGCAAGGATAGATCTCAAGCCGAAGGCGTATGCCTGGACGGCAAGTCCCCGCACCGCAGGTGCCTAGAACTTGACTGCGGGAGCGGTGCGCGCGCTTTCGCTGGCCTCGAAGAAGGCGTTGTTCACCTGGAAGCCCGCGATGCCGGCCCAGATGCTGTTGGGGAATTGGCGCACAAAGGTGTTGTAGTCGCGCAGTGAGTCGTTATAGCGGCGGCGCGCCACGCTGATGCGGTTCTCAGTTCCCGCCAGCTCGTCCTGCAAGCGCATGAACTGGTCGCTCGATCGCAGTTGCGGATAGTTTTCGGTGAGCAGCAGCAGGCGGCCCAAGGCTGAATCCAGCTTTCCATTGGCCGCAATCTTGCCCGCCGGACCCTGCGCGTTCAGCATTCCCGCGCGGGCGTTGGCAATGTCGCCAAAGACCGTGCTCTCCTCTTTCGTAAAGCCCTTCACGGTCTCCACAAGGTTGGGAATCAGGTCCAGCCGCCGCTGCAATTGCACGTCCACGTCCGACCACGCCGCCTTCACGACCTCATCCTTGGCCACCATCTCGTTCTTGGCGCCAACGTAGCTGCCAAAGGCCATCAAGACCACAAGAATGAAAGCGCCGACTACTCCGAGCGTAATCCAAAGTCCCTTGCTCATACTGTGTTTTTCTCCTCCGGCTTGCCCTGCGGGGAATCTCCTATACGGGTTGGAGTTCCCTCAGGGGCTAAAGCCCATTATTTCTTGCGTTTGTGGCACGACTAAAATCGTGCCCTGACTCATCTTGCTGTCTCAAATGAATTTTGCTAGTTGCTCAAAGTAGGCAACGAAGCTGTTCTGCCAATTGCAAAAGCTACCAGTCGCCACCGGCACCGCCGCCACCAGAGCTGCCGCCGCCCATCCCGAAATCAGAACCGCCGCCAGAGTCTCCTCCGCCGCCAAAGCCCCCTCCACCAAAGCCGCCGCCGCCGATCCACACCCCGCCGCGCCCCCAACTGCGAGGCAGAATTCCCAAACGGGACAAGATGCGAATCAGGATAAATACGCCAAAGAAAATCAGATAGAAGATCAGGCGGATATTGCCCGAACTGATGGCGCGCGAAGCCGGGCGTCGTGCCGGAAGGCGCCCTTCGTCCTCGGAGAGCGTGACTTTGGCGTCGGCGGCGATGACACTGGCGATTTCATGAACGCCCAGGGAAATTCCGCTATCGTAATCTCCTGCCTTGAGATACGGCACCATCTCGCGGCCGATGTCGCCGACTTTTCCATCCGGCAGAATGCCTTCAAGGCCGTAGCCGGTCTCGATCCAGCGCTTGTGGTCCTGGATGGCAAAGAGCAGCAGGATGACGGTCCGACCCCTTTCGGCCAACCTTCCACTTCTCTTCCAGCCGGTTGGCGAAATCGGAGGCTTCGACCCCATCGAGCGTTTGGATCGTGACCACATGGATTTGGGCATTGGCTGCTGAGGTGTCCATTTGGGCGCAAAGACGCTCCAGCCGCGCGACGGTATCCGGCGAGAGAACATGCGCCAGATCAGAGACATAGCCTGTGGGTTGGGGCAGGTCCTCGACCCGCTCGGCTCGTGCGGAAAAGCAAACAAAAGCTACCACGAGCAGCGAAAGAACGGCGATATGTGCGCGGCGAAAGCCTATCATCGCTCTCTATTGTACGGGTTGGGCAGGCAGAAGGTTCCGTAAACAGCTTTTTGCCGCCGCAAGCACTAAACTGTATAGGCTATGAAACAGAGTCCGCAACTTCCCCCCCCCATCGCCCGCAAGGAACGCAAAGAAACCACCCTGCACGGCACTGTCCTCATCGACGACTACGCTTGGCTGCGCGACAAGGAAAGCCCCGAGGTAACCGCTTACCTGGAGGCGGAAAACGCTTACGCCGAAGCGGTGATGAAGCCCCTCGACGGCCTGCGCGAGCAGCTTTACCAGGAGATGCTCTCGCACGTAAAGCAGACTGACATCTCGGTTCCCTTCCGCGAAGGCGGCTGGTGGTATTACACGCGCACCGAAGAAGGCAAGCAGTACGCGATTCATTGCCGCAAGGCCGCCAGCACCAAGGCCGGTGAGCGAGAGACTCTGCCGCCGCCTGATCAGCCCGAGCACGTCATTCTGGACGGCAACCAACTGGCCGAGGGTCACGCCTTTTTCGCGATTGGCTCGACCGACATCACCGACGATGGCCGCTGGCTGGTCTACACCACCGATACCACCGGCTTTCGCCAGTACACTCTGCACATCAAGGATCTGGAAACTGGCGAGACACTCGCCGATCAGGTCGAGCGCGTCGGTTCCGTCGTGTGGGCCGCAGACAACCGCACTCTCTTTTACACCGTCGAGGACGAAGAACAGAAGCGCCAGCACCAGCTTTGGCGCCACTCCGTGCGGCAAGATAAGAGCCGAGTGGATCAGGCATCAGAGGATCTTCTGGTTTATCAGGAGGACGACGAGCGCTTCAACCTGGGCGCGGGACGCACGCGCGACGGCAAGTACATTGTGATGGAGTCGGGCAGCCACACCGCCTCTGAGTCGTGGGTGTTGCAGGCCGCCGAGCCTGAAGGCAAACTCACGCTCATCAGCGCGCGCCAGGACGATCACGAGTATGCCATCGACCATCGCAATGGCCGGTGGTTCATCCGCACCAATGATCGCGGACGCAATTTCCGCCTTGTGACTGCGCCCGACGCCACGCCGGACCGGGAGCACTGGACCGAGCTGATCCCCCACCGCGACAATGTAATGATCGAAGAGATTGATCTCTTTGCCAGCTTCTTCATCGCCTGCGAACGCGAGGGAGGATTGCCGCGACTGCGCGTCTGGCGCTTCACCGGTGATGGACCTGAAGCCATAAAGGCAGGCGAGATCGCCTTCCCCGAACCGGCATACAGCGCCCATCCACACTTCAATCAGGTCTTCGAGACAGCAACCTTCCGCTACGGTTACCAATCGCTGGTGACGCCCAGCTCAGTCTTCGAATACAACGTGGCCAGCGGCCTTTCAACACTGCTCAAGCAGCTCGAGATTCCCGGCGGCTTCGACCGCACTCAGTACGCGAGTGAACGCATTCATGCCACCGCGCCCGATGGTGTGCAGGTGCCCGTGTCGCTGGTTTACCGAAAAGACAAACGCAATAAGGGAGCAAATCCCCTCTACGTTTATGGCTATGGCTCCTATGGCTACTCGCTGCCGTTGAACTTTAGCGCCAGCCGGCTCAGCTTGCTCGATCGCGGCGTGGTGATGGCCTATGCGCATATCCGCGGCGGAGGCGATCTGGGCGAGCCGTGGCACGATGCCGGCAAGATGCTGGTCAAGCGCAATACCTTTTCTGACTTCGTTGCCGCCGTCGAGCATCTGACCGCGGAGGGCTATGGCGACCCGGCGCGGGTAGCCATCGAGGGCGGATCGGCCGGCGGCTTGCTAATGGGCGTGGTGGTGAATCTCAGGCCGGAACTCTTCCGCGCCGTGCTCTCCCACGTGCCCTTCGTGGATGTGATGAACACCATGCTCGACGCTTCTCTGCCCCTCACCGTTCCGGAGTATGAGGAATGGGGAAACCCGAATGAAACTGAGTCTTTCAGTTATATGTTGAGTTACTCACCATACGACAATTTACAGAAGGCGAGTTATCCGGCGATGCTGGTAAAGACCTCGTTGAACGACAGCCAGGTGATGTATTGGGAGCCGGCCAAATATGTGGCCAAGCTGCGCACCCTGAAGACGGACAACCATCCGTTGCTGCTGGTGACCAATATGCAGGCCGGCCACGGCGGCGCGAGCGGCCGCTATGATTACCTGAAAGAGATCGCGCTCGACTACGCCTTCTTGCTGCGGGAGCTGGGGCTGGCAGGTTAGATTCACCGCGCAGTCGCGAGCCTTTGTTAAAACTCTTGCAAAATTCCATTGAAGGTGCAAGAAGTGTCAGGGCACGACTTTAGTCGTGCCGCAAGACGCAGAAAAAACCGAGTGGGCTTTAGCCTCTGAGGGAAGTTTTTCTTCAGATTAGGACTTTCACCACAGGCTGTTCGGCTTGTTGCGGGCATTCGGACGATATAGCATTTATTCATGCGGCAAGGGGCTTACTTCGATGAATGAGATCTTCTTTGAGGTGCGCGAGGACGAGGCGGACGGCGGCTATACGGCCACCGCGCTCGGGTATGGCATCCATACCCAAGGAGAGACTCTGGAAGAGCTGCGGGCCATGGTCAAGGATGCTGTCCACTGTTACTTCGACGAAACGATCCATTCTCCGAAGATCATTCGTCTCCATTTTGTACGCGATGAAGTCCTGGTCTAATGAGGCGGGAACTGGAACTGGTGTGATAAGGTTGCGGTGAAGATTTTAGGAGAGTTTCATGCGGCTCTGGTTGATCGGAATTTCATTGCTGCTTGTTTCAAGCCTTGCTCATGCACAGCAACCGGCGCAGACAACCGACGCGACCCAACCGGCGGACCAATCGGCAGCGAAAAGGATCAATCCGCCAAAAGTGCTCAATAACGTTGAAGCAGAATTCTCCGAAGAAGCGCGGCAGAAGGGCATAGGTGGTGCCTGCAAAATATCAGTCACCGTGGACACGAAAGGATATCCGCAAGACATTAAGCTAGTTTCATGCTCTGATCCTTCTTTTGAAAAATCCAGCCTGGCTGCGGCGGCGCAATACCGCTTTGAACCAGCGACAAATCTCGATGGCAAACCAGTTGCCGCAATTATTTTCATTAAGGTTGAATACCACTTGTACGGAACCAGCGAACCGAATATGCCCGTTCGCTATGAATTCAACTCTCCGCCGGGAATTCTTTCTCCGGATCCCGGTCCGGACGGCGTATACCAGCTTACAAAGTTCTGCACTGCACCATCTCTGACCAAATTTGCAGACAAAGATTATCGGAAGGTTGCTACAGTGCCAATCCGTGCCTCCATCCATCTCGAATATACTGGCGACCCACCCAAGCAGTAGGGGGGTCTGATCAAAATTATCTTCGAGGTGCGCAACGACGACTACGCCTACTTGCTGCGGGAGTTGGGGCTTCTGTGGTAAAGTTTCTGTGAAGTTTTCAGGAGAGATATATGCGGCTCTGGTTGATCGGAATTTCACTGCTGCTTCTTTCAAGCCTCGCTCATGCACAGCAACCGACGCAGACAACCGACGCGCCACTGACCACTAAGCAGATACTGGATCAGAAGGGCACGCTACCGAAGCTGATCAAAAACGTTGAGGCAGAATTCTCAGACGAAGCGCGGCAGAAGCATATCAATGGCCGCTGCCTGATATCGATGATTGTGGATGTCAAAGGCAATCCACAGAACAT
>JBEKDX010000210.1:0-5078 GCA_050014135.1 Occallatibacter sp.
AGCGCCGCTACGGCGGACTGGGCGAGGGCTGCGGCGAGGTGGAAGAAGATCCCGAGCGGACTCCGATCGTCGCCAGTTGAGTACCTTCGTTTGCCGCGCCGCCTTTTTTTGCGGGTGAAGGCGTAGTTCTGCGAGCTCATCCTGACGACAAACAGGATGTGGGGGAATTTCCTTTGGAAGAGATTCAAGCAGCAATCGTAAAAGCGCCCGTGCAAGAAGATGCCGCAGCGAGGGCCAAACGGCTGGCTGAGTTGGTTCGTGTTCGGCTCAAAGAGCAGTCTGCACAGAGCGGAAGCGCCCAAGCTCTTCTCTATTGGCTTCATGCCGACGGTGTCAAAAGCGCTTGAGCCAAGCCTAAATTCCCCTCGCGCCCGTTGAAATCCCTCGGTTGACCGGATCGCTGCTTGTACACAAACCCGCCCCGGCAGTGTATCCTCAACCCTGAATGAAACGTGTATTGACCGCTCTCATCTTGATTCCTTTCGTGCTGCTGTTGGTCTTTCTGGGGCCGCACTGGCAATGGCTTTTCACGCTTGCGGTGGCCGGAGTGGCCGTGCTCGCTGCATGGGAGTTTCTCGGGATGGCGGAGAAGGCTGGGGCCAATCCGCCGCGCATCGCCGTTTTGGTTGCAATTGTGGCGCTCTTTGCCGGCAACTTCGAGTGGCCGGACCAGGCCACGGCGACGATCGGCATTCTCAGCCTGGGCCTGCTCATCTACTGCACCTTTTTCCATCCCGTTGCCCAGATGCTGGCCGATATTGCCGTCTCCCTCTTCTGTCTCTATTACGTCGGATTCACACTGATTGCCGTGCCCGCCCTGCGCGACTTACCCAATGGGCCATCGCTGGTGGTCTTCCTGCTTTGTGTGGTTTGGGCCGGTGACATCGCTGCCTTCTATGTGGGCCGCGCCTGGGGCCGCCACAAGATGGCCCCCACGCTCAGCCCCAATAAAAGCTGGGAGGGCGCGCTCGGCTCGATAGCCGGCAGCTTGCTGATCACCGGCGTCCTGCTCGGCCTCGCTCACCTGCTGCAACTGCACGACTCGGCCCTGCTCTCCTACCCCGAAGACATCTGGTACTGGATGACTCTGGCCGTAGTCGTGAATATTGCCGCGCAGGTCGGCGATCTGGCCGAATCCGCGCTCAAGCGCTCGGCCGGCGTCAAGGATTCCGGCTCCCTGCTCCCCGGCCACGGCGGCGTCCTCGACCGAATCGACGCCTTGCTGCTGGCCGCTCCCGCGCTCTGGTACGCGCAGGTGATTCATCAGTGGTTTTGAGAACAGTGGTCAGTGAACAATGGTCTGTTATCAGAAAAAGCGCGGATTGAGCGTATTCTTACGCCATGAAACAGAAAATGGTTAGATATACTATGAAAACTTTGCCGCCGCTGACCGATGCGCAGCGCGCAAATTTGAAGGCGCTCTCGGCGCGGCCGGTGAGCGAGATCGACACCAGCGATATTCCCGTCCTGACTGATGCAGAATGGGCCAAGACCGAGCGTGTACTCGGGCATCTCTATTGCCCAGTGAAACAGATCGTCACCGCGCGTCTGGACGGCGATGTTCTGGAGTGGTTGAATTCTCACGGCCCGGGCTATCAATCGCGCATGAACGCGATTCTACGGTGCGAGATGCTGTTGTCGCTCAAGTCGGCTACGGCAAACTAATATCCCTTTAGGGCTAGAGGAAAGTCAAACTCAACATGAAAAAACTCGCCATTCTCGGCTCCACCGGCTCCATTGGCACCAGCACTCTCTCCATCGTCGAGCAGTTTCCCGACCGTTACTCGGTCACCGCGCTGGCCGCTGGGCGCAACGTGGACGAAGCCTTCGCGCAGACCGTTCGCTGGCGGCCGCGTCTCGTCTCGCTGGCCACCGAAGAGCTGGCCGCGGAGCTGGCACTGCGCCTCAAGCAAGCCGGCGTCACCGGCATCGAAGTCGTTTACGGCTCCGATGGCACCGTCGCTTGCTCCACGCTGCCCGATGCCGATTTTGTCGTCTCGGCCATCGTCGGCGTCTCCGGCCTCGAAGCCACGCACGCCGCCATCCTCGCGGGCAAGCCCATCGGCCTGGCCAACAAGGAGTGCATGGTCGCCGCCGGCGAAATCCTCACCGCGGCAGCCCGCAAGCACAACGTCCCGATTCTACCGATTGACAGCGAACATAACGCCGTCCACCAATGCCTGCGCGTCGGCACACACGCCGAGGTCAAGACCATCTGGCTGACAGCCTCTGGTGGTCCCTTCCGCAAACTGCCGCTGGCCGACTTCGCCTCGATCACACCCGAGCAGGCGCTGAAGCACCCCACCTGGGTGATGGGCCGCAGGATCACCATCGATTCCGCGACGATGCTCAACAAGGGCCTGGAGATCATCGAGGCTTGCCGTCTCTTTGACGTGACGCCAGCGCAGGTTCGCGTCACGATCCATCCCCAATCCACCGTTCACTCGCTGGTGGAGTACGTGGACGGCTCGATCCTTGCGCAGATCTCCGTCACCGATATGCGTCTGCCTATTCTCTATGCGCTCGCATACCCGGAGCGCCCTGCCTCGACGCTGACCTTCGAGATGGCCGCGCTTAGCCATCTGGACTTCGAGCAGCCCGATCTGGAGCGCTTTCCTTGCCTGCGCCTGGCCTTCGAGGCCGCGGAAAAAGGAGGCGCGCATTGCATCGCGCTCAACGCCGCCGACGAGGTGGCCGTCGAGGCCTTCCTCGCCCGGCGCATCCCCTTCATGGGCATCCCGCGTACAATTGAAGAGGTGCTCGCATCCACGCCCGAGGCGCACCCTGCCACCATCGCCGAAGTGCTCTCGATGGACCGGCAGGCCCGCGAAACGGCCCGAGCGCTAGTGAGATAAAGTCGCCGATAGGGCGCTTTATTGAAGGAAAAACCGTACATCCATGATCTATTTCCATCGACTCTTTGCCGCCATCGCCGCGATTGACCTTCGTAGCCTGCTGATCTCCATCGTCGCCTTCATCGTGCTGATCGGCGTCATGGTCGTCGTCCACGAATTCGGCCACTTTGCCGTCGCCAAGCTCTGCCGGGTCCGCGTCGAGGCCTTCTCCTTCGGTTTTGGCCCTCGCCTCTTCGGCTATAAATACGGCGAAACCGACTACAAGGTCTGCGCGCTCCCCCTCGGCGGCTACGTCAAAATGGCTGGCGAAAACTTCGCCGAATTGAGCGACGCCGCCACAGGTACGGCCACTGTTGCGCCCCTCAGCGACCCCGGCGCACTCACCTCCCATCCTCGCTGGCAGCAAATGCTGATCGCGGTCGCCGGACCGTCGGCCAACTTCATTCTGGCCTTCGCGTTGATGGTTTTTTACTACGGCTGGATCAACGAAGTTCCCGCCGTCGAGATCAAAGAGACGGCGGTCGAATGGGTTGTTCCCGGCTCGGCAGCAGCCCAGGCCGGAATTGAACCGGGCGACATTATCCGCAGCTTTGCCAATCACTCCAATCCCAGTTGGGAGATGGTCTTCGCGCAACTATCTCTGAACCCCAACCAGTCGGTTCAGATCGAAGTTCAGCGTGATGACAAAACTTTGCCACTCTCCCTTCACGTTCCCGGAGAATTGAAGGAGAGCGAATTGAGTGAAGGTAACGTGGTGGGAATGATGCCCCAGTACACGGCTGGTCCCATCGGCGTTGTCGAGATCCAGGCGGGAAACCCTGCCGAAAAGGCCGGCCTACGCGCCGGTGACGGAATTCAATCCGTGGATGGTCACCCCTTTCATTCCGTCACTTCCTTGCTGGCCTATATGCAGGACGGTCAGGGTAAGCCGATTTCACTGGTCGTCGTGCGCAATGGCGCCGCGCTTCCGCCGATCATCGCTCACCCCGCCAAGAGCGATGCGGGCTGGAGGTTGGGCTTTGCGCCGCGGCAGACGCCGTATCACAACAGTCCCCTTCCTCTGGCGATTGCAAGCGGCAAGTCCAAACAGTTCTGCATGGATAACTCGACTCTTTTGCTGGAGATGTTGCAACGCATTGCCTCGCGCAAGGTTGCGGCCTCGAACGCGCTGGCGGGACCATTGGGCATTGCTCGCGTTGCCGGCGATGCAGCCGAGACCAAGGGATGGTTTTCCAAGTTCGGGCTTTCGGCGGAGATCAGCCTCAACCTGGGCATCATCAACCTGCTGCCTTTCCCGATTCTTGACGGCGGCATGATTCTCTTTCTGCTAATCGAAAGCACCATTCGCCGCGAGATCAACATCAAAGTCAAGGAGTACATCTACCAGGCGGCCTTCGTGTTGATTGTGGGCTTGTTTGCCTTTCTCGTCTTCAACGACTTCACCAAGCTGCCCTTCTTCGCGCACCTGGTGCAATGAGTCGGGCGCACCATACTTTCAGGATGCTCCATATCTGCTGTCCTGATCGAAGCCGAAGGATCTGCGTTTTGCAGATTCGCGGCTGATATGGGAGCGCGTAGCAGGAGGCCAGCCCCTGCGTTGAGCCAGCTCTCACAACAAAACCCGAAGAAACCCGACGATATGTGGATAACTTAGCGTTCCACGTGGAAAAATGGACATAAATTAACACAACTTTGGAGACCGTTTCATGCCCATCACCACCCAAATCCGTGTCCGCTACGCTGAAACCGACCAGATGGGCGTCGTCTACTACGCCAACTATCTGGTCTGGTTTGAGGTTGGCCGCGTCGAGTTGCTCCGTTCGCTGGGCTTTTCTTACCGCCAGCTCGAAGCCGAGCACGGCTGCATCTTGCCGGTCATCGAGGCACGCTGCCGCTACCGCGCCTCAGCCCGCTATGACGACGAAATCCTGATCGAAACCCGTCCCGCGATGCTACGCGGTTCGGTGCTCAAATTTGCCTATCGTATTTTGCGCAAGGGCGCAGACGGCGCGGAAGCTACGCTGCTGGCCGAGGGCGAAACCGTCCATGTTGTCTGCGATAGCCAGATGAACAAGATACCCTTGCCGGAAAACTACGCCGACGCGCTGCGGGCGATGATCGAGAAGTAGTCGTGCTGCGATCAAACCAATCGCTTGAAAAAACCCTCCACAGCCTCGTTACTAATTAATTACCTGCAAAATCTTTATGTCAAAATGCATATTT
>JBEKDX010000211.1:0-5001 GCA_050014135.1 Occallatibacter sp.
GAACGGCGTGCGCACGCTGACGGTTCGCGCCTTTCCCAGCGGCAATCGGCTGGCCAGCGAGATCCTCAGCGACACGCGCAAGCAGGTGGACAAAATGGCGCTGCCTGCGGGCTATCGCATCGAGTACGGCGGCGAGCGCGAGAATCAGGACGAGACCTTCGGCGAGATGCAGCACGCGCTGATGATCAGCCTGGTTTTGATTTTTCTGATTCTGCTCTTTCAATTTCGCACCCTGATCGACCCGCTGATTGTGATGATGGCCTTTCCTCTGGCTCTGCCCGGCGCGGCGCTCGGCCTCTTCATCACCCACAACTACTTCGGCTTCACCGCCTTCATGGGCATTGTAAGTTTGGGTGGCCTGGTGGTGCGCAATTCCATCATTTTGATTGATTACATTCACGAGCGAATGCAGAACGGCGTGGAACTGGAGCAGGCGGCGCTGGAGGCCGGCGAACGCCGCTTGCGACCCATCTTCCTTACTTCGATGGCCGCCGCCGTGGGAGTGACGCCGATGATTCTTTCCGGATCGAGTATGTGGTCGCCTTTGGCCAGCGTGATTGCCTTCGGTTTGCTGGGATCGATGTTCTTCACGCTGATTGTGATTCCGGTTTTGTTTGTGGTGGCGCACCGAAAGTCGCAAACGTTCCGCAAAAACAAAGACGCGGCGAGCCTCGTGAACCCAGCCATTGCCGCGCTGCTCCTGCTTTTTGTCTTCACCGGCATCGCGCACGCCGAGACGCAACGCATCACGCTCGATGAGGCCGTAGCTCTGGCCGTCAAGCAGAATTCAACGGTGAAGATGGCGCGCCTGAAGACCAAGGAAATGGATGCGCGCGTGACGGAAGCGCGAGCCGATTATTTTCCTGTCCTCGCCAATGAGAGCAATGCCGTGCATCTGGGCAAGATGGACAGCCTGGTGATTCCGAAGGGTAAGCTGGGCACCTATCCGAGCGCCGGACCGATTCCCGGCAAGAGCGTATCAATCAGTCTAGGAAATCAGGATTTTCTGCTCAGCCAGAGCACGCTCGTGCAACCCGTGACGCAGTTTTTCAAGATTCACGCCGGAGTGAATGCGGCCCGCGCCGATGCGGGTATCGCGCAAGCGAACGCGCACCAGGCGGAAGATGAAGTCGCGCTGAAAATGAAGCAGCTTTATTATGGCCTGCTCGCGGCTGAACTGCGCAAGCAGGCGGTGGAGTTGAAGATCGAGGCCGGAGAAGAACGGCTGACCGAGGCGCGCAACGGCGTCGAGGCCGGCGCGGTGCTAGAGCTGAAAGTATTGGAGGGCAAGGCGCAGATGGCCGAGGCGCGTCATGCGCTGGGATCGCTTGAAGACGCCATCTCCGACATGAAGGTCGAGTTCAACGATCTGGCTGGTCTGCCGTTAGATACCGAAGTCGAGCTGGTTGAGCCGAAGGCCGAGAACAGCGACGCAACCGCGGGCGATCTGGAGAACCGGGCGCTCGTGCACAATCCCGAAGTGGCCGCGGCCCGGCAGACGCTGGCCAAGGCGCGGGCCGGATTGAGCGCGGCGCGCGCCGAATACATCCCCGAGATTGGCGCCTTTGCGCAATACATCTACCAGAGCGGCGTGCCGCTGCTCAGCGAAAACAACGGAGCCGTTGGGCTGAAGATGAATTGGACGCTGCTGGAATTCGGCAAGCGTAGCGGGCAGGTGCACGAGCGGCAGGCGGGAGTTGCCGAGGCGGAGGAGAATCTGCGCCACGCGGAAAACCAGGCGCGTGTGGAAATTGAGAAGAGAGTGCGCAAAGTGCGGCGCGCGGAAACCGGCCTGGATGCCGCGCGCGAGAGCGTCGAGGCGCGCGCGGAGATGCGCCGCATCACCGCCAACCAAGTGGAGGCCAAGACCGTGAACGCCTCCGCGCTGGCCGAGGCAGAGGCGCAACTAGCCGAGGCCGAGGCCGATTTATTTCAGGCGGAAGTGGAGCGCGCCACGGCTTGCGCGGAGCTGGAAAGAACGCTCGGAGAGAAGTAGCGTAAACTGTTATCGGTATTGCGGGAGGGGAACGTGGAATACCGCGTATTGACAGTGAACCGGGAGTTCGGCAGCGGCGGCGGACGCATAGCGCAGACCATTGCCGAGTGGCTCGGCTGGAAGCTGCTGGATCGCGACATCATTGACGCCATCGCCTACGAGGCGCATGTGGATTGCAGTGTGGTACGCCCATACGACGAGCACGTGGTCTCGTGGCTGCGCCGCATCAACCAGCAGGCGATGCGCTCGGCCGCATTGGCCGCCGGCTTGGAGCTGGGCGAGAACTCCGTCTTCGACGCCGAGGCAATGGTGAAGATCTCGCGGAAAATCATTGAAGAAGCCTACGCCGAGGGCAACTGCGTGATCGTCGGACGCGGCTCGCAGTGCGTCTTGCAGCACAAGCCCGACGTCTTTCACGTCTTCGTCTACGCGCCGTATCTCGAACGCCTCGAACGCCTGCGCAACCGCCTCGACAAGGGCATCCACGCCGAGCAGCGCATTCGCATCGTCGATGAAGAGCGCGCCAAATATCTGCAACAGTACTACGGCAAGGCCTGGAACAATCCTCACCTCTACGACCTGATGATCAGCTCGCGCACGGACGAGGAGTTTACCGCGAGAGCGATTCTCTACGCGATGAACGGTCAAGAAGGCCCAGGGGCCAGGAGCTAAATTTCTGACCGCGTGATTTCGCACTTTGAGTTCATGTTTCCCAGGTCCCAAAATCGGGACCTGGGGCACCCAGATTTCTATTCCCTATTCCCTACTTCTCTGCTTTTACATCCCAATCAAAGCTGACGGCCGCGATCATCTCATTCAGCTTTGCGACAGCGGCTTGCTTTTGCTGCTCCAGATCGGCGGTCTGCTTGCGCGTGGCCAGTAACTGATCTTCGGCGCGATTCAGCTCGTCCACAAAACGCTTGGCGGCGTCGTTGCCCTTGAGCGCGGTCAGGTTTTCGCGGTCGCGGGCCTCGTCGGCTGAGGCGGCCTCTTCCGCCTCATCGGATTCATTGATGCGGCGCTCCAGATCGGCCAGCGCCGTCTGCGCGTCGATCACCGGCTTCAATTTATCGAGCGCATCGGGAACGCGCTTGACCAGATCAAGCAGATACTTCGTCTGGTCAGAGCTGGAACTCAACCACACCGAAGTCTTCTCCGGGCCGCGCTCGCGCACTTCCAGCTTGGCCGTCGCATGAGCGGCGACCGGCAGCCGGAAGCGATAGAGGTCGGGCGCGGTTTCATCGGCCTTCAGGCCATCGTCCAGCGACCAACCGTTGTTGTGGCGCGCGTGTTCGATGAGAACGTCGCGGGCGAGATCAGCGGAGTTGACCGCCGTATAGGTGACCGAGGCGACATCCATGTGTGTTTCGATGGCCACGCTATTACGGATTTGCACGTGATGCAAAGTGCGCTGGTTGTCGCGGTTGGTCACTTTGACGCGGACCGCCTGATCGGCAGCGTACGAGAGCAGGCGCTTTTCTCCGGGATGAATCGGATCAAGCAGACCCTCGCCAGCAAATTCGCCGGACTCGAAGATCGAAAAACTGCCGGAGTCGAGCGTGAGCTTGGATTTGTTTTCCAGCCAGACGGCGCGCAGCGGCGTCGGCTCCTTCTCGCTCCACAGCGTCACGTGCTCGGCGGGCAAATCCTGTTGCAAGATCGGCACCATCGCCGATTCATTTTTGTGGATTGTGACCGGAGCGGTGAGCGCGTACTCGAAGAAGTCGTCAAAGGCGTTGGTGGTGACGTCGCCTTCTTTGTAGGCGTCACTGGCGCGGTCTACGTCAAACATCGGAGCGCTGGCAGTTACGGAAACTGTATCAGCGCCGCTGCTGAAGATTGAGCCCATCGCACCACCTGCTGACGAACCCGCCATGCCGAAGCTGGCGTTTGGACGCGCTTCCTTCGCGGAAATCATCTTGATGTCATGCGGAATACGCGTCGGCGCGGCTAGATGATTACTCAGCATCTCCGACTTCTGATCCTCCTCTCCCGCCTCATGCGTCTGCGGCGTCAACTGCGCTTCGGTGGCGATGGGAATCTCGACGCGCCGCGTGTAGATCGGCTGCGAGAGCGGCTGAATGAAGCTCTGCGGCGCTCCGGCCACCAGCGACAACTGCACGTTGTCCCAATCCGCGCCGACGGTGTTATCGACGACCGCCCAGCCCTGCATCGTCGCGCTTCCATTCGGCGTGCGCGGAAAGACGATGCGGTAAGTCGATTTCCAAACCGGAACCTCGCTGATGTAACTCACGCGCAACTGGCGATGGCCCTGGCCGAGGGCGTCGAGCGTCAGGTGGCGCAGGCCGTTGGCGTGGGTGGTCGAGAGCAGTTCGAGATAGCGGTCCAACTGGCCTTCGAGATTCGCATCGAGCGGGCGCACGCTCAGCGCCGGTGTCAGCTCGATGACACGCGCCGCGCCCGAGGTGGCAATGAGCGAGAGATAAAACTTGTCTACGGTGGAAGCGTTGTCGCCCGCGCCCACTTTCTCGCTGCGCGACTCGATGGAGAGCAGCCGCCCGGTGATCGTGCCGCCCGGCGCGCCCGTCACCTCGACCCGTTGCCCGCGCAAGGCCTGAAAAAGCTCGGTCGAAGTAGGATCGTCGGTCATGCCCAGCGAGAGCGATTTGAGCTGCTCGGAGAGCGGAGTGGTCGAGTTGTAGTTGACGCCGGCAATCCGTCCGCCGCCCTCGTCCAGCACGGTGAGCGACTGTAAGACATCATTCAACTGCGGCGAGGTGAAGTCGATGGCCACGCGCTGGTTGCCCGTGACCGACCCCGCGTGCTCGAAGTAGCCGACGCCGTTTTTGTAGAGCACCACCTTGTGAACGGGTAGATCCTTCACCACCTGCGGCACCTGCGGTGCGGCCAATAGCGCCTTCGGCACGACAGTTTTGGGCTTGGTTGGAGACCCATCCGGCGACTGCGCGGCCAGGGTCACGGTGAGGGCAAAAGTCATTGTGAGGGCGAGCAGAGAGATGAGCGGGAAAGAACGGCGCACAAAG
>JBEKDX010000212.1:0-4927 GCA_050014135.1 Occallatibacter sp.
TCGTCCATCACACTGCTCGCTCTCCAGCCCATAATGACGTTGTAATCAAACGCCCATGGACTTGTGCAGTGTCAGGCATGTCCCCGGTTCAATCTGTCAGGCATGTCCCCGGTCTGTACCTTAGCCCCTCCCCCCCACCCCCCCTAAAATATGCATTTTGACATAAAGATTTTGCAGGTAATTAATTAGTAATGAGGCAGTGGCCAGGAGGAATTCCCGGCTCTGTCGAGCGATGGTGGCAGAGCACGGCGGGGGATTGTGGCCGCTTCCGGGAATCGGTGGCGCTCCAGTTCTGAGATTCTCGCTCTCACATCTGGACCAGATCAGAGGATCGTTCTACGATAGACGCTGCTATCGGACTGCGGCGTTTGCGCTGCGGCCTGGGCCGGGGAAGGTTCACAAAATGCTATCGGCAGAGCTGATCGTCAAATTGCAGGATCGCGAGACTCGCCTGCGTCACCTGGAAGCGGGCGAAGCGGCTGAATCGCCGGTTTCGGAATGGCTGGAGGCCGTCAGCCGCCAGCACAGCGCGAACTTCGAGCTGTGGCACATCGAGGACGAGGCGCGCGCGCCGGGGGCGAGCGACGCCGAGCTGGCCGGGGTGAAGCGGCGAGTGGACCGCACCAACCAGCGGCGCAACGATCTGGCTGAGGGGCTGGACCGCGCGTTGCTCGCTTGGTTGGAGCCTAAGGGGCTGCCCAACCCGGCGGCGGAGCTGCACTCCGAGACACCAGGGCTGATGATCGACCGGCTGTCAATTCTGTCGCTGAAGATCTATCACACCCGCGAGGAGGCCGAGCGCACGGATGCTCCCGCCGGCCACGCACAGCGCAACCTGGAGCGGCTCGCGATTCTGGAAGAGCAGCGCGCCGAACTGGCCGCCTGCCTGGACACACTCTGGCGCGAGACCCTGGCCGGGAGGCGGCGCTTCAAACTCTATCGCCAACTCAAGATGTACAACGATCCCTCTTTGAATCCTGCAATTTACCGCGATTCTGTTCAAGCAAACCGGAGAAATTTATCCGGCAAATAAGACCGGCTTGGCCAGCGGCCTTGACGTGAGCCGGTGTTGTGCGTATAAACAGTGCCTAAGCAGCGCAATACTCGGAAACGGTTTTCTGCCGGTGGCCACCCGGCTCAACCGCGCCCGAGGTCTGCGAAGTTCTGGCACCACTGATGATGCAAGAGGCCCGATCCTTGGCGTTCGACCGTAAAAAAGATCCATCCCCGACCGCGAAACCCGGCGGCCATCCCAGTGCGGGCACGGGAGCGGCCTTTCAGCACTATCAGGCGGCTGTGCAACTGCTGCAACAGGGCAGGTACGACAAAGCGCTGGCCGCTTTCGAGAAGTTGCTGCCCACGGCTCCCGCCGAGCTTGTGGAGCGCTGCAAGATGTACATCAGCACCTGCCAGCGGCAACTGGATAAGCACAACCTGAGCTTTTTGACGCCCGAGGAGCACTACGACTACGCCGTCTCGCAGTTGAACACCGGCTACTACGAAGAGGCGCGTGAGCAGTTCAACAGTATTCTGGAGGCCTACCCCACGGCCGACTACGCCTTCTATGGGCTGGCTCTATTGCATGCTATGACCGGGCGCACTCAAGAGAGCCTCAGGAACCTGGCCCAGGCCATCGAACTGAACCCCAAGAACCGCCTCCAGGCACGCGTGGACAACGACTTCCAGAGCATGGCAGACGATCCGCGGTTCACCGAGTTGCTGTATCCAGAGGTCCCATAAGGCTTTAGTGACTTCCCCGAACACCTCGACTTCTAACAAGGAGCCCGACGCGCAGCCGGCTACGCTGGCGCGGCCGATGCGTGTGGTGGCGATTGGGGGCGGAACAGGGCTTTCGACGCTGCTGCGCGGGCTGAGACGCCATGTGATCACCGCCAACCAGCCCGCCATCGAGACGGGCCTGATCGCCGACCTGGCCGGCGTGGTCACCGTGACGGACGACGGAGGCTCCAGCGGACGACTGCGCAGGGACTTCAATATGCTGCCTCCAGGCGACCTGCGTAACTGCATGGTGGCGCTCAGCGAGGAAGAGGATCTGCTGGCCAAGCTCTTTGCTCATCGCTTTCGCGGAGGGGACGCGCTGAAAGGGCACAACTTCGGCAATCTCTTTGTGGCAGCGCTGACCGAGATTACCGGCGACTTTGGCCGCGCCATCCAATTAGCGTCGAAGATTCTGGCCACCCGGGGGCGCCTCTATCCGGTGACAACAGCCAACGCCACGCTGGTGGCGCGCATGGACGACGGCTCGCTGGTGCGCGGCGAGACGAAGATTACCGCCAGCCACCGGCGCATTGTCGAGTTGACGCTCGATCCGTCCGACGCTGCGCCACTGCCCGAGACGCTGGAGGCAATCGAGCGCGCCGATCTGATCACAGTCGGGCCAGGTTCGCTCTATACTTCGCTGATCTGCAACCTGCTGGTGCAGGGTATTCCCGCGGCTCTGGCCCGTGCCCACGGCGTGCGCGTCTTCGTCTGCAACCTGATGACGCAGGCCAACGAGAGCCTGGATTTGAGCGCCTCGCAGCATATAGAGCGGATTTATGAGCACACCCGTGCGCCGGTCTTCGACTACGCCGTAGTGAACACCGCGGCCTTTTCTCCGCAGACGCTGGCCCGCTATGCGAGCGAACGCGCCGCGCCGATCGAGGCCGACATCGAACGTATCGAGGCGCTAGGTGTGCGGGTCATTGCCGGCGACTTCGCCAGCGAGGACAACGTCGTCCGCCACGACTCGGCCCGCGTCACCGGTGCGCTGCTGGCGCTGGGCGGCGCGGCGTTGGCTGTACGTGGCTGATTTTTTAACTTTCCCGCCGATTGTCTGTTGCGATAGAGTGGTAGTTCGCGCGGCTCGGAGCCGGAGCGAACTATGAGGAGAAATCATGAGCAAGACTCGATTTTGGATCACCATACTCTGTTGCCTGTTCGCCGTTGCTGCCGTCGCTTCGGCGCAGTCGGTAAGAAAGCCCGGCCTGTGGGAGATGACCACCAATATGAGCTGGCAAAAATCGCCTCTGCCTCCGGGAATGACCATGCCCGCCGGTATGAGTTCGCCTTTCAGCGGCACCACCAACACCGTCCAGGTCTGCCTCACTCAGGCGATGATCGACAGGTACGGCGCTCCGATGGCGCAAACCCAGCACGACTGCAAGATCGCCAATGTGGTGTTGCACACCAGCAGCATGAGCGCCGACCTAGTATGCAGCGGAAGGATGAACGGCAAGGGAGAAATCTCTTCCTCGTGGCCAGATGGCAACCACGCCACGGGCAAGGTGCATTTTGCGGGGGCCATGCAGATGGGACAGAACGCGACGCCAGTAGAATGGACGGTCAACTCGACCTCGACTTTCAAAGGCCCGGATTGCGGCAGCGTCAAGCCGTTGCCTCTGCCGAGCAACTAGTTTTCTGACAGCATCTTCAACTACCAACTACGGATGCCCCAGGTTCAGGGTCCCCACGGACAGCTCTTCGTCCGTGGGGTGGAGATCCCGATATTGAGACCTGGAAAAGTTCGAACTCAACATACAAAATTGCGCGATCAGAAACTTGCGCCGAACGTCGAATGATCTGCGCCCTTCCCGTGAGGTGTTTATGAGCGATGGCCGCGAGGAGCGCGAGGAGCAGCAGAAGCGCCGCGAATTGGAAGAGCGCGAGGATCGCGAGGATCAGATCGATCGGAAGCGCGTCGATGAGTGGGAGCCGGAGCGCGTCGATTCCTGAAATGCCGAGAACTGGAGTCCGCAAAAACTCCCGCTCAAGGCCTTCGAGCGCGATGAATTAGCCATCAATACTCTCTAACGGCTCCGAAAGCACCATGCGTGATTGCGGTACTCAATGACTTGACACGCCTTCAATTAGGCATTAGTCTACGAATAATTGAGTGGCTCCGAATGATAGCCATTCGATTGGAAAAGGATTCAATGTCCCGTTTCTTCACTCCCGCTATGTGTATGTGCTGCTGTCAGGGTGGCTTTGCGCGGGCGTGTTCTCTGGGGTAGATTCCGAATCAGAATCTCGAACCACGATGACCCACCCGCCAGACGGCGCGGTGGGTTTGCATTTTTCAGGGTAAGTTGTCGGATTCTGTCAGCTAGTACTGACTCGGCAACAGCTCTATGAGCATTGGAGGTGAAGTGGTTAACGCGCAGGTCCGCAAAATCTGTATGCGCGGGTTCAAACCCCGCCCAGCGCTCCAAGATACGCAGTTGCAAGAGTCGTCCATGTCATCTTATGCAGCGAGGTTATACCTAGGCTGGAGTGATCTTATCCGGTATTTAGACTATTCTCTGTCGAGTCGCTGGCATGGTACTCGCGCCTGGGAATGGTAACGGATCAACTTGAATCGAGTTCATACGGAGTGAGCAGCATGAGAAGCCTGTACCGCAGTATTTATGTGTTCGTTTCCGCCGCCATGCTTTTGAGCGCTTCGGTGAGTTTCCTTAGTGCGCAGACTCATCTGCTCAACGTCTCGTACGATCCCACGCGCGAGTTTTATGAGGAGTACAACCGCTTGTTTGCGCAGCACTGGAAGGCTACGACCGGGCAGGATGTAGTGATCAACCAGTCCCATGGCGGATCAGGCAAGCAGGCGCGCGCGGTAATCGACGGACTGGAGGCGGACGTGGTGACGCTTGCTCTTGCATACGATATCGATGCGATTGCGCAGAATGGCGGACTGCTGGAGAAGGATTGGCAGTCGAAGCTGCCCAACAACAGCACGCCGTATACTTCGACGATTGTCCTGCTAGTTCGCAAGGGGAATCCTCAACATATTCACGATTGGGATGATTTGATCCGCCCGGGAATCAAGGTCATTACACCGAATCCGAAGACATCCGGAGGCGCTCGCTGGAATTATCTTGCTGCTTGGGGATATGCGCTGCGCAAGTCGGGCAACAACGAAGCCGGAGCG
>JBEKDX010000213.1:0-4895 GCA_050014135.1 Occallatibacter sp.
TGAGTAGCGATCAGTCAAAAATCATCTGTAAGTTATTGATTTGATTGGTTGCGGGGGCTGGATTTGAACCAGCGACCTTTGGGTTATGAGCCCAACGAGCTACCGGGCTGCTCCACCCCGCAGATACAGTTTACCAACTCACAGGAAGCGGGTCAAATGACAGCTTCTACCGACGGCCAGCGCAAGTAGTCGCCCCTATCCGGTACACTGGCGGAAATCCTGTTGCGCCGGTGAGGAACCCTGCAAATGTCGCTGCTTTATGCCGTTGTTTTGGCGGTCATTGTCGTTGTATTGCTGGCAGTTGCGCTCTACCGCGCCTCTCAGGTGAAGACCAAGGCCGACTACCTTGTGGCCGGACGATCGCTGCCGGCCGTGGTGCTCGTGCTGACGCTGCTGACCTCGTGGATCGGCGCCGGGAGCCTCTTTGCCGCGGCGGAGAATTCCTACAAGAACGGCTTTGCCGCGCTATGGCAGCCGGCCGGGGGCTGGCTGGGGCTGCTGCTGATCTACTTCATTGCGCCACGGGCGCGGAAATTCGCGCAGTTTACGCTGCCAGATCTGCTCGAAGTCCGCTACAACCAGACGGCGCGGGTGCTGGGTACAGTTGCCATTCTCTTCGCCTACGTCGGCATCGCCAGCTACCAGTTCAAAGGCGGCGGTGATGTGCTGCACCTGATCTTTCCCGAGACGGTGTCGCCATTGCTGGGCACCTATATGATCGCCGCCTTCGTCATCCTCACCACGGCGCTGGCGGGAATGTCGTCGGTGGTCTATATGGACGTGGCGATTGGCTCGCTGGTGACCGTGATCTGCGCTATAGCCACACCGATGCTCTTCTTCAAGGCAGGCGGCTGGACGGGGTTGCACGCCGCGCTTCCCCATCAGTATTTTGAAGTGCTGGGCAACTATCGGCTTGACGCCCACGGCGTACAACAATCCGTGGGCATGGGCGTTCTACGCGGCTTTGAGTTCCTGGTGCCGATCCTGATGCTCATGCTGGGCAATCAGGTGATGTATCAGAAGTTCTTCTCCGCGCGCAGCGAGCGGGATGCGCGCGTTTCGGTCATCGGCTGGATTCTGGGTACCCTCCTGCTGGAGACGCTGATTGTGTCCATTGCCGTCTTCGGCCGGGCGCTCTATCCCACCGGCGAAGTGGCGCTGCATCCCCGCGAGATCATTCCCTATACGGCGCGCCACGGGCTGCCCGCGTTCATGGGCGCGCTGCTGCTGGGCGCGGTCTTCGCCAAGGTCATCTCCACCGCCTCGAACTTCCTCTTCTCGCCGGCCACCAACCTGGTCGAGGACGTTTTCGTGCGCTATATCTCTCCGGGAGCGTCGAATAAACGAGTCCTGATTGTCTCGCGGCTTTGCGTGGTGCTATTGGGCTGCTGGGCGCTCTATCAGGCGGTCTACGCCGAGAGCATTTTGCGGAAGATGCTGTGGGCTTACACAATCTACTCGGCCGCGCTGACGCCAGTGGTGCTGGCGGCCTTCTACTCGAAGCGCGTTACGGCCTGGGGCGCGGTGGCGGCCATCGGGACTGGAACTGTTGTCACGCTGGCCTGGGATATCCAAGCAGTGAGGAGTTGCTTCCCGCAGATTATCGCCGATCGTGACGCCATCTTCCCGGCGCTCTTCGTGGCCGTCGCGGTCATGATCGTAGTGAGCCTCTTCACTCCCAAGCCAGCGCCAAAACAACTGGCGCAGTTTGCGGATTAGTCGCGGTCGCGAAGAAAAAAATGCTTCCAGCAGCTGCAATTGGGCTTACACTGTCCGTGTAAATCCCTGAACGCTATGCCCGTCGCCCAATTGACACTCGAAATTCGCATCGAGCATGCCCAGTCGCTCAAGGACCGGCGGCAGGTCGTCCGCTCGCTCAAGGACCAGCTTCGCCAGGGCTTCAACGTCTCGGTGGCAGAGATGGACGAGGCGGTGACGTGGCAGTCGGCCACTCTTGGAGTCGTCGCTATCTCCCGCTCTCGCGACTACCTGCATGGGCTGATCGAAGAGGTGGAGCGCGCCGCCCGCCGCATAACCAACGAACTGGGCGCGGAGCTGGCCGACGCTTTCTGGGATTACATCGAGAGCTGAACGGCCTCTTCCTGACTGTCCTGTTTCAAGCTGGTGTGTTTCACCAGGTCGATCAAGGCACTCCGCACTCGCTCGATGACCGATTGCCATTCGCCCGGCTTTTGCTGCCGGAAGAGACGCGCTGTGGGATACCATGGGCTGTCTTCGCGGTCGATCAGCCAACGCCAGTCGGGCGTATGCGAGAGAAGAACCCAGACCGGCCTGGCCAAGGCTCCCGCCAGGTGAGCCATCGAAGTGTCGATGGTAATCACCAGGTCCAGATGAGCCATCTGCGCGGCTGTATCGGCCATATCTGTGGTGGCGGGTGCCAGGTCAGTGATCTGCAACTTGCGGACGGCCAGCTCCGCGGCCTCTGGACCGATTTGCAGCGAGAAGAAATGCACACCTTCGATACCGAAGAGCGGCTCAAGAAGCTCGAGCGGGACAGAGCGAAAACCGTTCTTGGGATGGTCGGGGTTTCCTGTCCACGCCACTCCAACTTTGAGTCCTGAAGAAGGCCACGGCAGCGCGGCTGCGGCTTGGAGCGCCTCTGGAGGAGCGGAGAGATAAGGCACGCGCGCCGGGATATTCTCGAGCGTAGTGCCGAAGCAGAGCGGCAGGCTCATCAATGGGGTGTGGCAGTCGAAGTAAGGCAGCGGGTCGCCGGTATTTACAAAGGCCATAACACCGGGCAGTTGAGTGGCGATGCGGCGCAGCTTCACCGGCAGGTCCAGCATGACCTTGCCTCCTGCCGCCTGCACGATCGGCACATAGCGAAGAAACTGGAGCGAGTCGCCCAATCCCTGCTCGGCATGGAGCATGATGCGCGCTCCGTTCAGCGGCCCGCCCAGCCACTTGGGCTGCGGAGAGGTGCGCGGCGTATAGACCTTCCATCGCACTTCGTAGTTACGCCAGCCGTTGACGTAATCGCCTTTGAGCAGTTGCAGCAAACACTGGTTCATCAGCGCGTCGCCGTAGTCGGGCTTGAGAGCCAAAGCCCGCTCGCACCAGGCAGTAGACTCGTCCAGATTTCCCAGGTCGAAGTTGGCATTGCAGAGGCAGTTGCAGGATTTGTGGTGATTCGGATTGAGGCTCAGCGAGCGCATATACCAGCCGATGGCCTCTTCGACCTTGCCCTGGCCATGAAGAGCGTCGCCTAGGTTGCAGCAGAGGTCGGCGTGATCGGGCGTGATAGCCAGAGCCCGCCGGAAGCAATCAACCGCCTCGTCGAGCCTTTTCTGCTGGCGGTGCACAGTGCCCAGATTGCACAAGGCGTCGGCATAGTCGGGCTTGATGGCCAGAGCGCGCCTGTAGAGAGCCGCGGCCTGGTCCAGTTGTTTCTTGCCCAGATAGACGTTGCCCAGGTTGTAGCAGGCCTCATGATGGTCAGGCATGATGGCCAGCGCGCGCTCGAAGCAGGGTATGGATTCATCGATCTTGTCTTGCGCCCGCAGCACGTTGCCCAGGTTGGCATGATAAAAAGGCTGGCGGCCATTGATCGCAATCGCGCGGCGAATCATGCGCTCGGCCATCCCGTAGCGTTCGGTCTTGAAGCCGGCCATGCCAAGCAGGTACAAGGCGTCGGCCTGGCGCACGTCTGCGGCGAGGATCTGCAGGCAGCAGCGCTCGACCTCGGCCATTCGTCCGGCGTGGTACTCCCGCAAGGCGAGCGTGAGAAGGACTTGAATCTTCTCCGCCGCTTCGTTTTTGACCAGCTTGACCGGCTGCTTGGCGCAAGCAATGGCAGTCTGTTTCATGGCTTTGACCTCAACCCTTTAGGACCAAGCAGCAAGCACGCAGTCCTGCTATTCTCCGGCTCAACCGGAGCAGGAGATCCCGATGATCTGGAAGTCTTCAGATTGCCGAAAGCGTCCACCGCTGACCTTATTGGAAGAAATTACGTCAGCCTGTGAGGAGCAATCAGGTGGCCAACAGGAATCACTCATCTTTAGAAATGACTGATGAGTGTGCTTCTCCCACACTCCCGGTCCTCCTGCCGGGGCGATTTTTCTGTCGGGGAGATTTTCGTGATGCATTGATTCCAGACGGGTTAATAATTACTTGCAACAATTCAAGGTCATATGAAAATGAAAAACAGGGGGAGGGGGTAACCGGAGGGACTAGGAAAAGCCCGCGGCTCTGGGTATTGTTCACGCTTTTATTCTGCGCACTGGGAGGGATATCTTCTGCAATTGCCTGCGTTCAGGCTCGGACAGCATTGGCGGGGTGTCAACCGCGCTTCGGGCATACACTTTGTGATTTCCATCTTCCAAAAGCGGGACATTGAGCACCCGGCGCTACTGACCCGACACCCGTAACGGGCTGACGGCCAAGGTGACGCCGGCGAGCAAGTTGATCTACACTTACCTCCTGACGGGTCACGTGGAAACTATTACCTCCTCCAACACGGGCGGCGCTTCTGTGGTCTACAGCTACGACAACCTCTACCGGTTGACAGGCGAAACCATCACAGACGACCCGGCGATAAACGGCAGCGCGACGTATACGCTGGAAGCAGTGGACAACCGCACCATGCAGGTTGCTTCCACGCAAGCCTTTACCTCCGGCTCCACGGCTGCCAATCCCTGCCAGACCTCCGGCACGACCGGCTCCAGCTCCGCCAACTCCTCCACCACCGCGCTCACCTGGCAGCACGCCAACATCTGGGCCGGCGGCAAGCTCCTCGGAACCTACGACAAAGACGGCCTCCACTTCTACTTCGACGACCCGCTCGCCGGGGTCCCCACGGACAGGTCTTCGTCCGTGGGGTGGTTCGGCACCCGCCGCGCCCAAACCGACGCCTTCGGAGTCATCGAGCAAACCTG
>JBEKDX010000214.1:0-5835 GCA_050014135.1 Occallatibacter sp.
AGCAGCGGATAAGAGATATGGCTTTCAAGCAATTCTGCCGACCAGCGCTCCCATTCGACCAGCAGGATGCTGAGAGCGCGTTCACCGCCTTCATACGAATGGCGGCGCATCAATTCAGCAGCGGTCGGCGGAGACCCAGCTCGGGCGTCAAGCAGCGAAATGCTCACCTCGCGACGAGAAAACGCACTGTAGAGAACCGGAAAGTATCCCATCACGACAGCTAAGAAACCCAGCCCGATTCCAGCTTCCAGGATAACGAGCTCGCGCGCCCAGGCGCTGCGCGGCGTCACGTCCCCCAGCCCCAGCGTAAAGATGGTGGTTCCGCTTACGTAGAGGTCAGATCGAAAGCTTGGCCCTTGCGTGGCGTCGTTGAACGGGCTGCCCAAGGAGTAAAAAATGAGTGCAAAGCCTACGACCATCGAGCCCGCCCACACCGCGAGAAGGAAAATGAGAGACATAGGCCCGTAGTAACTGAAGACGGACTCGCCTCTGCGCGGATTGCGAAACCGTTTGCCAAGGAACACCCAGGGTGTCCAGGTAATCACATAGAATATGCGAGTGAGCCGAAAACGGCCGGTCGCGCGGCGTGGCAGAATGATTGTCTGGAAGGCATCGAGCAGTACGGAAAACAGGCAAACAGCGCCAGCAACAAAAGTAAAAGCCCGCATCGGTCTTCCTCCTCTTGGAGCAAACAACAGCCTTCTTGCGCTCTGTCCAATCACTGTATCCTAGCCGAAATGGCAATGCAAAGAGTTGCCGATTGCCCACCATTCTCTACCTGTTCCTCTGCTTCCATCGCAACTCCGGCAATTGCCGCAGCCGTCTGGGCCAGCCAAGGATCGAATTAGACAATATGTCCGAAACCGACCAAGCTTGAGGTTCATCCAAGTATTTGTCAAAGTCAGGGGAGTAAAAGATCGTTTCCCATACTACGCCTTTGTAATCCCAAACAAGGGAAAATAGATGGCAAAACCCGTACTGCTGACGGTTGATGACGACCTTGAAGTATTGCGCGCTGTCGAGCGTGACCTGCGGCGCCGCTATGCTGAGCGCTACCGTGTGTTGCGCGCAGACTCCGGCGCAACGGCACTGGTGGCACTGCGCGGACTCAAGCGGCGAGGCGATTCCGTGGCGTTGCTTCTGGTCGATCAGCGGATGCCGCAGATGACTGGCGTGGAATTCCTTGGCCAGGCGATGGAGATCTTCCCCGATGCCAAACGTGTGTTGCTAACCGCCTACGCCGACACCGACGCGGCCATTCGCGCCATCAACGACGCGAGAATCCATCATTACCTGCTGAAGCCATGGGACCCTCCAGAGGAACACCTCTACCCTGTGCTCGATGATCTTTTGGATGATTGGATGGGGTCGTACCGGCCTCCCATCGAGGGGGTTCGCGTTCTCGGGACGCGCTGGTCTCCCCATTCTTATGCGATTCGAGATTTTCTTACGCGCAACCAGACGCCTTACCAATGGATCGATGTGGAAACGGCGGGGCAAGTTGCCGAGGTGCGCAGGCTGGTGGATGCGGTTGGAGTTGAAGCCGCGAGCCTGCCGAAGGTGCTCTTTCCCGATGACACATCGTTGTCCGATCCGAGCCTGGGTGAATTGGCCGAGAGGCTTGGACTGCGCATTCGGCCTGAGGTAGCGTTTTACGATCTGGTGATCGCCGGCGGCGGACCGGCGGGTCTGGCGGCGGCCGTGTATGGCGCGTCGGAGGGCCTCAGCACAGTGCTGATCGAGATGGAAGCCCCGGGCGGTCAGGCGGGGATGAGTTCCCGCATCGAGAACTATCTCGGCTTTCCCTCCGGACTGAGCGGTGGCGACCTGGCACGGCGCGCCGTCGCCCAGGCGCGGCGCTTCGGAGTGGAGATTCTGAGTCCTCAGCAGATAACCGGTCTCAGCGTGGAAGGCCCCTCGAAAGTCGTCAAACTTGCGGCGGGATCGGACATTGGCTGCAAAGCGCTGCTGATCGCAACGGGAGTTGCCTACCGGAAGCTGAACGTGCCTGGCGCTGATCGGCTGCAAGGGTGCGGCGTCTATTATGGCTCGGCTATGACCGAGGCGCAGGAGTGTCGGGGTGAGGACGTTTACATCGTCGGAGGCGCAAACTCTGCCGGTCAGGCTGCAATGTTCTTTTCCAGATACGCCCGGCAAGTGGTCATGCTGGTCCGTGGTCCATCCCTTTCCGCAACCATGTCGCAGTACCTGATCGACCAGATCAAGAAGACGCCGAATATCAAGGTTGAAACCCATTGCCAGGTCGTGGAAGTTCACGGAGATACACACCTCGAAGCCGTTTCCATCCATTGTGCGGAGACCGGTGACACTTCAAAGGTTCCCACGAACCTGCTGTCGATTTTCATTGGCGCGGAGCCTAACACGGATTGGCTCTCTGGTGTGGTCGAGCGTGACGAGCGCGGATTCATCTTGACTGGTGCGGACCTGGTGCGCGAAGGAAAGAAGCCTAAGGGATGGCAGTTGGAACGCAATCCGTATTGGGTGGAATCCAGCGTGCCCGGCGTCTTTGCCGCGGGGGACGTTCGCCACGGTTCGGTGAAAAGAGTAGCGTCGGGCGTGGGCGAAGGCTCGATTGCCGTGCAGTTCACTCATCAATATCTCAGTGAGGTGTGATGTGGCGCAGAACCTTATGAGTGCGACGGAGACAAGCTTGATCAATGAATTGAGCAAGATCGATGTCTTCGCGGACTTGCCCCGCGACCAGCTCGCGTGGTTGGCGGAAAATATGCAGGGGTTACATTTCCAGCCAAGAGAGATCATGGGCCGGGAAGGTGAACCGCTGGACCATCTCACCGTAATCCTTGAGGGAGAGATTCAGATTCAACGGGGAACCGGCGCGAACGAGATCATCTTCAGAGGGTTTGCGGGGCAGGTTACCGGCCTGCTTCCGTACTCGCGTCTGACGCACTACGGCGGCACCACCCGCGCCGTGCTTCCCACTCGCGTTGCCATCCTCCACAGGAGCCTCTTCCCGGAGATGCTTCAGCGTATGCCCCTGCTCGGCCAGCGATTGGTTTCCATCATGGCCGACCGCATCCGCGAGACGGCAAGAATCGAGACGCAGCGCGACAAACTGGCGGCGCTGGGCAAGCTCTCCGCGGGCTTGGCGCATGAACTGAATAACCCGGCCGCAGCCGCTCAACGAGCAACCGCAAGCCTTCGCGATACGCTTGAGACCGTCCGAGACGCCAGTATTCGGCTGGCGCGCCACGCCATTCCCACCGAACAGCGGGAGGTGATTACAAACTTCGAGCGAGAGGCTCGACAACCGATTATCGCCTCCACCAATCCGTTGGCCCAAAGTGATCGCGAAGAGCGCATCACCGCCTGGCTCGAAGCGCGTCAGGTGCCGGATGCCTGGAAGATCGCGCCGGCAATCGCCGACGCTGGCGTGGATATCCCAAAGCTGGATTGCCTTGCGGGCCATGTTGGCGACGAGGTATTGTCCGATGCCCTGATCCGCATTGCTTCACTGCTGACGATTGCCAAATTGATTGACGAGATTGAAATCAGCACCAAGCGCATATCGGAGCTGGTCAAGGCCGTCAAAGAATACTCCTATATGGATCAGGCTGCTATGAAGGAAGTCGACCTTCACCAAGGGCTTGAGAATACGCTTACGATTCTGCACCATCAAATCAAAGGCGGAATCAACGTGGTTCGCGATTATGACGAAACCCTGCCGCGAATCTGCGCCTTTGGCGGAGAACTCAATCAGATTTGGACGAATCTGATGACCAACTCCATCGAGGCCATGCGTGGGAAGGGCGAGTTGCGGGTGCGTACGGCGCGGGAACTTGACCGTGTGCTCGTGGCGATTGGCGACAACGGACCCGGAATCCCACCCGAAATTCTGCCCCACATCTTTGAGCCATTTTTCACCACCAAAGGGGTTGGCGAAGGAACAGGTTTAGGCCTAGATACTGTTAGCCGCATCATCAGGAATCATCATGGCGAGATCCGCGTTTCATCGCAACCGGGCGACACTCGTTTCCAGGTGTTTTTGCCTTTTATTCAGCCGAGAAGCACCATTATCGGATCGTCAGAGGAGAGAGACGATGCAGGAAAGTTGTTCACACTTGAACCAGATACAGAACCCATCCCCTAACACCGATGGCTGCGAAGAGTGTTTGCGGATGGGCGACTCGTGGGTGCATCTGCGCCTGTGCGAGATTTGCGGCCATGTAGGATGCTGCGATTCATCGAAAAATAAACACGCCACCAAACACTTCAAAAAAACAAAGCATCCCATCATGCGTTCGCTTGAGCCAGGAGAAGATTGGGGCTGGTGTTACATTGATGACCTCATGATTGAGCCATTTTCGCTAGTACCGGCTGCGGAGCCAGAATTCAGATGAATGCGGCCTCAGCCCCACTGAATGCTCGAGACCAGCTCCTGGCGCGTCTGGATGATGCGCGGTCTGTGACCGATGACTTGTTTCGGCTCGTGCGTACGGATGCATTGTATGACCGGCCCATTCCTGAAAGGCACCGAATTGTCTTTTACATCGGCCATCTCGAAGCATTCGATTGGAATCTGATCGCAGGCCATGCACTTGGGCTTGGAGTTCTGCACAAGGAATTCGATCACATCTTTGCTTTTGGCATCGATCCGGTGGATGGCAACCTCCCGGAAGACAAGCCGTCCGACTGGCCTCGGCTTTCGGAGATCAACGCATATAACTCGCACGTTCGCCAAGGAATTGATAACATTATTGGAATTCATTCGCGGGCCCCGGTGAGCAATTGGCAATACTCCCTGGAAGTCATCCTGAATGCCGCTATCGAGCACAGGTTGATGCACGCGGAGACTCTGACTTATATGCTTCACCAACTCAGCGCAGAGCGGAAGATTCTGCCGCGCAATTCTGGGACAACGAGTTTGACGAACACACTGTGCAAATGCCAGCCTTCGCGATTAGCGCGCATAAGATCACGAATGGAGAGTTCCTCCGATTTGTGCGCGAAGGCGGATATAACAATCGGAGCTTCTGGAGCGATGCGAATTGGGCCTGGATCAAAAAGCAGAAGATAACACATCCGCGATTTTGGGTCAGTCGCCAGGAAGCGTGGACTTATCAGGCGATGTTTGAAAAGATCAAATTGCCGCTCGATTGGCCGGTCTATGTCAGCCATGCTGAAGCCACCGCATACGCGCGTTTTATTGGCGGCTCTCTTCCTACCGAAGCAGAGTTCCATCGCGCCGCTTACGGAATGCATCAAGAGACGGAGCACGCGTATCCGTGGGGCGATGCTACTCCTGATGCAACGCGCGGAAACTTCGACTTCCAGCATTGGGACCCGGTTGCGGTCGGGAGTTATCCACGCGGCCGGAGCGCCTTCGGGTTGGCCGATGCTCTCGGCAACGGCTGGGAGTGGACCTCCTCTCACTTCGCTCCTTATGCAGGCTTTGAACCCTTTCCCTTCTATCGCGGCTACTCGGCAGACTTCTTTGATGGAAATCATTTCATCGTAAAAGGCGGCTCGCCGCGAACGGCGGCTTGTATGTTGCGGCGCTCCTTCCGCAATTGGTTCCAGCCGCATTATCCCTTCGTTTACGCCTCTTTCCGCTGCGTGAATAGCTGATTGGAGCCGGTATGCTGATCCGTGATGGCGCAACCCGGATTGTCAACTCACTCGCCGGCGAGGTGCGCGACGGGCTGAATAAGACCGGGCAAAAGGAACTGCCATCAAAGTATCTTTACGACGACATCGGCTCCGCGTTGTTTGAAGCGATCACCAGGCTTCCTGAGTATGGGCTGACCCGCGCGGAGGAGCGGATTCTACGCCGGCACTCAGAAGAAATCGCTGAAC
>JBEKDX010000215.1:0-4888 GCA_050014135.1 Occallatibacter sp.
ACCAGCCGGATTCATCTTCAGCTCCGTCGGCTGGAAATGTAAACCGCAATTCCGCGGCAGAAAACGAAAAAGTGTCAGGGATGTCCCCGGTCTGAAATGTCAGGGATGTGCCCGGCTGCACATGGAATTGAGGTTTCCGAAGCGCGAATCCACAGGTTGCGAATAGGGCTGTGTTCCATCCCATTGACAGAGATGGGAGGATTGGAGAAAAATGACCACGCGCACTCAATTGATGGTTTTGCGCTTTGTACGGAGGAGCCAGTGAAAAACGCAGGAAAGATGATTGTTTTGGGGACGTTGGGATTTCTGAGCGCGGGGCTGTTGCTGACGGGCTGCAAGTCGGCTCCGGAGTTGACGCAGGCCAACGCGCAGGCCATGATTCAGGCCAAGTACGACCAGACTCCGGCGGTGGGAGCCGAAGTCGTGGTGGATGTACTGGGACTGGGCGAGGGCATAGCGGCCAAGTATTGGGAGCGGACGACACTGTATCCCAACAGATTCTGGGCAGACTTTACGCTGACGCCAGAGGGCAAGAAAGTGGTGACGTTGAAGGCCGGGGGCGATGTGATCAAGTGGCGTCCAGAGAATGCCGAGGATAAGCATTATTCGGTGATTCTGCTGACGGTTACCGCTAACCACTTGAAAGCGCGCGACCTGAAGGAGATTCAGGACGAAGTGATTCCCGGCGTGTCGACGGCCAAGAGTGTCGAATATGCCGAGGCGGTGAACCTGGACGGTGTGCCGGATGCGCTGCAGGGGATTGCCCACAACCCCGGCAACAAGTTGAGCAGCAAGCGCCATGCCGATTTTGCCCTTGAAAATGGGGCTTGGGTCCTGCACTCGATCGAATAAATCGGGAAAAATCGGGGGGCGGGGTGGAAATCGTTGACCTCGCCCCGGTTTCTTGCTATTGTTAAAAGGTTCCGCAAGAACGCCTCTGTCCGTGTGTCTTGACGGCGGAAGCGTAGGGGTAGCCCGGCCAGATTGAAGTAGGCGGGGCTGATCCACACGGTCAGGCGCAGTTTGCCGGCCAGACAGGCTCCCGAAGTCGCTCTTTTCTTGCGAAGGGCAGGGACGAATCGCATCGGAGTCCGCGCGTTCTCCACCTTGGAGGGCTATGCGGGCCGGAACTGGCGAAACGGAGTTGGCTCTTTCTGTGAAGGAAAGACGCGCGGCCACCGTCCCGGTTCTCGTCTGAGATTGGAACGAAGGCAGACGCGAAGCAGCAAAACAAGGGCTTCCGTGCGTGTGCGCGACGGCATTGGTTCGTGCGCTCTCGCTACGGTTGGTCTTGGTTAGCCTGCGCGCGGCGGTCGAACGGGATTGGCCATCATTATGGATGGCATGGTTTTTGAATCGTAAGGAGTTGCAGTTTGCCTACATTCAATCAGTTGGTTCGCAAGGGGCGCACGGCCCCGCGGTACAAAACGGCGTCACCGGCCTTGCAGGCCTCGCCGCAGCGGCGCGGCGTTTGCACACGCGTGTATACGCAGACACCCAAGAAGCCGAACTCGGCGTTGCGCAAGGTAGCTCGCGTGCGGTTGACGAACGGGATCGAGGTCACCACCTATATTCCCGGCATCGGTCACAACTTGCAGGAGCACTCGATTGTGCTGATTCGCGGCGGCCGCGTGAAGGATCTGCCCGGCGTTCGCTATCACGTGGTGCGCGGCACGCTGGATTCAGTGGGCGTGGCTAACCGCAAGCAGAGCCGGTCGAAGTATGGAGCCAAGCGCGCCAAGGGCGGAGCGGCGCCAGGCAAGAAGTAGTCAATCAGCTCCTAGCTGCTAGCTCCTAGCTTCTAGCTTCAACGGTGGAAGATCAAACCGATGCGGCAGGGTGAGCAGGGAAAAGTTAGAGGCTAGAGGCTAAAAGCTAAGAGCTGTTTTTTGAGGATTTATGCCGAGAAAAGGGCACATTGCGAAGCGGGAAGTAGCGCCGGACCCGGTTTACGGTTCGACGCTGGTCACCAAGTTTGTCAACTCGATGATGTGGGGCGGCAAGAAGTCGACGGCCCAGGGCATCTTCTATGAGGCGATGAAGACCCTCGAAGAGAAGGGCGGCGGCGACGACGCTCTGAAGCTCTTCAAGAAGGCCGTGGAGAACTGCAAGCCGCTGCTCGAGGTGAAGACCCGCCGCGTGGGCGGCGCCAACTATCAGGTGCCGATCGAAGTCAACGCCGACCGGCGCACCTCGCTGGCGATTCGCTGGCTGATCAACTACGGCCGTAGCCGTGGCGAGAAGGGCATGACTGACAAGCTGGGCAACGAGTTGCTGGACGCGGCCAACGGGCGCGGCGCGGCGATGAAGAAGAAGGAAGACGTGCACCGCATGGCCGAGGCCAACAAGGCCTTTGCTCACTACCGCTGGTAAAACAGCTTTCAGCTTCTAGCTACTAGCTTTTAGCTGATTTTGTGGCGGATTTGGATTTGGGGCGCAATATGCGACTCCACAGTAAAGCGAACTAGAAGCTGGAAGCTAGCGGCTAGAAGCTGACTTTATAACCGCGGGCTGAAGCGCTCGCAAGGAAGAAACTGCCGTGGCTCGCACTATACCTCTGAATCGTTGCCGGAACATCGGAATCATGGCGCACATCGACGCCGGAAAGACGACAGCGACAGAGCGCATCCTGTTTTATACGGGCATCACGCACCGCATTGGCGAAGTGCATGAGGGCACGGCGACCATGGATTACATGGAGCAGGAGCAGGAGCGAGGCATCACGATTACTTCCGCGGCCACCACTTGTATGTGGCGCGACGTTCTCATCAACATCATCGACACACCCGGCCACGTGGACTTTACGGCCGAGGTCGAGCGCAGCCTGAGGGTTTTGGATAGCGCGGTGGCGCTGTTTGATTCGGTTTCAGGCGTGCAGCCGCAATCGGAGACGGTGTGGCGGCAGGGCGACAAGTACAAGGTGCCGCGCATTTGTTTCGTGAACAAGATGGACAAGAACGGCGCCGACTTCGAGCACGTTCTGGATACCATCCGCAAGCGGCTGGGCGCGCGACCGGTCGCATTACAGATTCCCATCGGCGCGGAAGCCAACTTCAAGGGCGTCATCGATTTGATCGAGATGCGGGCCGTTGTCTGGCACGACGAGACGATGGGGGCCGAGTTTTCGATTGAGCCGATTCCCGCCTCGCTGCAGAAGAAGGCCGAGGCCTTCCGCTTGCAGTTGATTGAAGTGATCGCCGAGACCGACGACGTGCTGCTGGAGAAGTTTCTCGAAGGCGAGACGCCGTCGATTGCCGAGCTGAAGGCCGGCATCCGCCAGGCCACCATCGATCTGAAGATATTCCCGGTGCTCTGCGGCAGCGCCTTCAAGAATAAGGGTATTCAGACGCTGCTGGACGCGGTTGTCGATTATCTGCCCAGTCCGCTGGACAAGCCGCCGGTGGAGGGCATCGATCCGCATCATCCCGGCAAAATCGTGATTCGCAAAGCGGAAGACAGCGAACCACTTGCTGCATTGGCCTTCAAAATCATCAATGATCCGTTCGGCAAGCTGGGCTTTGTCCGTGTGTATTCCGGCTCGCTCAAGACGGGCGACACGGTGCTCAATCCCCGCACCGGCAAGACCGAGCGCATTGGCCGCCTGGTGAAGATGCACGCCAACAAGCGCGAAGATGTAACCGAGATTATGGCCGGCGACATCTGCGCGTGCGTGGGCATGAAGGAATTGAAGACCGGCGACACGCTCTGCGCGCCGCACCATCCCATTGCCTTGGGCGCTATCACATTCCCGGAGACGGTGATTTCCGTCGCCATCGAACCCAAGACCAAAGCCGACCAGGAAAAGATGGGCGTAGCCCTCTCCCGGCTGGCCGACGAAGACCCCACCTTCAAGGTGCGGACCGATGAAGATTCCGGGCAGACGATTATCAGCGGCATGGGCGAGCTGCACCTGGAAATTCTTGTGGATCGCATGAAGCGCGAGCACAAGGTCGAAGCCAATGTGGGAGAACCCAAGGTCGCCTTCCGCGAGACGCTGCGCAAGAAGGCAGAGGCCGAGGGCAAGTACATTCGCCAGACTGGCGGCTCAGGCAACTACGGGCATTGCAAGCTGCGCGTCGAGCCGAACACGCCGGGCGCGGGCTACCTGTTCGTCAACGAGATCAAGAGCGGTTCGATTCCCAAGGAATATATCAAGCCCATCGATCAGGGCGTGCAGGGCGCGCTCGAATTGGGCATTTTGGCCGGCTTCCCGATTGTCGACGTGAAGGTAATACTCTACGACGGCAGCTACCACGAAGTGGACTCGAATGAAATGGCCTTCAAATTCGCCGGTTCGATCGCTTTCAAGGAAGCCGCGCGCAAGGCTGGCCCGGTGCTCCTGGAGCCGGTGATGGCCGTCGAAGTCACCGTTCCCGAGGAGTACATGGGCGTGATTATCGGCGACATCAACTCGCGTCGCGGGCGTATCGAGGGCATGGAGCATCATGCCGGCTCGCAGGTCATCAAGGCGATTGTGCCGCTGAAAGAGATGTTTGGTTACGTGAACGACATTCGCTCGTCAACGCAAGGACGGGCTTCGTATTCGATGCAGTTTGCAAGATATGAAGAGGCTCCGCGCATGATTGCCGACGAGATTATCGGCCGTTCGCAGGGGAAGTAGGAAGCAAGCTGCTAGCTTTTAGCTTCTAGCTACTAGCTGGTTCTTGCCGGGGATGAGCGTTCTGGCTTCCGAAATGGAAAAGCTAGGAGCTGGCAGCTAGAGGCTAAAGGCTGCACTTAGAGTTTTGGGGCTGGAGCCGGATGGCCGGCGCCCCGAGTTGAAACAGGCAGTAAGGGAATTCAGGAACGAAGAGGACTTGAGCCATGGGCAAGGAAAAGTTTGATCGCAGCAAGCCGCACGTGAACGTGGGGACGATTGGTCATATTG
>JBEKDX010000216.1:0-4873 GCA_050014135.1 Occallatibacter sp.
GCCCAGCGAAGCCAGCAGGCGCGCGCCTTCAATCTCTTTGCTGCAATCGATGCCGCGCGGCGGCACGATCTCGACCATGGTCACAAAGCGGCCCTCGTCGACCAGCGCTCCGATGCGCGAGCGGGCTGCCAGCGGGGCCGGCGGCGTCTCGGCGTTCGGCTCTGGAGCAGCGCCGGTAACCTCGATGCGCTCCTGCGCGTCGATAGCGCGCATCGCCGAACGCATGGCACGAATGTGATTGGGCGTGGTGCCGCAGCAGCCGCCCACAATCTGTACCCCGGCCTGAATGGCTTTGCGGGCAAAGCTGGCCATGTACTCCGGCGAGCAGAGGTAGATATTGCGTCCCTCAATGGCACGCGGCATTCCGGCATTGGGCATGGCCGCCAGCGGCAGCGTGGTAGCCGCGCGCATCGCCTCGATGGCCGTCAGCACGGTGGCCGGTCCGGTCGAGCAGTTCACGCCGATGGCTCCAGCGCCCCACTCAGTCAGCTGCGCCGCGGCCTGCGCCGGAGAAGAGCCGTCCAGGCAGTTGCCATCGTCGTCTACCGTAACCATGATCACCACCGGCAGCTCGGGCGCGACCTCGCGGGCCGCAGTCAGCGCCTCGCGCGCCTCGTTCATCGCGGGCATCGTCTCGACGATCAGCAGGTCCACGCCGGCTGCGGCCAGGGCGCTCATTTGCTCGGCAAAAGCGGCGCGGGCTTCATCCAGCCCGACCTTGCCCAGCGGCTCCAGACGCACACCCAGCGGACCCACGGCGCCGGCCACCCATGTCACTCCGGCCTGTTTATCCTTGAGGTGCTCCACGGCCTGGCGGGCAATACCTACGCCAGCCGCGTTGATCTCCGCCACTTTGCCGGCCAGTCCGTGCCGCCCCAGACGGAAGCGGTTGGCGCCAAAGGTGTTGGACTCAAGAATCTCCGCACCGGCTTGCAGATACTCCTCGTGAATCGACTGGATCAGGCCTGGATCGGAGAGGTTCAACTCGTCGTAGCAGCGGTTGATGAAGATGCCGCGGGCGTAGAGCACGGTTCCCATGGCGCCGTCGGCGAGTACGGGGCGGTTGGCGAAGATGTCGGCAATTTGCGTCATTCTCTGCTTATGCTAAGCCACGCAGGCCTGCCGCGCCAAAGCATTTTCCATTCCGACAGCGACCGCAGCCTTTACGTGGCGCCTCCCAGCACAGGCAAACGAGGAATTGAAGTGGCCTGGGAAGGGAGGGCTGCTTTGTTATACTTCCGATAGTAATGCGCTGGGGCTGCACCGCTTTCGGGCTGGCTTTTTCCGTCCGCCCGCTTCGTCGGCAACCGCCGTCTACAGCAAAACCACGGATGGTGTATTCCGGAACAATGCTCTCAAGTCGACGCGGCCAACAGCGACCGGCGACCTTCGACGATGCATTTCAGGACATGGTATCCCTGATTTTGCTCTATTATGTTCACGCCGCGGCCGAGCCGCAGGCATCATGCGCGGCTTCTTCCGCGCCTTCCGTCGAGGTAAGGGATTTTGAATAAGAGAAGTCTTTGCATGAGCGCCGCCGCGGCCCTGGTGGTTGCAGCCGCGCTGGCAGGCTGTGGCAACACTACCTATTTTGCGGGCCGGACATTGCCGCCCAGCGGGATAGCCAATCGTGTCCTGATCGCGATCCAGAATCCCAGCGCCGCAATTGGCGGCGCCCTGATGTTTGTGGATGCCTATTACGACATCCGGTACAAGTACAACAGCACCAATACGAATCCGGCGTTTCCCATTGCCGGATTCTCGGGTTCGCTCCCCGTCACCATCCAGAATATGCCCGTCGAGCAGATTGGCGCGGTCTACAACTCCGGGGGCAACAATGCTCTGACTATGGTCAGTTACGCCCAGGAGAAAACCACCGGCAACGTGAGCGGCCTCAACGGAGCCGCTGCCAGTGTCTTCACCACGCGCGATCAGACCTACGTCTTCGCAGCCAACCAGGCAACGCATGTGCTCACAGTCGTAGACAAGTCGGCGACCAACGGTGGATCCTTCCCGTTCAGCCTTCCCGGCGTCTACCGGGTGAGCGTTAATCCCGGCGGCTCCGTGGCTCTCGCCTTCGTCCAGAACACAAACTATGTTTACTATCCGGTCAAGCTGACGGCCGCTGAGACCGCCTCCTACTCCGGCGGACCGTCCACATGGCCGAAGGGTGCGGTGGACTGCGAACCGCAGAACGACCCAGGATGGTGCCTCTTCCAGGCGCTGGGCTCTGATGGAAATAAGCTGACCTTTGACCGGCCCATCAAGGCTGTCTTCTCAGCCGACGGCGGAACCGCCTACATCCTCAACTGCGGACCGGAGTGTGGTGGAACCAAGGCTTCCGTGACACCACTTCCCATAGCTCCGATGATTTTTCTTCTTGGCCAGCAATCGGGCTCGCTGCCTGCTACGACGAGCGCTAGCACGCAGTGCGGAACAGTGAACAGCGCATCGGGCTGTATTCCCATCCCCGGCGGCGCCAGCAACGCGTTGGTTGATAGTTCCACCTTGTACGTCGTCGGCCAGCAGTATATCAGCGGGTATTGGGGCGGAAACCTGACCGTAGTCGACCTGAGCAGTAACACACCCGCTGCTCCCATCTCCATCAGCGACGGCGCGCCGGGCGCACCGAGCCGCATGGTGCTGGCCGACGACGATACGCTGTGGATCGCCATGACCAAATGCGCCAACGGTGTCCGTGCTGCCACGAGCCTGCCTTTTGGCTGCCTCGCCATGGTCAACACATCCACCAACGCCGCGACCCTGATGCCCTATAACGAAGACGCCACCGGCATTGCCGCGGTCACCGGCCTGCATAAGGTCTATGCCGCAGAGGGTGGACAGGTATACATCTTCTCGACCGTGAACGGCGCTGCCATCGACAACTCGAACGTGACGATGACCGGTACGGTCGTTGACGTGGCCTACATGGACGCAACCTCCGACAGCGATAACACCGTTTACTAACTTCAGTGGTCTGAGCTCAGAGAGCAGTGGGTGCCCCAGGTCGCGTTTTTGAGACTTGGGAATCTGTCAATCCCCGTTGCCGTCCGATCATCGGGAGCAATCACCAATGAAAGCCGATTCCGCGCCTGATCAATTTGCTGCCGACGTGCTCGCCATCGCTGCCCATCGCGACGATGTGGAGCAGACCTGCGGCGGAACCTTGTTGCGCATGGCTTCTCGCGGCCTGCGCACCGCCATTCTGGACCTGACGCAAGGCGAGGCCGGAACCCGCGGCAGCACCGAGGAGCGCGGCAGCGAAGCCACCGAAGCCGCTCGCCTGTTGGCCGTTGGCTGGCGACAGGCGCTCGATCTGCCCGACGGCGCTGTCGAAAACACGCTGGAAAACCGCCTGAAACTCGTCCGAGTATTGCGCCTTCTCCGTCCTCGGGTCGTTATTCTTCCCTATTGGCAGGCGCGCCATCCCGATCACGCAATCGTTGCCCAGCTTGGCTACGAAGCTTGCTTCCTCTCCGGCCTCGCAAAGGCGCCTGCGGTGCGGCCAACTGCACCTTCGGTGCGAGAAGATGAAGCGCCATTGGACGCCGATTCGACTCCGCATCGCCCCTTCAAGATCGTCTACGCCAGCCTTTACGCCGATGTGCGCCCCAGCTTTGTTGTGGACATTACTCCCTTCATCGAACAGCGCCACCAGGCGCTGATGGCCTACCGCTCGCAATACGCCAATCAGCCTACTGGCGGCGCGCTCTTTGTTCCCGAAGAGGAGATTCGCGAGCGCACATTCGCCGAGGCTCGCCACTACGGCCTGCTCGCCGGCGTACGCTACGGAGAGCCATTTGTGCTGAAGGAAGTCGGTCTGGTGGACGATCTGACGCTCGTGCCGGTGCAGTCGATCTGAAGCGCCCTATTGGCTGAACCACATCCGTCCGCCCACGGCTACCAGCGTCAGTGCGAAGATGCGCCGCAGCCAAAGCTCCGGAATATGCTGCGCTCCTGCAGCGCCAAAGTATCCGCCCACCAGAAACCCGGCGGCCAGCAGCAGCGCCACGCGCAGGTCCGCGTTGCCCTTGCGATAGTATTCCAGAAAGGCAAACAGGCCAACCGGCAGCAGCAATGCGCCCAGCGAAGTGCCCTGCGCCCTGTGCTGATTCATCCCCAGCAGCCAGACCAGCGCGGGAACAAACAAGACGCCGCCGCCAATGCCCACGACGCCGGAAACCAAGCCCACCACCAGCCCCACCAGCAGCATCATCCAAGTCACAAAAGCCTCCCGGGGCGCGACGATCAGTTGCCGCACACGTTTCCAGCGTACATCAGGACGTACCAGAAGCCGTCCTGGCGCATAATCGATCTACGTGGCCCGTTTACGCCGTTTCCCGCACAAATTCACACAAAGTTTGCATTTCATTTGCCTGGCTGAATTACTCTGTTAATGGTTCCGTGCGGCCTCCGCATCTGATCTTCAACGGCCGCCGGGCGAGGACAGACCGGTTGAGCCAAACCATTTTTGTACTGGAAGACGACCAAGACATTGCGCGGCTGGTGCAGCATCATCTGGAGGCGGCAGGCTACGCGGCGCGCCTCTTTCACACTCCCACCAACCTGATTCCCGACGCCGAGCGCAAGGCGCCGGCGCTGTTTCTGCTGGACATCATGGTGCCCGGCGGCGACGGTCTCGACGTCTGCAAGCGCCTGCGAAGCAATCCCGCGCTCTCCTGCGTTCCCATCATCTTCCTCACCGCGCGCGCCAGCGAAAACGACCGCGTGCTGGGCCTGGAACTGGGTGCCGACGACTACATCACCAAGCCCTTTGCCACGCGCGAACTGGTGGCCCGCGTCAAGGCCGTGCTGCGACGTTTCGAACGGCCCGCGGCGCCCTCGATTATCAGTTTTGAAGAGGTCGTCATCG
>JBEKDX010000217.1:0-4867 GCA_050014135.1 Occallatibacter sp.
CGAATGGGTGGGATACCACGAAACTCAATCAGCCTTGTTCATAGGGAGCGAACGGGGCCCCGAACGCTTTTCCGTTTGATATGGTGAGCGAAGAATCTGCGTATTTCTGTGAATGGTAATATGATGAACCTCAGACTCAGGACACTAGCATTTTCCTATGAAATCACCACTGATTCGCGCCTCGCTCTGCGCCGGAGTGATTGCCCTGCTTCTGAATGCGGCTTTCCCGCCTTCCATCGCGCAGGCGCAAGCCTCCACCTCCCCAGAGCGCGCTCATATTGAAGAAATCCTGCGCGGGTTAATCCGCGGACACTCCTTTGGACAGGTCGCAATCTCGCCCGACGGCCATCGGCTGGCGTGGATTGAGAGGATGAAGGAGGGCGCGGAGATTCGCGTGGCATCGCTCAGTGATCTGAAGAAAAGCGAGCGAATCACCGCGGCGGCCAAGCCCGAGCAGCATTGCCGCGAGGGCCAGATCGCCTGGTCGCCGGACTCCCAGTCGCTGGCCTTCTTCTCCGATTGCGCCAAACTGGGCCAATCCGACCTCTATCTGTCGCGCCTCGACGGCAATTCTGCGCACCGTCTGACCGAGCTGAACGGCTACATCGAAGCCCCCGCTTTTTCGCCGGACGCAACCAGCGTTGCCTTTTTATATGTTGAAGGCGCGACCCGTCCGGCCGGTGCGATGGCGGCGATGAAGCCGCCTTCGGGCGTAATCGGCGAAGAGGGTGCGGAGATTCAGCGTATCGCGATCGCGCGTGTAGGCGCCGTTAAACCCCAAGCTCCGGAGTGGGCCTCGCCACCTGAGCTGCATATCTACGACTTCGATTGGCGGCCAGACTCCAAGGGATTCGCCTACATCGCCGCCGATCCGCCGGGCGAGAACAACTGGTGGGTCGCCAAGCTCTACACCCAAGAATTTACCCGTGTCCCCAACGCAGTTCTTGCGCCCGCCGAAGTCGCCGGCCCGCTTCACGGCTTGCAGATTGCCGTACCGCGCTGGTCGCCCGACGCCAAGAGCATCGCCTTTATCGGCGGCCTGATGAGCGACCAGGGAGAGACGGGCGGCGATGTTTGGATCGTTCCCGCGACGGGCGGCCTGCCACGCAACCTGACCCCGCGGCGGCACACCTCGCCGGCCTGGATCGAGTGGGCCGGCAGCGATGCGCTGTTTGTGAGTGAACTGGCCAGAGGAAATGCGCAACTGATCCTGCTTCGCCTGTCGAGCGAAAAGGACGGCGAACTGGAAGCGATGGTTCACGGACCCGTCTTCTGCATTCCCGCCAGCGTCGGCGACGGGCGGATCGAGATGAGCCTTTCAGCCACTGCGGACCACTCCTTGTTTGCCTTTATCGCCAGCAGCTTCGACCGGCCAATGGAGATTTACTCCGCCGAGCCTGAAAAGGTGATGGACTCCTGCATGGGCAGTGACTCGGCCAACGTGAAGCAACTCACGCACATCAACGACGGCATCGAGCCGGCCTGGGGCAAATCCGTCTCCCTTAACTGGAAGAGTGAAAACTTCAACGTGCAGGGCTGGCTGACGCTGCCCAAAGACTACGATCCGGCCAAAAAGTATCCGCTGATTGTCGAGGTGCATGGCGGACCAGCCGCTGCGGAAGAGCCGCGCTGGGGAGGCAGCTTCGGCCTGACTTCGACAATCTTCTCCGCCCTCGGCTACTTTGTGTTGCAACCCAACCCCCGCGGCAGCTTTGGCCAGGGTGAGGAGTTTGTACAGGTCATCCGCAAGGACTTTGGCTACGGCGACCTGCGCGATATTCTGGCCGGCCTGGACGCGGTCGAAGCCAAGTACCCGGTTGACCCCAACCGCGTCGGCCTCACCGGCTGGAGCTACGGCGGATTCATCACCATGTTCGCCGTAACGCAAACCCAGCGCTTCAAGGCGGCAGTAGCAGGCGCGGGCGTCTCCAACTGGCAAAGCTACTACGGCGAAAACTCCATCGACCAGTGGATGACGCCCTACTTTGGCGCCTCCGTCTACGACGATCCCGCGGTCTACGCCAAAAGCTCGGCAATCAACTACATTCAGCAGGCAAAAACGCCCACGCTGATCGTCGTCGGCGACCGCGACGGCGAATGCCCCGCCCCCCAGTCCTACGAGTTCTGGCACGCGTTGCGCAGCCGGCATGTGCCCACCAGACTGGTGGTTTATCCCAACGAGGGGCATATGTTCTCCAATCCGGCCCACCAGTGGGATGTGGTCGAGCAGGCCGTCGAGTGGTTTGCCCGCTACCTGCCTCCCGCGCAATAATTTCGGTTGCAGATGGCTTTTGCGGAGGGACCAGGGGCCTTTGGGCCCCTGATAAAATGTCGGAATTGTGAGGCCTTCACGCCTGGAAACTGCGATCCAAAGCAAGTTCGACTGTAGCGCTGCTTTCCATCCGGAGCCGGCGGAGTCTATTGAGGGAGCAGGCGCGGGGATTTCCTTCGTTAGGCTAGAGAGGCTCTCCGTTAGCTCGATGTTGAAACTCTCCGCCGAGCGGATTTTCCCCTCAAGAGAGAGACTTTTTCACGGAGATGATAAGGACTGAGGTGTGTGAGAACCGCTCTGGCTGCCGATTGCCACCTCGTCCTGATACACTTTCTTTGGAGTTTCAAGAACGCGTTTCTCCCCTTTCCGTGGCCTGTTGATCTGCCGCTGGGGATATTCGCGGTCAATCTAAGTTTTCCGGCTAGTTCGGAAGTGACCGTTCCGCGTTTTGACAAAGCGGTTCGGGGAGGATTCATGCGGCGGTTTTTGACGCTTGTTTGCTTGTTGTGCCTGGCCATTCCAGCCGGGATTTCGATCTCCGGTTGCACCCGCAACCCCGACGCGGCCTATTGCAATGGCGATGGTTACGGAACGAAGGTCAATGATGTATCTGCGATCACGCTCCTGCCCCAAACTTTGGGCATCTCCATGGCCTACGGGCAGACGCACCAGTTGTCTGCTCCTACCGCCGTTACTTGCAAGGGCTATTCAGCCAGTCCAGGCACATATACTTATGGCACCACCAACAACCAGTTGGTGGACGTCGCGCCCAGCGGGCTCCTCTGCGCCGGCACATGGAACCGGAACTCCGGCAGCGGCATCGCCAATTACACCGTCTGCAGCCCGCCCAATCCGCCGCCTTCAACCGGCGGCCTGCCCTACGCCACCGCTTTCGTCACGGCCTCGGCACAGACGGTGACCTCCAATCCCGTCGAGATCTTCGTGCATATCCCGGTGACCTCCACAACCCTTGTTACCGAGACCTCATCGTCCTCTCAGGTCGGCATTGGCGCGCAGTGCTTTTCTCAGGGCACTCAAGCCACGCTCGACGCCCAGGCCTGCTACGTGAACAACAACAACCAGCAGGTGCAATTGTGCGCGCCGGCCGGCGTAAAGCAATGCCCTTACCCATCCAGCGATCCGCGCTGCAGCAATCCCAGCTTGTACTTTGCCTGCCCAGGCGGTGTGACCTCCAACGCCGGAGTCCTCGCCACCGGTGCCTTCGGCGGTTTCGGCGGCATTGGAAGCGGATACTATGTGTCGAGTGGTTCCATCGTTGGAACGGCGGGCCAAACCTGCATTCTGAGTGGCTTCAACGGCGGTTCTACTGGAGCCACCGCAACAGTTGCCTTGACGGGAACAAACACGATTGCGAACCAGACGCCGCTGACCATTACTGCGGGCGGGCTTAATGCCGACCCTGCCACGCCGCCTACCACTGCCGTCCTCTCGAATGGAACGGCAACCTGCTCCGGCACGGCTACGATTACTTCCACTGTAACGAGCGGAACCATTACCGGATCAGCAAAGGATACCTGCAATCTGACTCTCTTCAATAGCGGTCCGGCTGGAAGCGGTCCGCTCGGAGCAACCGCAACCGTCGCCCTGACCGGCGCAAATACCATCGCAAGTGGCACTGCGCTGACCATTGCAACCGCCGGCTCCGGCGCAACATCCGCGCCGACTCAAGCTCTGCTCTCCAGCGGCTCGGCTATCTGCTCAGGAACCGCATCAGTCTTCACGACCATTTCACCGGTTCCCAACTGCACCAACGCCATCGGCCCGCTCAACTACTTTGCGAACACCGCCTCGGTCGCCACCATCTCCACCAGCACCAACTCCAACGTTGCGACCATCACCGCCGGAGTGCCCGGCACCACTTCCATCACCGTATCGATGGCCGGTTCTGGATCATCGGCCGGGTATTTCTCCACCTGCCCGCCAAAATCGATCTCAGTGACCATGGCCAATGGCAGCACCTCGGGCATCATCACCCAAGGCGATACCCAGAATCTTGTCACTACCGCTTACGACACACTGGGAAATCCCCTCACCGGCCTGGCTCTGAGCTACCTATCCACCGACCCGATCGATATCTCGGTCGGTGCCGGCGGAGCCATCACCACCGCCTTTCCCGGCGTGGCTTCGGTCTATGCCGCCTGTATGCCGCCCAGTTGCAATCCTGCCCCCACAAACGTGATCGGATGGTATGGCACCGGCCTCCCCGTTGCCTCGAACCCGGTCATCATCACCACCCCCGGCGCCGCCAGCGACTACCTCTGGTTCGCGGCTCCCGGCCAATCCCAGTACATGGTTCCTGTCAACCTCATTACCGGTACTGGCGGCGCCTTGGTGCGCCTGCCATACGTACCCAATTCGATGTTGATGGACCCGGCAGGCATGAATCTTTACTTTGGCTCGCCTCACGAATTGATGATTTACAACACCTCCACCAATACGATCTCCGCCGAGAACCCCAGCGTTCCCGGCGTGGTGCTGGCCGTCTCGCCGGGCAGCGGCCAACTGCTTATCAACGACCAGGCGCGCCAGATCTTTTACATCTACACCATCGCCGGCGGCGCCACAACAACCTTC
>JBEKDX010000218.1:0-10166 GCA_050014135.1 Occallatibacter sp.
GTTTGCCGCGTTCGTCGAACGGCATTCGCGCTTTGTCTACCGCATTGCGCTGGCCGTGGCGCGCAATCCGCAGGATGCCGAGGATGCGGCGCAGGAGACTTTTCTCCAGATCTTTCGAGGCGAGCGATGGGAGCGGATCGAGGACGAGCGCGGCTATCTGGCGCGGGTTGCATGGCGGCTCGCCGTCCGCCGGCGCAAGCCCCGCATGCTGGAGCAGGAATTGCCGCTCGAAATCCGCTCCCCGGAAGCCGGCCCCGAGCAGTCGGCGATGGACCGGCAACTGGAAGCCTGGCTGCACGCCCGCATCGACGCGCTGCCGGAGAAGTTGCGCCAGCCGCTGGCCCTGGCCGCGCTGGGAGAGTTGAAGCTGGTTGAGGTTGCCCGGATTCTCGGTCTGCCCGAGGGAACCGTCCGCCGCCGCATTCACACCGCACGGCAAAAACTCCGGCAGGAGCTGATGGAACGGAGCATGGACTGATGGAAGCGGAAAGGAGCAAACCATGAACGATGAACAGGTTTGGTTGGATGATCGGATCGATCAAGCGCTGGCCAGCTATACGCCCCTGGAGCCGCGTCCCGGACTGAAGCAGCGCATCCTCGCCTCCGTGGCCGCCGCTGGCCGTCCGCGCCTGTTGGGTTGGAAGCCGCTCTGGGCGCTGGCCGCTACCGCCACGCTTGTTGCCGTCGTGGCCATTCCGTTCGCTCTCAAACCCACGCGGCCCAACCTTGCCGTGCTCCCCGCTCCCATCGCCGCCGAGCATACTCCCCAGGCCGCTCCGGCGGCCACGAATACCACACAGCCTACCTTCGCCAGACCTCTCCGGCCTGCCGGCCCGCGGCGTGAATTGCCGGCGAACCTCGCGCAATCCAGTCCCGGCCACCTTGCTCCAGCAACCTTCGCGGAGCCGTTGGCCATCAAGCCCATACGCAACCAGCCGCTGACCGCCGAAGCCCTCGAGCTGAAGCCCATCACCATCGACCGCATCCAGATTGCCGCTTTGAATTAGGAGAACCCATGCCAAAGACACGACTCATTCTCGCCGCCCTGCTGATCGCCGCGCCCGTGCTGAGCGCGCAGCAAGCTGGAACCAGCCAGGCACAAACGCGCAGCGCTGAAGTCAAGACCGCATCCGACGCCAACCATGCCAGAAGGCCATCAAATCCAACCTTCGAGCCGCTCCAGCTCACTATTACTTTCAAAAGAACTCGCGGCGACAAGATCACCACGCAAAAAACCTACACGATCGCTGCATCATCGGAGCAATCCGATCCGCAGATTCGCGATGACAGCCGCGTTCCCATCAAGAAAGACAGCTCCGCCGCCGCGGCCCCAACCGAATACGTCAATGGCAACACGGACGTCGATATTCAAAGCATCAGGAAGGTGGGAGGACTTTTCTCTCTGACTCTCCGCATCTCTCAGGAAGGATATTCGGATTCGCCGGAGAGGCCGAGTGCAAACACCTCTCTCGGCTCCCACCGCTACACCGTCTCTCCCACGGTGCCCATGGGCAAACTCGTCACGTGGAGGTTCAGCTTCTGGTCGAGCCTCTCAAGGTGAACTGACTCGTGCCGCGAGTCAATAGGATAGGCGCTACATCCTCAACCTGCCTGATTCATCAGCAGCAGGGGAAGCAGCAATTCGCTATGCCGCTTTGAATCCACCTGCAGCGTCAGCGTCTGCTGCTTCTTCTCACGCAGCACGGTCACCTGCACAGGCTTGCCCTGGTTCGAGCGCAGCGCCCGCTCCCAGTCGCCCAGCGTGGTAACGCTGTCGGAACCGACCTTGAGAATCACGTCGAAGGCCTTCAGTCCGGCCGCGTCGGCCTCGCTCTTGCGCGCCACCTGCTTGACCATCAGCCCGCTGGGCACGCCCAGGTACTCGGCCATCTGCGAGGTCAGCGGCTCCACCAGGGCGCCTACATTCAGGCTGCTGCCGAAGAACGGCATATGAAACCCGCTCGTCAGCGGCGTGTCGCCATCGGTCAGAATCCCCATCCCTGGTCCCGGCGCAAAGATGTCCCCGCCATTGCCCAGCTTGTTCCACACATCCTGTTCCATTGTCTTGCGGTCGGCAAGTTGCACAGCCAGCGTTTGCAGGTTGCCGTCGCGGCTTATTTCCAAACTGACCTTGCGTCCCGCCGGAATCTCTCGCAGCATGCGCCGCAACTGCTCGGCGCCTTCCACGGCCTGCCCGTTCAGCTTGACCACCACGTCATTGACCTTCAGCCCGATCTGCCCCGCCGGCGCGTCATGATCGATCAGCGTGATGACGGCTCCGCGAACCTCCTTCAGCTTCAGCGCCTGCGCCTTCTCCTGGTCCACGTCCGCCAGATCGACGCCCAAATAACCCTGCGAACTGGAGTGCAGCAGCACGCTGGGCTCCTGGATGATATCGATAATTCCACGCCCCTGCGCGGGAGCGCTCGCAGGCGCTATTGCCGCCAGCAACACCACAACTCCGAAACTCCAAACCAGCCTCACAAAATGCTTCATCTCATCTTCTCCAGCGAATCCCGTCTGCCCCGCACTCTTTTCTTGACAATGCGATCGCCGACGGGAGTCATTCCGCTTATTGAATCTCCGGAACGCTGTCCAAAACCTGCCGTGAAACCGTCCGGATATACGGGTTCCGGTCCGTATTGGCAACCGAGTGCAGCACCTGCCGCACGCTGGTATCGGCCTCCACCGGCTCCAGAATGTTGATTGCGGCGGTGCGAATCCGCGGGTCGGAGTCGTTCATCAGCGCCTCCAGAACCGCATCCCTCACCCGCATATCCTCGGCCACATACGGCTCCAGGCCCTCCAGCGCCTTCTTGCGCACGCCATCATTCTTGTCGTAGCGCAGCGCCACCATCAGCGCATCGCGAATTCCCGCCGCCTTGCAGCCGTGCCCGGCCTTGCACTCGGCCGCCATCAGCCCCACCGAGTCGTCCCGCACCCCCGTCGGCGCCGAATTCTGGCTGGCCAGCATCAGCAACTGCCGAATCGCCGGATCGTCCAGCGAACCCTCCAGTCGCTGCGGCACCAGCTGGTTGTAACGCACCTCAACCCTATGGCTGTTGGGCTGGCGCACAATGCTGGAAATGCTGGCAATCTCCGCTGGCGCGGCGACAACGGCTGCCACCGGCGCCGGCTGAGCCAGCGCTGTCATTCTATGAGCCGCGCGATTCTCGGCAAGCTTGTACTCGCCCAGCGAGCCCACTCCCACGCCCGCCAGCAGCAGCAAGCAAGCCGCCACCGGCGCAGCCTGCAAGCTGGCAAATCCATTCATGATCCGCTGGCCCAGCCGCTCATACCAGCGCCACGGCGGCAGCGCGTCCAATGCTTCTTCCAGGCGCATCCGCGCGCGCGCAATCAGGTTCGCCTCCGGCTCGGCAACCGGCAGCGCATCCATCAGCAACTTCAGCGCCAGCAGTTGCTCCCGCTCCTTGACGCACTCCGGGCAGCCGTCCAGGTGCCGCTCCAGCTCGTGGGCCTGCTCGTCGCCCAGCTCCCCATAAGCCGCCGTCACAATCCGCTCATGTGCTACTTCGCAATTCATCGCTACGTCCTTCCAGCCTCAAATAACTGCCTTCAGCGCCCCACCATCCGGCTCCCTCCAGAATGCGGAGAAGATGCCACCAGCGCCTTTACCGCAACCCAGCCAACTGCGTCCTCAACTTCTTCGTCGCCCGGAAGAGCGTATTCTTGGCGGTCTCTTCCGTGGTGCTCAGCATCTCCCCAATCGTGCGCAACCGCAGCCCCTGATAATGCTTCAATTCAAAAACCATCCGCTCCCGCGGCGTCAGCTTCTCCAGCGCCGATTGAATCCGCTCCCCCAGCGCCTTGCGCTCCAGTTCCTTGCCGGGGTTTGAAAACGACCGATCGTCCGAGACCGAAGCCATCAGGTCAAACTCATCCCCGGATTGGTCCACCAGCACCGCGTTGCTCTCGCGCCGCGTCTTGCGCCGGCGCATCTGGTCCAGGCAAAGATTGGTCACAATCCGGTAAATCCACGTGTAAAACGAACACTCGAAGCGAAAATTCCCAATGTACCGGTAAGCCTTCAAAAACGCTTCCTGAAAAATGTCCTCGGCGTCGTGCTCGCTTCCGGTCAGGTGCAGCGCCAGCCTGAGCACCTGCTGCTCATACTGCCGGACCAGCGTGTCGAAGGCCGCCCGCGAACCCGCCTGCGCCTCGCGGATCAGCTCCATCTCCGGCGCGCGCGCCTGCATCCGCTCCTCGGCGGTCTTCGCCCCGTTATTTGCCCTGGTTGCAGCCATGCCTGAGGAGGATTGTACCCTCCGGGCCGCCGGCCAAACCACGCCAGCCGATCCGCGAACCGGGGAAACCGGGTAAATCACCGCATCCGTTGCCATCGAATCCGCTCCGGGGATTGGGGAGTCTCCGCACTCCGATAGACGCGATGCGCCTCTGTAGGTAAGCATCGATGTTCGGTGTTTCATCCTCCCTGTACTGGGTGGCCCAGGTCTCGATTCTGAGACCTGGAAAACCACGAACTCTGGGTGCCCCATCCTCGCCGCGTTCTTGTTTTTGCGGCTAGGGTGGGATTCCCGAGCCCTCTGCCAACCTGCTTCAATCACCTGCACGGTAAGCGAATCTAGCTCGCCCGCGCCGCCCTGCCATTCTTCCTGTTCCATCCAACGCACCGCATCCGCATCCGAGGCTGCCTGCAACTTACCGCCAACGACGTGGCAGAGATAATCCGCTATCACATAATGGTAGCGGACGCGCTCGCCCTCCCGATGAATGCGGTCCAGCAGCTCGATCAATTCCACAGCTTCGACAATCAGCCCAGTCTCTTCCCTCACCTCGCGCGCCACTGCGTCAAGCAGCTCCTCGCCCAATTCAACCAATCCGCCCGGCAGCGACCAATGGCCCTTCATCGGCTCGCTCCCGCGCCGCACCAGCAGCACCCGGCCCTCGTCAACAATCACCGCGCCCACGCCCACCAGCGGCGAAATTGGAAACTCTCTTTGCATCATTCTCCCGCGATCACGGTCCTATTCGTGAGTGGCTCCAACTCTTCGAACGGCAAATCTCCACCCTATTCCATCTCCGCCACAACGGCATACTGGCGAGTTTCCCCGTCCGGCATCAGAAACTCATAAGTCCTCTGATATTCGTAGGAACGGACGGTCTCGTCCTTGAGTATCTTGGCCTTGTAGTCACCGACTCGCAGTAGATCCGGTCTCCAGTGAGTATCCAGCAGTTCGTATTTCTTTCCATCGACGAGAACAGTCAAACGCTGGAACGTTACGTCACTGCTTGTGACAAATTTGTCCAGGCTCAAAGATTGCATATGCACGGTAATCGTGTAGTCCGCGGGATTTGGGATCACTTTATCTTTCGCACTGCAAGTAAATGCGGGCATCAGCAGCAAAATGATCAAGAGAACTTTTTTCATTGTTTCCTCCGGCTGCAATCATCACAAACCGCGTCAGGAGATGCAAGCTGATTACTGGATGGTTGCGGGTGCCCCACCCTCGCCACGTCTTTGTTTTTGTGGCTAGAGTGGGATAGAACAAAGTCAGTATTTGTTCTCAGTATCTAAGATAACGCGCCTTTTCCCACAGCGTATCATCAAAAAGAAGACGGGATAATCGGATGGCGGAATTCACGCTGCAAATCGATGGAATGCACTGCGACGCCTGCGTCCGGCGAGTCACCCAGGCGCTCGCCGCGGTCGAAGCTGTCATTGTCCATGAGGTCCAAGTGGGCAAGGCAAGGCTCGCCTCCGAAATAGCCCCTGCTCCTGTCGATCTCGCCATCGCCGCTCTGGCCAAAGCCGGCTTCTCGGCGCATCTGGAAGCATAACTTAATCCATGACTGCGCCTGCCACAGAATCGCTCACCCTCCCCGTCTTGGGCATGAGCTGCGCCTCCTGCCAGCATCACGTCGAATCAGCACTCCAGGCAACAGCCGGAGTCAAATCGGCGCGCGTCGATCTGATCTCCAATCGCGCCAGCGTCGTCTTCGATCCGGCAATCGCCACACCCGCGCAGCTCGTTGATTCCATTCGCGCGGCGGGCTACGATGCCGTGCTGCCCCAACCCGATGCGCCTTCGCAATCCTCACCGAGTAATCTCAAGAAGATTTCTTGCAGATTATTTCCATCCCTGAGAGCACAATGGAAGCATGAACCACAACCAGAGCCGCGGGTTTTCACTGACCACTGTTCACTGACCACTGTTCACTGCCCCCCCCTCCCCCCCCCCTTTTACTGTGCTCGCCGGCGCGGCGGCGATGCTGCTGGCCATGCCGCTCAGCACAAATATGGGCGTTCTGGACCACGCGCTGATGCATTTGCTGCCTTGGCTCTTTGCGCTGTCGCCGAATCTGTTGCGCTGGTTTCTGCTCACGCTCACTGCGGCAATGATGGCTTGGGCAGGGCGCGGCATCTACCAGAGCGCTGCGCGTGGCCTGCGGCACGGAACTACGAACATGAACACGTTGGTCAGCCTGGGAACCGGCGCGGCCTTCGCGTATTCAGCCTACTCGACGATATGGCCCGCAACCGGCCGCCACGTTTACTTTGACGCGGTCCTGCTCATCATCGGATTTCTACTTCTAGGCAAAGCGCTGGAAGGCCGCGCCAAGCGCCGCGCCCTGGCCGCGCTCGACGCCCTCTCGCGCATGAAGCCGGCCACAGCTCGCCGAATTCTCAATGGCGTCGAGGCCATCGTCCCGCTGGATGAGATTCAACTCGGCGACAGCGTCTTGGTTCTGCCCGGTGAACGATTCCCGGTGGACGCAACGATTCTCTCTGGCCGCACCACCGTAGACGAATCGATGCTGACCGGTGAACCGACGCCGCTCGACCGCTCACCTGGCGGGCGCGTCCTGGCAGGTTCGCTGAATTACGATGGCGCGGTAGTTTGTCGCGCGGAATCGCTGGGTGAGGCGACCGTGCTGGCGCAGATTACCCGCATGGTCCAGCAAGCGCAGAGTTCGCGTGCGCCGATGGAGCGGCTCGCCGACCGCGCCAGCCAAATCTTTGTGCCTGTGGTGCTATTGCTCTCCGCGCTCACCTTCGCGATCTGGCTCATCGCCGCGCACTCGCTCGAAAGCTCGCTGGCCGCGACCGTCGCCGTGCTGGTCGTCGCCTGTCCCTGCGCGATGGGATTGGCCGTACCCGCCGCGCTCACTGTGGCCGTGGGTAGAGGCGCGCAAATGGGCGTTCTCTTCAAAGGCGGCGAGGCGCTAGAACGACTTGCCCGGCTTGCGCATCGGGACGTAGTTGTCCTGGACAAAACCGGAACGCTCACCGTGGGCCGCCCAGTTTTGTCCGGGGTTCATCCGCTTACACGCGCCGCGGAAGAACGAATGCAAGTGAAGGCAGAGGGCACGGGCTTTCATGTGAAGGGTACGGGCTTTAGCCCGTACATTAATCCAGCAAACATGACGCGGGCTTTAGCCCCCGAGGGAAATTTCTCTGGAATTGCTCCAACCAATTCCGATTTTTCCGCAGACACATCGAATAACCGCGAGAACGACCTGCTGCGCATCGCCGCTGCCGCCGAGGAACGATCCAACCATCCGTTGGCCCACGCCATCGTGGACGCTGCAAAATTGCGTGGCCTCGTCTGGCAGCCCGCCGAAGACGTGCAGATTCTGCCCGGACGCGGCCTGACCGCCAAGGTCGAAGGCCACAACTGTCTGTTAGGCAACGAAGCGTTCTTCAAGGAGTCTTCCATTCTTTTGCCCAGCGGCGAGATCCCGCCGGAGCCAGGCATGACAAGACTGTGGATGGCGCTGGACTCGGTGGCCGCCGGCTACTTCGACGCTCGCGACGCACTGCGCGCCGATGCCGCCGATGCCGTAGCCGCATTGCACCGCGCCGGTCTGCGAATACTGATGCTGACCGGCGACTCAGCCGCCTCCGCCGCGCCCATCGCACAGCAGGCTGGAATCACCGAGTGGGAGGCCGGCCTCGATCCGGCTGGCAAGCTGGCACGTATTCGCGCACTGCAACAGAGCGGCCTGCGCGTAGCCATGGTCGGCGACGGCATCAACGACGCTGCCGCGCTGGCCCAGGCCGACGCCGGCATCAGCATGGGCACCGGCGCCGACCTGGCGCAGGAGGCCGGCGACGTGTTGCTCTTGCGCGCGCAGCCTTCGGCCATTCCCGCGGCGCTCGATCTGGCTCGCTCGACGCTGCGCGTGATGCGCCAGAATCTCGCCTGGGCCGCCGGCTACAATCTGCTCGGCATTCCTCTGGCCGCGGGCGCGCTGTACCCCGGCTTTCACATTTTGCTCAGCCCATGGTTGGCCGCCGCAGCCATGGCCCTCAGCTCGGTCTCCGTGCTGGCCAACAGCCTGCGCCTGCGCGGCTGGCGGGCTGTGGGGCAGTTCTACGGACACGATCCTCTGCCTTGAACTTGCCAATGAGAACCGTAAGTCATGCAAAATCAATAGACTTTGCACTAGACAGTCCAACATTGGACTGCGTATTTTGCTTGACTCGTCACGGATATTCCGTGGTATTCCGTTATATTCTGTGATGTTCCGTTATATTCAATGATATTCTGTAACTGCCTGTTGTCTGATGTAAAGGTGAAATTAAGGAGGGGTTTCGTAGCTACTCATCCAATCTATGATTTCGATAGGACAAGTGCGGTTGCCTCATGTGCTGGCGACAGCCACGAGAAGCTGCTAGATGACATTATGCATGAAGTCAGCGCTGGACTGGAAGGAATGCCCACCATACAACGCACCCGTGCAATCGTAAAAATTCATTCTATTGCTGAGGATGTCCGGAACCGCCAAGCGAAATCAGCCGGTCAATGAATTCCTTGCCTCGCGCGGATTCGGGGTTGATTCCCGCCGTGCGCGGCATCTCTTTGAATTCGTCGAGAGTTCTGCTATGAATGATTCTCTCCGCGTCCTTCCTGAGTTGTTCTTTCCCTTGATCGATATGTAGTTTGCTCCGTGAACGCACCTTGGCCACAATCGGATCCTCTCGTACAGAATCTGAATTACAGCTCTTGGTGATTGGAATCTATGTCGAGTTACTTCCGCCCCGACGCGATAAACTAACTTTAGAGCCTGCTTGTGCGCATCCTGACCCGTTACATTCTCGGTGAAATTCTCTCCCACTCGCTGATCGGATGCGTGATCTTCACCTTCATTCTCTTCATGAAGGAACTGCCCCGCATCCTTGAGATGGTGGTCCACAACAGCTCTACATTTGTCAGTGTCATTGAAGTCATTCTCTTCATGCTGCCGAATTTTTTCATGGTGACCATTCCCATGGCAGTGCTGGTGGGCGTGCTGCTGGGACTGAGCCGCCTGGCAGCCGACAGTGAAATCATCGCCATGCGAGCCTCTGGAATGGGCATAGGCTACTTTGTGCGCGTGGCCTTCATCGTGGCCTTGGGCGGAACGCTGATGGGGCTGGCCAACTCTCTCTATCTTGCCCCGCGCGCAAACCAAGCAATCCTGGCCATGGACAAGGCTCTTGCCGCGCAAGCCTCCTACGAGATCGAGCCGCGCGTCTTCGACGAGGATTTTCACAACTTCGTCCTTTACGTGCAGGATGTGCGATCGGGAACCGGAGCGGCCAACTGGCGTCAGGTCTTCATGGCCGACACCACCGACTCTGCCAATCCGCAGATCACCACCGCCGCCTCGGCCACCGTAGCCAGCGATTCCGGCCAGGGGCTGCTCATGCGCCTGCGCGACGGAGCGCGCCACGAAACCGAGGCCGGCCAGCCGCAGCAGTACAGTATCTCCGCCTTCAACTTTACCGATATGCCCTTGGCCGCCAGCCAGCAGAGCGAAGCGCATCTGGGGCGCATGGACACAGCCATCTACGCTCTGCCCATGAACGAACTGCGGGAACGCATTTACGCTCCCGACAGCAAGCGATTTCAGATCGAGTTTCACAAGCGCTTCGCCTATCCCGCAGCCTGCCTGGTGCTGATGCTGGTGGGCGTTCCCCTGGGAGTCACATCGCGGCGCGGCGGAAAAAGCTACGCCTGGATCTTTACCATCGTGCTGGTCTTTATCTATTACCTGCTTTCTTCCACTGGCATTGCTCTGGGAAAGCAGAACTGGATCTCGGCGTTCTTTGCGGTCTGGTCGGCCAACCTGCTCTTCGCCGCGGGCGGCCTTTTCCTGCTGTGGCAGATGGCTTCAGGGGGCCGCGTTCTGAATGCGGT
>JBEKDX010000219.1:0-4854 GCA_050014135.1 Occallatibacter sp.
CAGCAGACAGTCCGTTGCGCGAGTTTGAAACTGTTCGCTGATAGCTGTGATCTGGAAGGATTTTGAAATGCGGGAAATCGTAACATTGCAGTGCACTGAGTGCAAGGAGCGGAACTACTCGACGACCAAGAACAAAAAGACGACCACTGGCCGTCTGGAGTTCAAGAAGTTCTGTAACCGCTGCCGCAAACACCAGCCGCACAAGGAAACGAAGTAGAACAGCTATTAGCTGCTAGCTTTTAGCTCTTTCATGGGTAAGTTAGAATCTTATCTTCCCATTGAAGAGCTAGAAGCTAGCGGCTAAAAGCTAGAAGCTGTTTTTAGGGGCGTAAGCTCAACGGCTAAACTGTCGGTCTCCAAAACCGAACTTGGGGGTTCGAATCCCTCCGCCCCTGCCAGATTGAGTTAGGATGCGCCGGGCAGAACGCCCGGCGCGAAGGAACTATAAGCATGGCAACGAAAGCAATAATCGTGAACGGCGAAGAACGGTCGTCGCCGGTAAAGCGTCGGGGGGCAAATCCTGTGTCCAAGATTGTTGATGGAGTAGTTGGGCAGTGGAACGAATTCTCCCAGTTTCTCAGCGATGTGCGCGCAGAGATGCGCAAGGTGGTTACACCCTCGTGGAAGGAAGTGAAATCCACAACCACGGTGGTGATCATCGCGGTTTTCATCTTTGGCGTCTTCTTTTTTGTGGTGGACTATATTTGCAGCCACGCCATGGATTCGCTTTACCACAAGCTGGGCGCCTAGCAATCGCACGTTGAAGAGCGAAACGAGAACAGAAGATGGCGGAAGAATTGGAACAGACCGAACAGGCCGGAGTAGCGGAACAAGCCGCCGAGCAGGCAGAACCGCAGCCGCTGCCGGAGCGCAATGAGCGCTTCAAGTGGTATATTCTGCACGCTTACTCGGGCTTCGAACGCAAGGTGCGCGAGTCCATTCAAAGCCGGGTGCAGGCCTTCGGGCTGGGCGACCGGGTGGGCCGGGTGATGATTCCCACTGAGCCGGTGACAGAGATTGTCAATGGCAAGAAGCGCACGGTCGAGAGGGTCTTTCTGCCCGGCTATGTGCTGGTCGAGATGGAGCTGGACAACGACCTCTGGCACGTTTTGAAGGACACGCCCAAGGTGACGGGTTTTCTGGGCACGGGCGACAAGCCGGTGGCGCTGAGCGAGGAAGAAGTGAGCGGCATTCTCTTCCGTTCCGAGACCTCCAAGGACAAGCCGCGGCTCAAGATCAAGTTTGAAAAGAACGAGCAGGTCCGCATTACCGACGGGCCTTTTGCCAACTTCAATGGCGTGGTGGACGAGATCAACGAAGATCGCGAGACAATGAAGGTCATGGTGACCATCTTCGGACGCTCCACCCCGGTCGAGCTGGAGTTTGGCAAAGTGGAAAAGATTGAGTAACGCAGCTTCCAGCTACTAGCTTCCAGCTTCTAGCCGGCCGGGTTATCTAGCAACCTCCGGTTGGTCGCGAATGCGGAAGATGCGTCACCAAAATTTGAACAACGACATGCCAGCTAATAGCTAAAAGCTAGAAGCTAGAAGCTGGTTCCAGAGGAACCAATGGCACCTCCTAAGAAAATTACGGGATACGTCAAGCTGCAGATCGTAGCCGGCAAGGCCACTCCCGCGCCGCCAGTCGGACCCGCGCTGGGTCAGGCGCAGGTCAACATCATGGAGTTCTGCAAGCAGTTCAACGCGCGCACCTCCACCAAGGAGATGGAAGGGCTGGTCATACCAGTCGTCATCTCGGTCTATGCCGACCGCAGCTTCAGCTTCATCACCAAGACGCCGCCGGCGCCGGTGCTGCTGCTGAAGGCCGCAGGAATTCCCAAAGGTTCCGGCACGCCCAACAAGGAGAAGATCGGCAAGGTGACCGAAGCGCAGGTGCGCGAGATCGCCACGCAGAAGATGCCCGACCTGAACGCCGCATCGATTGAGACAGCGATGAAGAGCATCCGCGGCACCGCCCGCTCGATGGGCATTGAAGTCGTGGCGTAAGCCGCTCGTTGTTTTTCAGCACAAAAGCCCTCCCATGCGGGAGGGCTTTTGACGTTATCAGAATCGAATGCTGGTGGTATCGGGGCTTTCCACGACCGAAAAACAGTATCCTCAGAACCACCGCCCCAGCGTGATGTAGACTTTGCGATGCCCGGCGTCGCCAACCGAGACGCCGAAGGTGACCAGGCCGAGCGGAGTATTCGCCACCATGCCGAGGAGACCATCCTGGCGCAAGATCGCTGTTGTCGACGGCGACCAGATCTCGCCAGCCTCGTAGCCGAAGAGGCCGTAAACTCCCTGTCCCAGGCCGGTGGGCAGCGCGGCAAATCGGTGCATATAGCCGAGCCGGGCCAGGTAAGTGTCGGTGCCTCGGAACTCGTCAAACGACGAAGCGGTGAGGCGCATCGGGCCGCCCAGAGTGAAGCGGTACGGCTCGGCGACATTGGCGCGCATATAGGAGTTGACCTCTCCGCTTATGGCGAAGAAGTTGGCGTCATTCCAGGAGCGAGTGCCGCTGGCCGTGGCCTTGACCAGCGGCGCATTCGAACTACCTACGGCGTGGTAGAGCGCGCCGGCTGCGAGCGAGAGGCGGAAGCCGTTGGGCGAGAGAGTGTCGGCGGCGGCATCATCGATCTTGAGACGCAGCAGACCGGACTGCGCTGTTCCGGAGAGATACGGTCCGCCGCCGGTGCCGGTGGTAAGGCTCCAGCGCGTGTCTTCGACGCCCCACTGTGCGGAGACTTGCATCTGATTCGAGAAGGTGCGGCCAACTTCGAGGCCAGCGTCGAGATTCTGCTGGAAGCGCTCGGCGACGCGCTTCTGATTCTCCCAAATGTAAACTGGCTCGCGCAGCAGGCTGCCGCGCGGTTGAAGGAAATAGCCGCTGGGGGTGAGCAGCCGGTAGTATTCGGTGGAGAGGTCGGTCATATAGCCGATGCGAGCATTGGCGCGTAACTCGGAGCCGAATCCGCCGAAGTTCTGATCGACCAGGCGGAGGGTAATCTCGCCGCGGGTAATGTTGGAAGTGGCGGCGGCCAGTTCGGTGCCGAGAAGCAGATAGGGAGGGCCCATGCGATCGTTGTTGAGGCGGACGAGAATGCCGGTATCCGGCGCGGAGCCGGCGGTTGGCTGGGGCGAGTAGGTCTCCCAATTGGCCGTGATGTCGCCGTTGGACTCGATATGCTTCATGGCGTCGATGGTAGGCATGGGCGCAATGGGTAGGCCTTCGAGGGGCTTTAATTCGCGGCGAACTTCCTTGCCGGCGCCGGGCGTTTCGCCTACCACGCGAAGTTCGCGCAAGCTGCCGGGCGCTGGCCGTCGGCGGCTCTCGCGTGCGGCCAGGTAAGCCTGCCAGCCGCCGGCATCCAGAACATAGCGCAGCAGCGCGGCGCGATTCTGCTCGGCAGCCTTGTAGCCAACATCGATCAGTTGGGCGGCCTTGGCATAGTCGGTGGATAAGAAGCCGCTGGTCGGCACCTTCACCTCCACATCGGCCAGCCGCTCGGCCTGCTCGACGTTAGCGACAATGCCAGCCGAGAAGGCGCGGTTGAGTACGCCCACGACGGAATCGGTGTCTGTGTTGGCAATCTTCGCATCCTCCAGGCGGATCGCGATGATGGTGTCGGCGTGCAGTTCGCGCTTGAGAACGTCGGTGGGCAGGTTGTCGAGAATGCCTCCATCGACCAGAAAATGCCCATTGCGATCCTGAACCGGCGGAAAGACGCCGGGGATCGAGATCGATGCGCGCACCGCTTGGGGCAGTGGCCCGGAGGCGAAGGTGACCGGCTCCAGCGTGGTCAGGTCGGTAGCCACGCAGCGAAAGGGAATGGGGAGCTTGTCGTAGTCCAGCTCCTGACTGTTGTAGTTGGCCAGGTTGGCTGCAAGGAAGGCGTTGACGCCGTGATCGGAGAGCAGAGAGTTGCGCAGCGTGAGACTGTGGCGCAGGCCAAAGGTGATCGCGGCAGGAATCTCGCGGCGATCCTGACGGCGGCGAAAGCTCACGTCGGAGTAGAGCGTTTGCAGCGTGAATACGCTGGTAAATGCATCGCTCGCGGCCAGCGCGCGCATCTGGGCGGGAGTCATGCCCGAGCTGTAGAATGCGCCCACCAGCGAGCCCATGCTGGTGCCGGCGACGCGGTCGATGGGGATGTGATGCTCCTCGAGCCATTGCAGAACGCCGATGTGCGCCAGCCCCAGCGCACCGCCGCCCTCGAGCGCGATACCGATGACAGCGCGGCCCGGCGGCTGGACGGCGGGCAACTCGGAGCTGGATGAGGTGGGGAGAGATTCCGCGGGTTGCTGAGCGGGTAACAGTGTGGCGGCAAGCAGCAGGGTTGCGGCAGATTTCCAACGCACGGGCACACCCCTTGGCTAAAAGTTGATGGGGCGGAGCAGGGCAAGGCTGAATCAGGGACAAGGCCGCTCAACAGTGGTTGCGGCAGCCGGGATGCCGGAATCGTCCCGTGGACGCAAAAAATCCCTTGCGCAGAAAACCCATCCGCGTATCAAGAGCGGCGCGCTAGAGGCGGCAAATCACACAAGCCCTACTTCGGCGGCGCCGGCGTAAACCCTTCTCGCCTTTGGGCGGGTTCTGGCTTCGGCTTCGGCTTGGGTGCCTTCTTAACTTCTTTTCTGCCTTTGTCTTTGCTTCCCATATCTGCAAGTGTGCCACAAAAGGGTGGCTTGGGGAAAGTGTCAACAGAAGAATCCCGCCGATTCCTGCCTGCTCCCAAGCAACTCCTGCAATGAGCATTATCGGGAACCGCCGTTGACGCCAGCCCGCGCAACAAAGGTTTCCAGCCGGAACGATCTATCACTGAGGCGCTATTAGTCGTAAGCAGAATTCTTA
>JBEKDX010000220.1:0-4843 GCA_050014135.1 Occallatibacter sp.
GTTTCGAGCTCGGAGACGCGACCGCCGTACTTGTGAAAGAACCACCGTGTGAGAAAAGGAAGTATGGCAAAAAGACCCGCGCACACTGCGACAAAGATGAGCGTTTTGCTCGTGAAGGGTGAAAAAATCAAGCCGAGCGCGATCACAGTTCCAAGGTCGTTCACGAAACAGGCCGCAAGAATTGCTTTTCCGTACTCGGTGACATTGAAGCCGAGTTCCAGCATCACAGCGTAGACGACGGCGACGGACGTCGTCGAAAGCGCCACTCCGCAAAGCCAGCTCGACCTCAGGCTCCGACCGAGAACGAAGTGACCGATGAAAGTACACCCCAGAAAGGGACCGATGAAATCGGCTATCCCTACAATGAGAGCCTCGCGCCACTTGGTTTTAAAGATGGCAGGATCGAGTTCGGCGCCGGCGAGGAATGTTAAAACAATCGCTCCCGTTCCGGCCAGAAATGTGACCCATTGCGTACTGGCAAGTAATCCGCCGCTTCCGAGAAAGGCGCCAATGACAAGCTGCGCCACCGTGCCGACAATGATCTCTGAAAGCGCGGTGGCGACGCGAAACCAGATGGCAAGCAGCGTAGCAAGCAATGCGAGGCCCACCCAAAGGGCCGACAGAACCCAGGCGTTTGCCATGGACTCATGCTCCTAGAAAAATGAACTCGGGGATCGCGCCGCGAGACGGCTCCGCAACAGGATTCCCTGTCAGGAGTCATCATCTGTCCGGCAAAAGGAAGGGGACAGCGGTTAAGGGTGAACTCCTTCACCTCAACTTACACTTTCATTACAAGGCGAAATAGGGTTGGATGTCAAGGCTGCGAGGGCCCTGCCAGGAGTGTAGTTCCCGGTTTTGAGACACTCCAACAACTACTCTATTGATCCAGCGTGATGAAGGTTTATCATCTGCCTAACCGGAAACAGCATAGGTTTCCCATCCTAGCCGCAAAAAAATGACGCGGCAAAGATGGGGCACCCGGCCAAGCGGCATTCTGATGCTTTCGTACACCGTAACGTCGGAAGATTAGGGATCACGCGCCGTTTGACACCTATCCAGAAGGCTCCTATTCTCAGAATATGGAAGTTCTACTCAGCGTCGAGCAGGAAGCGCAACTCTCGCGGATGGCCGCGCAAGCTGGTCGTAGAGCGGACGAGTTGGCCAGTGAGGCTGTGGAGCGTTACATCGCGGAAGAAGCTCGTTTTCATGCCGCAGTCAAAGCAGGCCAGGATGCCGCCGCTCGTGGCGACTTTGTCCCCACTGCCGAAGTCTGGGCAAGAGTGGAGCGCGCGTTACAAGCCTGAGACTGTTTGAGGCCTGAGCCGATGCAAGTACGATGGACGATGCCCGCCGCACAGGACCTTGAGGAAATTACACTTTTCATACAGAAAGACAGTCCATCTGCGGCCAGAGCTGTCGCCAAGACTCTCTTCGACACCGCCAACTCCCTTGATAAATTGCCATCGAGAGGCCGTGCTGGAAGAATCATGGGAACACGTGAGCTTGTGGTTCAGGGTTTGCCTTACATCATTGTGTATGGGGTGATGGATACAGCGGTTCAAATCCTCCACATTTATCATGCAGCACGAAATGATCCGGAAGAGTAATCCCGCCCTCACCGCATTTCAAATTCATGCAGCAAGGGCGGGGGGGCTCTACCGGTCGGTGCAGGAGTAGCAGGGATCGATGGAGGCCTGAATCAGCGGCGTGTCGGCGAGGCGCGCGCCTTTGATCATCCAGCGAATGGCCGGCATGGTGGCGTAGGTGGGCGTGCGCACGTGGACGCGAGCGGGATTGCGCGAGCCCTCCTTCCACGAGACCGAGTACATCACTTCGCCGCGCGGTGCTTCGACGCGGGCGGTGGCCGTTCCAGTGGTGAAGGCGAACTTCTCGCCCTCGGTGTGAATCTCGCCGGGAGGCAGTTTACTGAGCGCCTGCCTTAGAATCTTGCAGCTCTCCATGATTTCGAGAGCGCGCACCAGCAGGCGAGCCGTCACGTCGCCCGCGGGCTGCACCGGCACATCGAAGTCCATTTCTGCGTAGGCCGCGTAGGGAGCTGCGCGGCGAATATCCTGCGGTACGCCGGAAGCGCGCGCCACCGGGCCGACAATGCCCATCGAGATGGCCTTCTCATTCGTCAGCACGCCGACGCCCGCGCAACGCGAGCGCGCTGTTCTGCTGGTGGTGAAGATGGGGATAACCGTGCGTCCCATCTCCAGTTCCAGAGCCTCGACCATTTTGAGAATCGCCTGCGGATCAGTGATGTCTCGATTGACGCCGCCAATGCGGTTCATCGAATAGTTGACGCGGTTGCCGCTGATGGCCTGAAGCACATCCATCACCTTCTCGCGCAGCTCGAAGCAGGTCATGAACATCGTCTTGAAGCCCATCAGCTTGGCGGCGATGCCGGCCCACAGCACGTGCGAGTGCAGCCGCTCCAACTCCGCCATGATGACGCGAATATACTGCGCGCGCGGCGGCGGCGTGAGGCCTGTGATGCCCTCCATCGCCGAGCAGAGCGTGAGCGTGTGAATGTTCGAGCAGATGCCGCAGACCCGCTCCATCAGCGCGATTACCTGAATGTGGTTGCGCGTCTCGGCCAGATGCTCGATGCCGCGAAAGTTGAAGCCGATCCGCAACTCGGCGTCAATCACGGTCTCGCCTTCGCAGATCATGTCCAGCTTGTAGGGTTCTTCGAGAGCCGGGTGATAGGGGCCCATGGGGATTTTGTAGCTCATTTTGTCTCCTTGCTCGCAGCCACGGCGTCACTTGCAGCCACGGCGTCGCGCTGATTCACGCCGTCCCGAAGGTTTACTCCCAAGTTATCGCCCTGGCGCAGCAGTAGGGGTTCGTAGACGCGGCCTGTAAAGTCGAGCCCATACTCCTCATGAATCTCACGCTCGATCCAGTCCACGGCCTCGCACAGATCAAAGATGCTCTCGATGGATTTAGCGGCAAGTTGAAAGGAAAAGCCCAGCAACTGCCCATCGAGGTCCCAGTGGTACTCCAGGCGGAAGCCCTCTTCTTTTGGCAACTGATATGCGGTGATGGTGATGAAGCGCGCATGCAGCTCGTTCATCGCCTGGGCCAGCTCGCGGACGGACTTGCCGTTCAGCGCGAGCCAATGCACGCCGCCCTTTTCGACAAAAACTTCACCGATGCCGAGCTTCTCCGGAATCGTCTCAAGCGGAGTTATGGTTTGCGTCATTTTGTTTCTCCAGTGGCGGGAATTGCCGCTTGTGCGGGCGGGGTTGCCGCGACCGGCTTGGGCGCGGGCGGCTTGCGGGCCACGGTGTAGGCGACTTTCAACTCGCCGGGGGTCGTGTAAATCGGCGGGCACTCGGAGTCCTGGCTGAGCGCGTGTTCCTTGCAACCTTCGACGCAGCGGCCGCAGAAGGTGCATTGGCCGGGTTCGTAGCTCCAGGTAAATTCGCCCTTGCCTGCCTTGAACTCGATGGCCTTGGCGGTGCAGCGCATCTTGCAGATGGCGCAGCCCGAGCAAAGCGCGGGATCGAAGCGGACCAGGCCGCGATAGTTCGCGGTGACATCGGGACGCAGGGGAAAGAGCATCGTCCGCGAGCCGCCCCACAGGTTCTTCCACAGCATGGTCAAAATGTTCATGCTTTAAGCCTCATGAAAAGCGCGGCTGCAACGGCCAAAACCGCGAAGATTAGCGTGCATTGCCAGTAAAAGCGCACCGTGGTATCAATCTGCAAGCGCGCCGTGGCTGAGGCCACAACCGACAGCAGCAAGACGATGGCAAACGACAGCGCGACAAAGACCAGCGCGGCAACCCACCAAAGAGTGAAGGCCGGAGCGATCAAAGTTGCGACAAGCCCGGTGGCCGCAACCCACTCCAGTCCATGCGAAAGCTCCCACATGGCCAGCTCGGGTCCGGCGTACTCGGTCATCGGGCCGGAGTAAATCTCTTGCTCGGCGTTGGGCAGCGAGAAGGGATTCAAGTGCAGCTTGGCGGGCAGGCAAACCAGCAGCGCCACAATGCCCAGCAGGCGCAAGGGCGAGGCCGGCAGCAAAGCCATCGCCGAGAGGCTGAAGGTGTGCTGCGATGCGGCGATCGACAGAATCGCAAGCAGGAAGACGATGTTATAGCTGACGCTGAGAACAGCCTCGCGCGCCGAGCCGATTTCGCCAAAGATGGAGCGCGAAGAAAATCCCGCCGCGATGATGCACATCGAGGGAAGTTCCAGCAGCGCCAGCAGCAAAATCAAATCGCCCTGAAAGCCGCCCGAAGCCGGCAGCACCGGCAACAGGCCCACCGCGCCCGCGGCCGAAGAGACGGCGATCAACGGCCAGGCCCTCATCAGCAGGCCGCTCACGCCAGAGCGCTGAGGCGAGTCTTTGCCCAGCAGCTTGATGAAATCGAAAAACGGCTGCATGAACGGAGGCCCGATGCGGCCCTGCATCCGCGCCACCGCCTTGCGCTCCACCCAAAGGAAGAACCACGCGGCGGGAATGGCGAAGATCAGCCCGGGAAAGATCAGCAGGCGCGCTAGAGCAGTGGTCAGACTACTTAAAATCTCTGGCGGTATCATGCCTGCACCTCTTTCGTTTCTGCTTCGCGTTTCTTTTCTGCTTCACTGCAAGCGCAGCCAGCGCCCGATGCGCAATTGGCTTCACACGCGCCTACGATGACCGGCGCGGCATCGCCTGCCGGCAGCTTCTTCGCGGCGCGCTCGGAGAGAATCTCGGCGGCCTTGGCCACGCCCAGAATGATGGCGTCAGGGCGGGGTGGGCAGCCAGGAACAAAGACATCCACGGGAATGTGCTTGTGGAGCGGGCCGGCAAGCGTGCGGCTTTCAATAAATACATTCGTCGTTGCAGG
>JBEKDX010000221.1:0-4797 GCA_050014135.1 Occallatibacter sp.
GCGGCTGGCGCACCAGATCGCTGAGTACCTGCCACGCACCGAGAGCCGCCAAGTGGGACCTGCCACCGGCGGCGCGCTGCTCGGCGGCATCGTCGGCTCGATCCTGAGCGGAGACCGGTAGGTCAGTTGTAAGTCACAAGCGTGTGATCCCAGCTCCTGGAATCGGGAGCTGGGATTCCATATTTCAGAGGCTGAAGAAATTACTGCTGATCCGCCGGTTTTTTCGGGGGCGGCATCGAACCCAATGCTGGCTTGACGGCGGCCTTCGGCTTGGCTGGCGAGGGTGGCGCTGTCAATGCCGTTTTCACGTGCGACTTGGCTGCTGGTGAACCGTCGGCTGGCAGCAGCGGCGGCTTTGAGACAGCCTGCGCCGGGGACTTGGCTGCTCCGTCAGTGGAGACCAGAGGCCGGTGCGCAACAGCCTGCGCCGGCGATTTTCCCGCGGGGCCCGAGGAGCCTGTCGAAAGAGGCTGCTTTGGCGCGTCGGCTACCGGCTTCACGGTGCCGCCGATACTGTTGGCGTTGGGCGGCGAAATCAAAGCTGCCTTGATTCGCGGCCCTGATCCAGGTGCGCTTGCGACCGGCTGCGCTGCTGGCTTGGGGGCGGGTTGCGCAGGTGGAGGCTTTGGCGCCGGGATGGACGGTGCTGGCGGTTTTACCGGCGTATTCGCGGGAAGTACAACGTTGGCTGGCACAGTGAGCGAGGCGGGCGCCATGGTCGCTGTGCGCGGCTTGGCGGCTGCGATTACGGGTCTGGCTGGCGGCGCTGGCTTTGTGGGCGGAAGCGCTTTGACGGGCGGCGCCTCAGCGGCAGTCAGTTTGGCGGACGACGGTTGATCGGCCAGAAACTTCTCGTCGTCCTTGCCATTGATCGCGGCCCGCATCCAGGTTATCCAGATGGGCAGCGCGGCTTTGGCGCCGGTTTCCTTATCGCCCAGCGACTCGTTCGTGTCAAAGCCCACCCAGACTCCGCAGGTAATCGAGGGAGAAAAGCCCAGGAACCAGGCGTCGGTGTAGTCGCTGGTAGTCCCTGTTTTGCCGCCCAGAGGGTGCTTCAGTTGCGCGGCGGCAGCGCCGGTGCCGTGCTGCGTGACTGCCTGGAAGAGGGTCATCATGGTGCGCGCCGTCTGCTGGTTGATCACCCCATCCACGCCCGGCGAATTCTCCCACAGCATGATGCCGTCGGCATTCGAGACTTTGCGGACCAGCCGCGGCTTCACGCGCAGCCCGTCGTTGGGAAAGACCGAATAACTGGTCACCTGCTCTTCCAGCGTGATTTCGACCGCGCCCAGCGCCACGGGAAGATAGGCGGGAATGTCGGTGGTGACGCCGAAGCGATGGGCTAGGTCGATCACCTTGCGAATGCCCACGTGGTCGGCCAGCTTGAGGGCGGGAATGTTGCGCGACTCGGCAAAGGCTTCGGTCAGGGTCATCGCGCCCCTGTAGTCGCCCTCGTAGTTGTGTGGAGTGTAGTTGCCGAAGCTGATCGGCTCATCGACAACGATGTCGGAGGGCTTGGCGCCGTCCTCCAGGGCAGCGGTGTAGACGTATGGCTTGAAGCTGGACCCGGTCTGCCTCTCGGCTTGCGTGGCGCGATTGAACTGCGAGACCGCGTAGTCGCGTCCGCCCACCATGGCCAGCACGTCGCCGGTGGTGTTCTCGATTGCCATCAGGGAGCCTTGCGCTCCTGAATCCTGCTCAAGCATGGCGCGGCGAGCGGTGCCGATCATCGCCTCGCCCAGATGAACATAGATCACGTCGCCGGGCTTGACCAGCGCGTCGGCCAGGCGCACCCCAGTCCATCTCCAGTCCTCGGGCAGAAGCACGATCTCGTCCTTGCCCACCCGTGCGCGAATCTCCAAGGGAAGAACGTGCATGACCAGAGCGTGCACGTAGTCGCCGGGCCCGGATTTCATCGCCCAGTCGGGATGCTTCCATTCATCGAGGGTGCTGCCGTCGGCGAGTACGTTGTCCAGCTTGCCAGGCTGGGTTCGACCAAGCCATCCGCGCCGCCGCTCGTAGGTCGCCAGGCCGTCCCCGACGGCGTGATTGGCGGTCTCTTGCAGGTCTAGATCGAGCGTGGTTTCCACCCTCAGGCCAGCCTCATGCACCTGCTCCGAGCCAAATCGCTTTTCCAGCTCCCGGCGTACCTCCTCCTGAAACCACGGGGCGACCGAGGATTCGGGCGGGGCAATATGCAGGCCAAGCGGTTCCTGGCGGGCCTGCTCGGCCTGCGCGTGGGTGATCACCCCGTCGGACTCCATCTCGTAGAGCACCAGGTTGCGCCGGCGCAGCGCCTTCTCTGGAGCGAGCAGCGGCGAAAAGGCTACCGGGCCCTTGGGAAGCCCGGCCAGCAGTGCGGCTTCTGAGAGCGTCAGGTCGCGGGCGTGCTTGGAAAAGAAAAACTCCGAGGCCGCCTCAAAGCCGTACATCCCGTGGCCGAGGTAGATCTGATTGCCATAGAGGGTGAAGATCTGCTGCTTGGTAAAGGAGCGCTCGATCTGGATAGCGAGATAGGCTTCCTGTAGCTTGCGGGTTGCCGTGCGGTCCGATGAGAGAAACAGGTTGCGCGCCAGTTGCATAGTCAGAGTGGATGCGCCTTGGACGCGTCCATGGGTGCGCAGGTCGTACCAGACGGCTCCCGCGACGCGCAGCACGTTGATGCCCCAGTGCGACTCGAAGCTCTTGTCTTCAATGGAGATAACGGCCTCGCGCAGCACCGGCGCAAAGTCATCGTAGTTGACCAGCACGCGCCGCTCCAGCGCAAAGGAGCCGATAATGCGCCCTTTGCGGTCGTAGAGTTCGGTGGTGGTAGAGGGACGATATCGTTCCAGATCGTGAATCTGGGGCAGATCGGCTGAATAAACAAGAGTTAGCCCGGCCAGCGAACCTGTAATTACAGCCAAAACCAGAAGTGTGATCAGAGCGAGCTTGCCGGCCAGCTTGCGCCGCCGATGTGCGGGCACAGCTTCAACTTGAAGCCGGCGGCTCCGGGCAAGACCTCGGAACTCGGGCGGCTCAATGGAGTTGTAATCCAAGCGATTCAGGCCTCGTCAGCATCTCTCTTTGGGGCTGAAAGATGATGCCTTGAACCAAGGCTAACATGGGAGCGCTGCCCGAGTCGCGCATACCTGCCTCCGCGCACCACACTAAACAAGAGCGGGCGCGCGGCAGAGGCGATACCTCTGATGAATGCGGCAAGGGAAAATTCTACTTTCCCCCGAAGAGATGGTGGAAGAAGTTACCAATGCTGTGAAAGAAGCCGGAATTCTGCTTTGCCGGCGGCGGCGTTGGCGCGGCAGCATTCGAGCTGGCCGCCGGAGCCGCTTCCACGGCGGGCTGGACGGCCTGGCCGGAGTTGCTGGTTTTCAGCAACGCGAGCGCCTTGGCCAGCGGCTCGTCGCCTTTGACCTGCGGCGTGGTTTCTTCGTCTTCATCCTCGGCGACAGCGCCCACCAGCACATTGGGCGTTACTGCCTCATCGGGAATCTTCTTGCCGCTGGGAGTCTCGTACTTGGCCACGGTCAGCAGCAATGCGGCGCCGTCCGGCAGCTCGATCGTCTTCTGCACCGATCCCTGGCCAAAGCTCCGCTCGCCCACCACGTCGCCGCGCTTGGCGTCTTCGATGGCGGCGGCCGTCAACTCGGCCGGACCATAAGTGCCGCGATTCACCAGCACCGCCAGCGGCGCGCTACTCAGCAACAACGCCGGATCGGCGGTAAAGCTCTGGCGGGGAAATTTCTGGCCTTCGAGCATGGCCAGCGTGCCCTGCTTGATGAAAAAATTGGCCAGACGCAGACCCTGCTGGGCATCGCCGCCGGCAGAGTCGCGCAGATCGAGAAGTACCTTGCGATTGCCGTCCGCCTTGATCTTTGCCGCAATCTCGTCTACACGCGAGGCGGTCAGCGCGCCGGGTTTCAGATAGAGGACGGTGGCGTCGTCATATTGCTGCTCAACCAGCGCCGGCGTCGCCGCGATGGAGCGGGTCAGCGTCAGTTTTTCGGGTTCGGGCTTCGGTGGGCGAACCATCGAGAGCATCACCGTGCTACCCGGCTTGCCCTCCAGCATCAGCCGGATGACCGCCAGCGAGAGCTCACGCGTGGACTGGTCGCCGATGGACTCGATCACATCGCCGTCGGAGAAGTGTTCCTTGTCGGCCGCCGAGCCGGGCAGCACGCTGACCACCACCGCGTAGCCGTAGCGCTTGGAAACTGTGATGCCCACCTGCGCCTCGCCCGTCGCCGGACGCTCCTTGTAGATCTTGTACTCGGCCGGGGTCAGGTAGCTCGAGTCGGCGTCCAAAGACTCCAGCAGGCCGTGCAGCGCGCCCGTGGTCACTTCGTCGATATTGGGCTCGGTCACGTAGTCGGTCTGGACCTTCTTAAGCACCTCGGCGTAGATGCGCATCTGGTGGTAAGCGCCATCCTGCTGGCCGCCGGCTTGGACGCCAAGCCAACCAAGCTCGCCGGAGAGATAGCCGAGCCCGAGGGCGGCAAAGATCGCCACGGAAAGAACGAAGACAAACCGCTGGAAGAATCGGGACACTCACACCACCATGGCGGCCCTTTGGGGAAACAGGCCGCTTGCTCTATAGACGCAATGATAGCGCAAGGGGGGTGCGCAAAGCGGGATTTTCTACCCGTTCGCGGAGCAAATAATGAGCTGCAAGGGGGAATTGCGCGGTTTCCCGGCCTTGCGCCAGAACTTTCGCGTGCCCACCCTTGGCCTCCTGTGCAAATGCGTAAGAGCTGCGCTTTGCCATTTTGCGCCAGATGCGGGATACCCCGACAGCAGCTT
>JBEKDX010000222.1:0-4771 GCA_050014135.1 Occallatibacter sp.
GATTCCCTTCTACGCGTACTCGGTCTCGTATGGATCGGTGCCAATTTTCCTTCCTCTTTGGTGGCCGCACTCCTGGTACAACACGCGCTATGGCGTGGAGATGCTGCCGGCCTTTGCGTTGGGGATAGGCTTTGCGGCGCAGTTAGTGCTGGCCGCGGTGAATGACTTCAAGCCGCGCCAATTCGATCCGCGCTGGGTGCGATATGCCGCGGGCGCGATGTTGGCCGTGGTGATTCTGAATGCAGCGCAGATGCTGCGCGAGCGTCCGCTGGTCTACGTGGAAGGAACCAAGAACATCGAGGCGCGCCGGCAATATGAGATCGAGATTCCTCCAGCGCTCCGGGCTTTACTGGCCGAGCGGCCAGACGGCGTGGTGCTGATGGATACATCGGTCTTTCCCCAACTCGTCGCGCTCAGCGGGATTCCGCTGCGCCAGACGATCAATGAGAGCGATCTGGAGATCTATCAAGACGCGTTGGATGCTCCCGCCGCTCATGCGGATTTTGTGCTGGCCTTTGACGGCGACGCGATTGACCGCGCGGTGAAGGCGCACCCGCAAGGGCTGCGGGCGGTTCGCCGCTTCACGCTGGCCGGCCAACCGGCGGCGACGATTTACGTTGGGATGAGGCACCCATAATTCCAGTTGGCGGTGATAGCATCGGTCAAGGAAGAAAGATGAGCATGACACTGGCACAGTTCGCACAGCCCTTCGACTTCGACCGGCTGCAACAGATCGTAGTGGTCAATGGCGCGATTGGCCGCCTGCTGATGGCCTGCCTGCTGGGCGGCGCGGTGGGGATGGATCGCGAGTTCAATCGCAAGTCAGCGGGGGTGCGCACCAATCTGCTGATCTGCATGGGCTGCGCGTTTTTCACGCTGCTGTCGGCGGTGCTGGCCGGAGACGCCAATCCGGACAAAGGCCGCGTGGCCTCGAATATCGTGCAAGGCATTGGCTTCCTGGGCGCGGGGCTGATCTTGCACAACCGCAGCCGGGTGAGCGGGCTGACCAGCGCTGCCAGCGTCTTCGTAGTGGCCTCGATTGGCATGGCCTGCGGCGCTGGACTCTATGCGGCGGCGGCGGTGGCCACGATCATCGTCATCACGGCGCTCGAAGCGGTCGGGTTTCTGGAGCGGCGCGCCAACCTCAAGATTTATTCGCTGGTCTACGAGGCGCGCGGAAGCGATCAGACGCAGATGTTGGAGTCGATTTTGGGCGCGATGGACTGCCTCAGCCAGCGGCTCACAGGCGTCGAGTCCAATCCCATCGGCGAGTTGCAGCGGGTGTGCTTTTCGCTGACCGCCTCCAAGCGCCAGCACAACCGCCTGCGCGAAAAACTGCTCACCGAGCCGGGCATCAAGGCGCTCTTCACGTATGTCGATCCGGAGGAAGATTGATTCCTTTTGCAAAAGCACACGCCTGCGGCAACGACTTTTTGATTGTGACCGAGGAAGCGGCAGCCGGCTGCGATTGGGCCGAATTAACGCGGCGGCTCTGCGCGCGGAATACCGGCATCGGCGCCGATGGCGTCGAGTTTTTTGCCTGGACCGGAGCGAAGTCGGGACGCATTCGCCTGCACAACGCCGACGGCTCCATCGCTGAGATCAGTGGCAACGGCACGCGCTGCGTGGCGGCGTGGATGGCGCGGGAACGCAGCTTTCAGCCGGGCGACGAAGTGGAGATTACCACCGATGCCGGGCCTCGTGTCTGCCGAATCAATGCGCTGAAGACGGACGGAGAATTCACCGTGCAAGTGACCGCTGGAATGGGCTTTCCGAGCTTCGAGCCGCGAACCGTCAATCTTGCAGACTGCGTATTGGTGTCGGGCGTCGCAGTCTCCACAGGCAATCCGCATTTCGTGATCTTCGTTGACAATCCTAAATTCACTATCCACGGCTATGACTGGCAGACACTCGGCGCGGAAATTTGCAGGCATTCCGATTTTCCGCAGCAGACGAACGTGGAGTTTGTGCGCATTGTGAGTGAGCGCGAGATTGAGATTCGCATCTTCGAGCGCGGCGTGGGGCCGACGACCTCATCCGGCACCGGCAGTTCGGCCTCGGCCACCGCGGCGATAGCGTTGCACGGCTGCCGCTCGCCGCTCACTGTGGTTGCTTCCGGCGGAGCGCAGACGGTCGAGTGGAGCGGGCCTGGGAGCGAGTTGTACCTGACCGGGCCGGCGTCGCTGATTGCCCGCGGCGAGGCTTGGGCGGCGTTGTGAGAAACTGCCTCCTTGCCAGCGAGCAGTTGATTAGTTCAGAAAGGCCTGCATGATTTCTTATTTACTTTTCATGGCCACGATGTTCGTCACCGGAATTCCCACGGCGATTCTGTTTATTCCGTGGTGCTGGCTGACGGGCAACGTACTGCCGCTCTACAAGGGCACGCGCTTCATGCTCTCGAGCAGTTGCCGCATGGCGGGCGTGCGTTTCGACGTAAAAGGGTTGGAGAATATCCCCAGTGACCGGGCGTGCATCTTCATGGCCAACCACGTTTCTAACCTGGACCCGCCCGCGCTGATCTCACTGATTCCCGGTCGCACCTCGGCCTTCATGAAACGCTCGCTGATGGAGCTGCCGGTGCTGGGAACAGGCTTCCGGCAGGGAGATTTCATCGCCGTGGAGCGCAACGGCAGCCCGGCAGACGCGGAGAGAAGCGTGGCCGCGGCCAAGCGCGTACTGGCCAAGGGCGTGCACATGACCACTTTCGTGGAAGGCACTCGCTCGCCGGATGGCCGTATGCTGCCCTTCAAAAAAGGGCCGTTCTTCCTGGCGATGGGCTCGGGCGCGCCGTGCATTCCGGTTTCCATTCATGGCACAGAGAGCATCCAGGGCAAAGGCAGTTTACGCATCAAGCCTGGGACGGCGCACGTGACTTTTCATCCGCTGGTCGACCCAACCGGCTTTGCTGCGCGCGAAGAACTGATGCAAACGGTTCGCGCGGCCATCGCCTCCGGCCTGCCGGAGTGGATGCGGAGACAATGACTCTATGATTGTTTCGCTTTTCGTACTCGTTGTCATTCTCGCCTTGAGCATTCCCGCGGCGGTGATCTTCATTCCGTTGGCCGTCGTTACCGGCAACGCGGGACCACTCTATGCAGCGACTTGCTTCATCGTCCGCACCGGCTTCTTCGTGGCTGGCATCCGCGTGCGGGTTGAAGGGCGGGAGCTGGTTCCCGCAGGCCGTGCGTGCATCTTCATGGCCAACCATGTCTCGAACCTGGACCCGCCCGGTCTGATTCCGCGGATTCCGGGGCGCACAGCCGCCTTTACCAAGCGTGCGATGATGAAGATGCCCGTCTTTGGCTACTGCCTCAAATTGGGCGAGTTCATTTCGGTGGACCGCAGCGGCGACGCGGCCAGCGCCAAGAAGAGCGTGGCCGCGGCTCAAAGAATTCTGGACAAGGGCCTGCACATTACTACGTTTGTAGAAGGCACGCGCTCGCCCGACGGCCGTATGCTGCCCTTCAAGAAGGGCCCGTTCTATCTGGCGATGCAGACCGGAGCGCCGGTCATTCCGGTCTCGATCTCCGGCACCGAGACACTGATGGCCAAAGGCAGATTTGGCATCAAGCCGGGCAAGGTGAAGATGATCTTTCACGCGCCAGTGAATCCCGGTGACTATGCCTCGCGTGAGGAACTCTCGCAAGCCGTGCGCGCGGTCATCGCCTCGGGATTGCCGGAGTGGATGCGGGCATGAGAAATCAATCCAGCCTGCTCAAGGAATCCTTACCCAACTCTCGGTTCGACCCAGCAGTTGAATTCCTATATAGCCGCGCATATGCAGGCTGTCTTTGCCCACGGCCCAAATCTTGCCCTTATATTCCTTCCCATTTTCCGGGTCCACAACCGTTCCGCCCACCCAATCGTCGCCCTCCGCGTGGAAGTTGCGCATCAGGATCATGCCTAGGATGAGTTGATTCTTGTATTCGCCGGAGCACTTGACACACAGGTCTTGCGGTGTGCGTCCAGGGCGCGCCTCGGTGACGTGCCCAAAAAGCTTGCCGTTCTCCAGGTAAGTGTCCACCTTGCCACCGGGCGTGCCATCGCTGTTGACCACCTGCCAATGGCCCACGGCGTTCTGCAGCTTTGGCGTGAGTTGCTGTGCGCCCACACTGGAAATCAGCGCGAAGAGAACAAGAGTGAAGGCGCAAGGGGAATTGCGTCGAATTGTCTTCAAAGTGACCTCCTGATGTACTATTGCACAACGGCGTTGTAGCCGTCGTCCTGCAGTCTTTGGCGCACTGCGCCGGCTTCGTTGCGACTTGCGAAGGGTCCGATGCGCACATGGAACTGGCCGTCGGCGGCATCGCGATCTACTCTGACCTCGTAGCCGCGCTTGCGCAGCGCACCGACCAGCACATCGGCATCTTCCATATGCGAGACGGCCGCAATCTGAACCATCGTCGTGCCCGTTGACGTAGATTGGACCGGCTCCGTTGACGGCAACGCTGGCTTGACCACAGGCTGAGGGGGCGAAGTTTGCGGCGAACCAGCTGGAGCGGCTTGACTCGCCGCAACAGGATTGGTATTCGACGCGGAAGGCTGATCGACGTCGCTGCTCTGTGACACGGGCGCGACGCTGTTCGTCGCAGTCGCCGAGGACTTTAGCCGCGAAGCGCCCGTAGGCAGTGCTTCTTGCTCGCTCACTTCGGGCGGCTGCACGGCGGCTGCGCAGTTCTGGGTGTCGTGATGGCCCACAGCATAGCCCAAGCCGAAGCAGAGCCCGCAAATCAGCACCAGGCCAAAAAAGACGCCCAGTAGAATCATCGGG
>JBEKDX010000223.1:0-4755 GCA_050014135.1 Occallatibacter sp.
GGTCAAGAAGGCGCGCGCGCAGTGTGATTTCCTGGTGGTTTCGATTCACTGGGGCATCGAGTACTCGCCCGCGCCCCGGCCCGAGGATGTAGAGACGGCGCACAAGATGCTTGAGGCCGGAGCTTCGGTGATCGTGGGCCATCATCCACACGTGCTGCAACCGGTCGAGACCTACCGCACCACAGATGGACGCGATGCAGTCATCTTTTACTCGCTGGGAAATTTCCTCTCCAACCAGTCGCGCAATTACGTGGACGGTCTGATGCCGGACAAAAACGGCGACCCGCGCGACGAGATGATTGGACTGTTTTCCGCTGTCCGCAAGGATTATGGGCCAGCCGGCGTGCGCGTCGAGCTGGGCCATGTGGGCGTTCTGCCGGTCTGGGGCGAGAACAACCGCAACGAGATGGCCGCGGGCCACACCAAGACGCCGGTGATTCATCCCGTGCTGATCGACCGCGAGATGGCGCGTTTGCAGGTTCGACTGGACGAGTTGGACAAGCTGAACACGCCCGCGACGCCGCTGACGGCCGAAGAGAAGAAGGAGTTTATCGAGCTGACCAATCAACAGAAGCTGCTGGATGATCGTCGCGGAATTTTGCTGGAGCGGATTGGCGATGAGTACGTGGTTGATCCGCCCAAGCTGGCGGCCAAGCCGTAAGCGGATAGGCTACGCCAGCAGCGGAACACCGGCGGCCTGAGCGGCGGCGCTGAGAGCTTTATCCAGCGTGGCCAGTGGAACGCGCTCACGCATGGCCAGAGCCAGATAGGCGGCATCGTAAAATGACAGCCGATATTCCCGAGCCAATCGAAAAACTGCTTGCTCGTCCTGGACGGGGTCAACTTGAATCGGGAAAGAAGAGAGCAATTCAAGATATTGGGCAGAATCCTCGACTGTCATCCGATTCCGGCGTTCGTTGATGATTAAGAGATTCCGAACCTCGTACCACCATAATGGTGGCACCAAGGCATTCTCGTTTTTGAGGCGGCCGGCAGCGATATCAGCCAACGAAGAAGACTCGTCGGCCAGCGCCCAAACTGCCGAAACGGAGGCGTCGAGGACAAAAGCCATCAAGCACGGCCTTCATTTTTCATAGAGATAATCTCCTCTAGAGAAACCTTGCCAGTGCGCTGTCGCAGGGCGCGCATTCCATCAATGGCCCGCTGAACGCGCTCTTGATCGATCTCAACCTCGGGGATCAGGCGAGCGATGCGCTTGCCATGGCGAGTGACGATGACGCTTTCTCCGCGCTCGACGTCGTTGAGAATGCGGAGGAAGTGGGTCTTGGCTTCAGAGGCTTGAATTGTCTGCATAAATTGACCAATCAAATCGACTAGTCAAAGTATAGCAAAATTCTGACTCACCCAACGTCATGCGCCACGCTTTTTTCTGGCGCGGAATGTGCCGAAGGCCGTTGGCCCCACCGCAGGTGGTTACTGCACTGTTCCTCTCGGCCTGAGGCGGCGCAGGTCCATGGCGCAGGCGACGGCATTCTGCGCCTGCAGGCGAAGGTTGTCCGAGGCGACCCAGAGCCAGAGACGCGAAACCTGGCTGGAGTTGCGCACACCCACTTCGGGCCGCAGCCTGACCAGCACATCGTTCTGCCCTATGGCGGACAAATTGGAGGGCGAATCGGTCTCTTCCTGCACCAACTCGACGTGGTCGCCGCTCAGAGCCTTTTCCAACTCGGCAATCTCCACCGGCTTCTCGAGTTCGATGGCAATCGAAAATGTGTGGCCGTGAAAGACGGGGGCGTGAACCACTTGCAGGGCGAGGGCGGGACAACGATCTGCCGATAGAGCGGCGTAGTGGCGGCGAATGCGCGCCTCGACTGCTGAGAGGCTGATCTTGGCAGCTTCACCCATGCCGGCGAGCAGGTTGTAGGCCGCCTGCGTGTCATATTGCTCGCGCGGCAACTCCTGGAAGCTGAGCAGATTCACGGTCTGCTGGTGGAGTTCGTCCATGGCTGCACGGCCAAATTCGCTGGCCGGCTCGAGCAAGGTGGCGAATGCGATGTGCGCCGGTGCGGCCTGATGCAGCCGTTCGAGCACGAGCGCCAACGCCAGCGCCGCGGGGTGGGCCGGGACGACGGCGGGAGTAAAGAGGTCTACCGCTGCCTCGGTCTTGGGAAGGTCCAGCCAGGGCGCGCGCACCACGACGCCGGTCTCCTGGTCCAGAGCGCCGGAGAGATCGAGCACCGTCGAGCCGGCACGGAGCGCCGAGCGCCAGTGCTTGCGGGTCAGGTCTTCGGAGCCGCAGAAAAACGTGAAGTCCATGCGCTCGAAGGCGTCGGGGGCAATGGCCTGGATGAACGTGGCTTCGTCGCCCACTTGATCCAACTGGCCCTGCGCCTCCTCCTCGTCGAGCAGCGTGAAGTGAGAGGCAGCCAGCGGCGACTCAGAGAGGGCTTCCTTCAACTCCCGGCCCACCAGGGTACTGGCTCCGGCAATGGCGATTTTATACACAGGCGTTCCTTAAATGCAGCTTTCAAATATCAGCTTTTGGCTGTTAGCTGCTTTTTCTACTCTGGAGCGGGCGCGTCAGCCCTCCGCCAGCGCCGGCGTCGCGACCAGGAGTAAGCGGCTCGCGCCCAGATGCCGCTGAACATATAAACCAGCGCCATCGAGAAGAGCACGAATTGGGAGAACTTGAAGACGACAAACAGCACTATCGAGACGAAAAACAGAATCTGGAAGGGATGGCGTCGAGAGAGATTAAGCTCCTTGCCCGACCAAAACCTCCATGTACTGACCATCAAGAAGCCGCAGGCGCCGACCAGTCCTAGCCAGATGAGGGCGACCCACCAGGCCTCGTTCGGATAGCCGTAGCAGAGATGGACGCAAGCGGCTACCAGACCAGCCGCGGCAGGAATCGGCATACCCACAAAATACTTGCGATCCGCACGGCCCGGATTGCGCGGCTGGGCGTCGTGGCTGATGTTGAAGCGGGCCAGCCGCGAGACCCCTCCGATGAGAAAGAGAAAGCAAATGAAAGCTCCGGCGTGCAGCAGGTTCTCGTGCAACTGCGGAGCGATGGAATCGGGCAGGAAATGGAAGCCCCAGATGAGCGCCAGCAGGCTGGGAGCGACACCGAAGGTGATGGCGTCGGCCAGCGAATCCAGTTCCTTGCCAAAGTCGCTGCAGGTGTTGGTCATGCGGGCGATGCGGCCGTCGAGCGAATCCAGCGGGATGGCGATCAGAATGGCGATGGCGGCCCAGTCCAGGTGCATACGCGCGTCGCCAATGCCGGTCATCGCCGCCATGGTTTGCGTGATGGAAATGAAGCCGGCGGCTATATTGCCCACGGTAAACAGCGAAGGCAGTAGGAACATTCCGCGGCGCAACTGTGCCCGCGCTCTGGCTTTGGCCTGTGCGGGGTCGAGGTGGTTCATCCGTGGACTCCTTCCGGCATGACTGCCAGTACGCTCGAGCCGCCTTTGACGCGCTCACCCACTTTTACGTGGATAACCGCTTCGGCCGGCAACAGCACGTTCACGCGGGAGCCAAACTTGATCAGGCCTACGCGCTGGCCGCGCACCACCCGGTCACCTTGCTTGAGGTTGAAGACGATGCGCCGGGCCAACAGGCCGGCAATCTGCTTGAACGTCACCTCGAAACTCACGCCGGCTCGGTCGCTGTTGCCGCGCTCGTCGCGCACGGTGACGATGTTCTGCTCGTTGCGGTCGGCCGAAACCGGATTCAGAGCGTTCAGGTACAGGCCCTTCTGATAGCAGACACTGCTGAGAACGCCGCCGATGGGCGAACGGTTTACATGCACGTCGAAGATGCTGAGGAAGATGCTGATCCGCTGACGCGGCCCGTCGGGAGTATTGATGGCAGCCGTTTCGGTCACCAACCCGTCGCCGGGCGAGACAATCAGGCCCAGTCCGGAGGGAATCTCCCGCTCAGGATCGCGGAAGAACCAGAGAAAAAATGCCGCCAGAAGCACGGGCGCTATGCTCCACGCCCAGTTGCCCGTGGCCCAAGCAGCCGCAACCGCCGCTGCCAGAAAGACCAAACCGTAGATGTAACCGTCACGAACCATAGTCCCCAACGATTATACGGCGACTCGGGTAGATTGCCGATGGAGCCAGCCAATTCAAAGAGCACACTAGCCACGAGGAGGCCGCGCAAAGCGCGCGCTCCGGCGATTCGCCTGCATAACCTATTGCTGCAATGACCCTAAGCGACGACCGGCAAGCCGCGCTCCAAGGCAAAGATCAAATCCTTGGCGTGCAGTTTGAGCTTCTTCAGCTTGACTTCTTCGATCTGCTCCTCTGTGGAGAGATAGGGTTTTTGGAGCAATTCTTCCAGACGCTGAGCGTAGTGATGATGTTCGGCTTGCAGGCGATTGATTTCCTCGCCCAGCGTGGAATCCTTTATTTCATCCATCCGGCACCTCCGTATATTAGTGAACACTTACATATATCGCCTTTGCAGCGCAAGCGGCAAGTCGAAAAGAAACCGGAGGTAACCTTAGCTGTGGAATTCGACACAGAATCCTGCTTTGCGTGACAGCCATCACGGCCAGTTTGTTTGACCGTCACAAGAAGGGAAGGCGGTCCCTTCACATTTTCACAGTTTCACAGCAAATAGGGGGGAGGGGGGGGATAAAAAACAGGAAGTACGGAACAGGTACAGACCGGGGACATGCCTGACAGATTGAACCGGGGACATGCCTGACACTGCACAAGTCCATGGGCGTTTGATTACAACGTCATTATGGGCTGGAGAGCGAGCAGTGTGATGGACGAG
>JBEKDX010000224.1:0-4751 GCA_050014135.1 Occallatibacter sp.
CAGGCCTCAACGGAGACAATAGAAAAGTTGCATCCCTTGCAACATGTGGGCCTGTGGCGCAGTTTGGGAGCGCGCTTCCATGGCATGGAAGAGGTCGTCGGTTCGATCCCGACCAGGTCCACCAATAAACCCCTTACAAATCAATAGCTTAGCGAAAGCAAACAACCTCCTTCTCGGAGTGTTTGGTGTCATTTGGTGTCAAATTTCCAAACACTTTTACGGACGCAGTGCCGCGCTTGAATGCCTTCCCTCCAAAAGCCACCGCATCCGGTAACGGCTTCGCCGTCTTACTGTGATTCTTGTCCGACGACTTTCTCAACTCCCGATTGATGGAGTTGACCGTCGCCTGCACGCTCTCGGGAATCTCCTGCATGTAGACATCGGTGGTTGTTGCCGTCCGTGAGTGCCGCATCACGCCCTGCACGTCCTTGACTGTGCCCTTCTTCTGAGCCAGCGTCGCAATCGTGCGCCGGATGACCTGAAACGTCAACTTCGGCAGTTCCAGATCGCGGGCCAGCTTGTGAAGCACCCGCTTCCGAAAGTTGTCGGTGTCGAGGAACCCACCAACTTCGTTGGCAAAAATGAAGTCGTCCGGAGACAGAAGCGGAGACTTCGTCTTGTCTTTGGACGCGGCCTCTCTAGCTTGTTCCTTACACTTCAGACGCCATGTCTCCAGATCGTCCGCGAGCTTCCGCGGAATGTGGATGACCGTGAGACTCTTTTTGGTCTTTCCCCAAGGACGAATCTTGCCCTTGTAGACGGTCTCCGTGATCTTCAACGTGCAGGCATCGTAGTCGAAGCACTTCCAACGGAACGCCAGCAGCTCACTTGGACGGAGAGCATTCGTCATATCCAACTCCAGCAGGATGCGATCCCGTAGAGCCAGTTCCATGAGAGCGAGGCCGAGCTGATCCCAGGTGAGCGTTGTTGTGTCGGTCTCGCGCAGTTGCGCGGGCACTTTCACTTTGCGCGCAGGATCTTTGGCGAGGAAGTCCTGATCGACTGCCTCGGCGAAGATGTCCCGAACGTATGCACGCATTTGCAGCACTCTATCCTTGGACCGGGTTATAGCCAGCTTGTTGAGATGGAGCTGCAAGCTGAACTTGTCGAAGTTGACCAACGGAATCTCGCCGAGCGGGTCGATGAGGTCACGCTGAATGAGAATCTTTTTCGTCTTCGCTGTCTCTTCTTTCCAGGCAGCTTCTTTCAACGGAAGAAAGCGATTCTCGACGAACCAGGCGAAGGTGACAGAGCCATCGTTCATGATTCTGGTAGGGGAACCCGGCTCCCCTATCTGTTTTGTGATTTCACGTTGCAGCGCTTCGCGAGCCTCGAATTTGGACATCTTCGATTTCAGCCCGAGAATGACCGGAACGCGAACGGTCTTTTGCTCGTCAGTGGTCGCGTCATTCACTACCTTGCGGTAGTACCCATACCACTGTTTCCCACGAGGTGTTACAAATCCCCGTTGGTGCGATGTACCCATTCGTTCCTCAGTTTCTGTGGCGGGAAAGGATGGGGCCTACCTATATTTTACCGGAGTTTTGGCCGTAAGATAGGGGTCCCGGAGCCACATTGAGAACGCATCAAACGCTCATCCATCAGCCGATAAGAGAGCTTGCAAATGACCGCATGTCCGCCCGCCTCATGCGCGCCGACGCATGGCACTCAGTCGCTCTCGCTCGTCGATGAATGCTTCAATAGCACTGGCCCGGTAGCGCAGCGCCCCATCGCCCATGCGAATGACAGGCAACAACGGCTTCTTCCTTGAGGAATGGTCCCAAACCCAATCGGTGCTGACATTGAGGCGTCTGGCGACATCCTCAGCCGTGAGAAGCGGCTCAGCTTCCGCAACACTCCTTGGAGGTTTGCGAAGCCGCTGAAGAGAGCGTCGGCCTTCGTTCGATGCTCGGCTTCCAATCGGTTCGGGTCTATCGAAGGGATGAATGATTTCGGACGGATTTTCCATTGGGCACCTCATGCGATCGATCAGCTTTGAGCCTGAGGTCTCAACGAGTATCAGTCCAATATTTTTTATCGATTTCGCCCCAGTTTTTATCTATGTCACCTTCATTGAAACCTGGGAACCTGTGGTTACCTCAAGGAGTCCGGCTTCCTCCAAGAGCCTTATTGACAGATCGGCTCCCTTTCCGAACTATAGGATTCAGCACGGGTTTTCCACAGCCTACTGGCTCGCGGGCTTGTGGAATGGACGAAAGCCGCGTGGGGCATCAAGGCCCATGTCAGATTCCCTCACATTCCGTCTTCTTCGCTACATCAAAGCGTCCGCCGAGACGCTGAACTTTACCCGCGCGGCAAAGCAGGTCTTTGTCGCACAGTCGTCACTCAGCCATCAGATCGGGAAGCTCGAAGATAACATCGAGCTTCCAATCTTCGACCGTTTGCAGAAGGGTCTCCAGTTGACCGCCGCAGGCCGACTCATTGCCGCATACGCAGAGGAGACTCTGCGAGAGTGGGACCAAACACTGGCAATGGCCCGAGCGGTTCAACGCAAAGAAGTGCCTCCTCTGCGGCTCGGCTTCTCCTCTTTTGTCAACGCAAAGCTACTGGAGAAATTTCGTGAAAACTATGAAGGGGTGTTCACCGGTTGTGCAATTCGACTACTGAGCGGAGATCCACTACTTTGCTTGCAACGCCTCGATGCCCAAATGCTCGACTGCGCCATTCTGCCGTTGCCAATCGATTCGAGTGTCTATTGCGTTCAGCAGATCGCTCAGTCGCCATTAGTGGTTTGTATGCGATCGGACGATGCCCTCGCTGATCGTGCGCAACTCGATATTCATGAGGTTGCGCAGCGCATTACAGTATTCCGTGACCCCGAACTGCATCCATCAGCGCATTCCCGCCTTGTTGAGATGTTCGCGGAAATAGGAATCTCGATCCATGTAGCTTGTTCTGCCCGCACTCCCTCAGAGATTCAATGGATGGTCAAAGAGCGCTACGGTCTTGCCCTGATCGACCAGCTATGGCCTCTTGATTCCGGCCTCATAACGCGACCAATTGCAGGTGTCAATTGGTCGGAAGATACGGCGTTCGTCCGTCTGAAGCACACCGATCATGTCGCGATCCCATTCGTCGAACGATTCTTCCTGGAGAGTTCATCAGATTCGAGAAGAAAGAAGCGTCCTCTGAAGGCGAGCCCGCCAGAGCAATTAGAGTTGCTTGGCTGAAACCGCACCCACCCGCCATAGGCAAAATGTGTGGCGAAATCGATAAGAAGTCTTGGACGAGCCTGCGAAACGGCATTAACTTCCCCTCATGGCGATTGATACACGCCACAAGGAGAATGCCCATGTCACTTCGTTCATGCTTCCGAAATCACAACCTCAAACGAAAGCTCAGCGATGCCATCCGCGCGATGGCTCCTACCCTTCTTGCGCTCTCGCTCACGAGCGTTGCCCACGCCCAGGGGACGATGGACTTCTCCGGGGCGACCACGCTGATGACCACCTTCAAGACCTTCGCCATCTATGCGGGCGCTGTCATCTGTTTCGGCGGGTTGATCTTCGCCGGAATCCGGATGATGAGTGGCCGCTTTGCGGACGCGATTCCGGGACTCTTTGGCGCGCTGTTCGGCGCTGGAGTCCTGGGATGGGGCGCCGGCTGGATTGGCTCGCTCACCGGTCAGACGATGCAGTAGGTGGCGGCCATGACCAAGCGAGGAGAACCGTTACCAATCAACCAGGCGCTGAATCGACCGAGGGCCAAGCTGGGCCTCGACCTCACAGCATGGATGGCGATCGTATTCGTCTGCGTAACGGTTTTCCTCGTTGGGTTCCGCATGGTGGCGATGATCGCCTTTCCCGCGCTTGCAGTGAGTGCGTGGCTGATCGTTCGCAAACATCCCAAGATGTTCGAGCTTTATGGCTTGAGCCTGAGCCAGAGGTCCTACTATGACCCGCGCAAACACTGAGCAATTGAAATACACGCCCTGGTTCGCCAAGGCCGGAGCTGCGTGCAGCATCGTGCCGATTGCGCGCTTCGTCAATGAACGACTCTTCGCGCTCAAAGGCGGTGGTTACGGCTGCCTCTTTTCACTCGCCGGCATTGACGAAGAGGGGCTGATCGATCAAGAACTTGAAGCCGAGATGCGCGCGATTGAAGGCGCGTTGCGCGGCCTGCCCGAAGGGGCGTGTCTGTACCAGTACACGCGCGTCATGTCCGGCTTCGGCTTACCGAGGAGGGCAGACTACGGAAATTCGGTCACGCAGGTATTTGTGGATGGTAGATTGAGTTTTCTTGACAAGACGGCTGGCTTCCGCCGAATCGATCTGCACTGGTGCCTGACGTTGGAGCCGCCGAAGGCAGCGACCTTCGCGAGCAAGCCCAAGGAATACGCCACCGACACCATGCGGATGCTTGCCAGTCTCGAAAAGACAGCACAGCTCCTCGAAGGCCATCTCGCCGGTTTACTTGGATTGCGCTTACTCGAAAAGAACGATGTTTATCAGTTTTTCAGCTACATGTTCAATTTTGAAGAGTGGGCGGCCGAAGACAATTTGTCCGCCGATGACGGCGTGGACCGGCAGATCGTCAAGAGCCCCGTTGAGTGGCACTGCGACCATCTCACCATCGGTCGCAGATACATTCAGATGTTCTCGCTAAAGGCGACACCGGAGGCGTCCAGGCCATGCCTGTTCTCAGGATTGATGACGCTCGACTGCGACAGCATCCTGTGCTCGACCTGGCGGCCGAAGTCCACCGCCGCGGCGCGCAACGAGATTGACGCC
>JBEKDX010000225.1:0-4748 GCA_050014135.1 Occallatibacter sp.
GATCGTGCTGCGCGACGGAGAAGTCCAGCTCGAGAAGAAAAAGCCCGTCCCGGCGCACAAACCACCAGCCGGGAAGCCTGCGGCGCATTGATCTGTTGATCGCCGTGATTTTCTGAATGCGCCGGAGCCAGCAAGGCTCTAGCGCGATCTACCCTCCTCCTGGGCCATCAAGGGGCAGCCTGCGTCAGGCTGCCCCTTTTTGTGCTTCCACGACGCTCATCCAGAGGTCAGTGGTGGTGGTAGGCTAGGGGCAGCATGGAACGCTTCAGCATCTCCTCTTTCGTCTTGGCCCTTGCCGCCCTCACGCTGCAATGCGCTTCCGCTGAGTCGCAGCCAGACCAGGATCTCTCCGCCCCTCAGCCCAGCCATCAGCGCAAGGCAGAGCAGCGGCCAATGCCGTTCCCTCCCGGCGGCGAGGCACCGGCTCCTGCTGCGGCGCTCGAGTTCCGCTCCTATGACCAGATGACCCAGCCGGATCGCGATCTGGTGGCGGATGCTGAGTTCGTGATCGGCGAGCGCGCCGGGTTTGCCGGCTTGGAATTCAATGTGGGCAAATGGAGCTACCAGCAGGTGGTTTGCCCGGCGCTGCCCAACCACCTCTTTTTGCAATTTACGCGCAACAATGGCGTGGGTGACGTGAGCGTCTTTTCCGCGTCGATTCCGCGCTCGATCGAGGGCCGTGTGCGCATCATTCCTATTCAGCGACGTAGCTATTCGCTTTTTTCGCCCGCGCCGATCAACGCGCTCACCATCTCGGCCTTCAACCACATTCGTGCCGAAGAGCACATTGAAACGACCCCGGAGTGGCTTGCAACCGGACTCTGCTACGCCGCATTGGCCGGAGCGCACCCGCTCATCGGCTCACCGGAAGAGGCCGATTTTCGCAAGCTGCCGACCGCTCCAACGGGCAGAGAAGTGATTCCCCTGCGCGGCGGCGCTGTGATTTCATTTACAGACGTGTCAGTGATTCCCCGGCCCATGGACTGGACGATGACTTTTAACGGCAAAGGGAAGTTGCTGAAAGCCACACACTCACGAGCGCCGCAATCGCGGGAAAAGGCCGTCGAGCGGAAGGCGAACGAGGTCCAGGGAAAGCCCGTCCAGCCGGAGGATCCGACGGCGAAGGCGATACTGATCAAATGACAGTGGTCAGTGGTCAGTGTCGTTCACTCTCCCAGCATGATGCGCTGAATGCGGGTGGCGCGGCCGGTCTGGGGATCGCAATTGATGAGCGCGGCGCACATCTTGGGGTTTCCCTTGGCGGCATCGAATTTGCTGGGCATTCCGGTGAGGAATTTTTTCAGCACCAGCTCCTTCTCGACGCCAATCACGCTGTCGTAAGGGCCGCTCATGCCCACATCGGTCTGGTAGGCGGTTCCGCCCGGCAGCACACGCTCGTCGGCGGTGGGAATGTGGGTGTGCGTGCCCAGCACGGCGGTCGCGCGGCCATCCAGATACCAGCCCAGCGCCACCTTCTCGCTGGTGGCCTCGGCGTGGAAGTCGACCACGATGACTTTGGCGCGGATGTCGCCGAGCAGCGCGTCAACGGCATGGAAGGGGTCGTTGGTCGTATTCATGAAGACGCAGCCCTGCAACTGAATCACCGCGTACTGTACGCCGCTGGCTGTCGTTCCCTCGAAGACGCCATAGCCGGGCACTCCCGGTTGGAGGTTGGCGGGGCGCAGGACGCGGCGACCGCGCTCCTGGCTGTCGGCTGGCGTAGCGTTCATATAGTCGATCAGCTCGCGCTTGTCCCAGACGTGGTTGCCGGTGGTGAGAACATCCGCACCCAGATCGAAGAGCTCCTCGGCGATCTGCGGAGTCAGGCCGAAGCCCCCGGCGGCGTTTTCCGCGTTGATGATGACGAGATCGACGGCGTGCGCCTCGCGCAGATGGCCGATGTGCTCACGCACGATCCGGCGTCCCGCGCTGCCGAAGATGTCGCCGATGAAGAGAATGTTCAAGTAAGACTCCTAAAAGCATGGGACCAAGGGACCAGGGGACCGAGGGACCGGCCCGCCGACGACCTTCGTCTATTGTTCCTGCTGCTGGGCGCGGAGAGATTTCATAAGGGCGCTCAGGAGCCGACTAACATCGTGGCATAAAGCATCAGAATTTTGGAGGTTGGGCGGTGTACCAAAGCCGAGATTTCCAGCAATGACAATCTGTGTTTCGAGTTCAGAGCAAGAGCCGCGTGCGATGCCGAGAAACTGAATGTACTCGCCTTTGGTGGCTCGCCCATAACCTTCTGCAATGTTGCTTGCGATGGAAACTGCGGCACGGCGCATCTGGTTGGATAGACCGAATTGTTCCGCCTTCGGAAAGGCCGCCGTCAGTTTATAGATTTCGGTCGAAAGCTCGATGGCGTGTTGCCATGCGAGGAGATCTTTGAATGATTGTCCCATGGAAGCTCCTCGAATTTCATTGTGCGCCGGTCCCCTGGTCCCCTGGTCCCTTGGTCCCTTCGTTTTCTGGTCCCTTGGTCCCCTGGTCCCTGTTCCTCATCAGCGGAAAGAGAATCACATCGCGGATGGATTTGGAGCCGGTCAGCAGCATCACCAGACGGTCGATGCCGATGCCTTCGCCGGCGGTGGGAGGCAAGCCGTAGGCTAGCGCGCGGACGTAATCCTCGTCCATCTGATGGGCCTCGTCGTCGCCGTGGGCGCGATCCTCAAGCTGCTGGGCAAAGCGCTTGTGCTGCTCGATGGGATCGTTCAACTCGCTGAAGGCGTTTCCTAGCTCAAAGCCGCCGCAGAAGAACTCGAAGCGTTCCACATGGTCTGGATCATCGGGCTTCTGCTTCGACAGTGGTGATACTGCTGTTGGGTAATCGTAGATGATTGTGGGATAAATGAGGAAGGGTTCCACGAGCTCTTCGAAAAGAGTGTAAATGGCTCGACCCACGTCTTCGAACTTCTTGAATTCAAACACCAATTTCATGAACGCAGCCCTCAGCATAACTAGTCGTAGATTCCGACTTGCGTACTCAGGGTTAGGCACGCCGTGCTTGATTCCCTCCAGCTCTACACCAAGGTGATTATGTGATAGGACAACCCTGGCAAGAAGTCGATCAAAGCTGGAAAATTCCGATGATTGCGGGGCATTTCCTGCTTCTGGAGGCCAATATTTGATAATCGCTTCACGCATCGTCAGCCGCGTCCATATGCCAATGTCAATTGGCTTTCCATTTGGATCAAGACGCGGAATAGAATTGCCATTTTCATCTTTCTCGCCAGATGGAAGAATCGTCGTTCCGTTCACTTCTTTTGCGACAAACGCAATCAGCTCTTCGGTCAGGTCCATCAGGTCGTGATAATTCGCATAGGCCTGATAGAACTCCAGCATGGTGAACTCGGGGTTGTGCTGGGTGCTGACGCCTTCGTTGCGGAAGTTGCGGTTAATCTCGTAGACGCGGTCGAAGCCGCCGACGACCAGGCGCTTCAGATAAAGCTCCGGCGCAATGCGCAGGAAGAGGTCCATGTCCATCGTGTTGTGATGCGTCACGAAGGGTCGTGCCGCCGCGCCGCCGGCGATCTGCTGCATCATCGGCGTCTCGACTTCGATATACCCGCGACTGTCGAAGAACTTCCGCAGCGCCTGGAGGGTTTTGGCGCGTTTGACGAAGACCTCGCGGGCGTCGAGGTTGGTGAAGAGGTCCACATAGCGCTGGCGGTAACGCAGCTCGACGTCGGCCAGGCCGTGGAATTTCTCCGGCAGGGCCAGCATCGCCTTGGCCAGGAAGGTGAGCGTCTCGACGTGGATCGTTAACTCACCAGTCCGCGTGCGGAAGAGGTAGCCGGAGACGCCGATATGGTCGCCCATGTCGAGCAGTTTATAGAGCGCAAAACCCTCGTCGCCCACGGCATCCAGACGCACGTAAATCTGTAGCCGCTGGCCGCCCTGTTGCAACGTGGCGAAGCCCGCCTTGCCCTGGGCGCGAATGGCCATGATACGCCCCGCGACGGAGACCGTCACGCGCGGAGCTTCAAGCTCCTCGGCCTTTTTCGGGTCCCACTCTTCGCGCACCTGAGGCACGGTGTGGGAGGCAAGGAAGTGGTTGGGATAGGCCGCCTGGCCCAGCTTCACGATCGCTTCCAGCTTTTCCTGGCGCAGCTTGAAGAGATTTTGCTCGAACTCGGAATCGTCAAACACTCTGGACTTCCTTTGCGTAAACTGCATCACAGCATCAACAGTCAGTATATCGTTCATTGCGTGGGCAGGCGTTGCAGGCTGCTGCTGAGTCAAAGGAGGCCGCTGGGAAGAATAGCGGAAGCTCCGAGCCTCTTGCAAAATTATCTTCAGACCATCGATGGGGTCAGGCACGACTTCAGTCGTGCCGCAAATGGTCAGTTTAGATTCCGACTTTAGCTGCGGCGGAATTGCAAATCACTGGATACAAAACCGCAGGAGCTAAACAGGCTGCGGAAAAACTCAGTCTATCGGGCAGATTTGGTGAAAAGCGTTCCTCCGTGGCTCAAGCCATCGTTGATTTCATTGGCTTACACGGGGGTTGAAACCCCCGTCTCCCTCCGATCACCATTTTTGAACTGACCCCGCGCTCAAAATCAAGTCATCTTGATCACCGGATGGGTATAAATGAGCGAAAATGATCAGTTTAATTGAATGTTTTCCACAATTTTGAGCATTACATCCAAAATACTTCATTTTTTCACTTGCGCAAGGTTGATTCAGTGTACTAAAGTTCTTTCCGACGCTCCAGGTGACCTTTCTGGGTTTTCTGAAGTGCC
>JBEKDX010000226.1:0-4714 GCA_050014135.1 Occallatibacter sp.
CGCTGCGAAGTGTATCTGGTGGAGGGCGAGAGCGCCGGCGGCACCGCCAAGCAGGGGCGCGACCGGCGCTTCCAGGCGATTCTCCCGTTGCGTGGAAAAATACTCAACGTCGAGAAGGCTCGCTACGACAAGATGCTGGGCCACGAGGAGATCCGTGCGATGATAACCGCCTTCGGCTGCGGCATCGGCAAGGACGACTTTGACGCCAGCAAGATTCGCTACGGCAAAATCATTCTGATGACCGACGCCGACGTCGACGGCTCGCACATTCGCACGCTGCTGCTAACCTTCTTCTTCCGCCATATGACGGAGCTGATCAAGCGCAACAACATTTATATTGCGCAGCCGCCGCTGTTCAAGATCAAGAAGGGCCGCTTCGAGCAGTACATCAAGGACGAGAGAGAGTTTGTGAAGGTGATGGTCAACCGCGCGGCTGAAGGAATGGTTGTACGCCACGGCGAGGCGGCCAGCCGCATCGACGGCCCGGTACTGATCCGGTTCATGGCCACGCTGAACGAGTACCTGGGCTACGTCGAAAGGGTTGACAAGCGTGTCCGAAACGAGAAGCTGACTGAACTGCTGGCCCGCGCCGAGCTTCTGCACCGCGCCGATTTCGCCTCGAAATCCGAAAGCGATATTCCGCCCAAGCTAGTCGAACTGGCTGCGCAGTTGCGCGAGTTGTCCGATGAGTTCGGCTTCAAATCGCTGAGCGAGCCGTTCGAGGATGAAGAGCATCACACCTGGTCGATTAGTTTTGTGGATGCGCAGGGCGCGGAGCGGCGCATCGACTGGGTTCTGGCATCCAGTCCGGAGTTCCGGCAGATGATGGCCAAGTACACGCTTATCAAGGAGTATCTCGAGCCGCCATTTCTGATCGAATTCGCCACGAAGGCCGGCGCTGCTGAGGCCGTCTCCGACGAAGCAGAGGCGGAAGAAGGTTCCGAAGGCGAAGGCGCGGAGGCGCAGGCGGTGGCCAAACAGGCTCGCCGCACGGCCCGCCTGCTGCGCGAGCCTGTGGAGAAGCAGACCGCCCGCGAGCTTTTCACCTACATCGTCGAACAGGGCAAGAAGGACTACCAGGTGCAGCGTTACAAGGGCCTGGGCGAGATGACCTCAACGCAGCTTTGGGAGACCACCATGGACCCCGAGCATCGCACGCTGCTCCAGGTCAAGCTGGAGGACTTCGTGGAGGCCGAGGAAATCTTTGCCACTTTGATGGGAGAAGACGTCGAGAAGCGGCGCAAGTTCATCGAGGATAACGCGCTGGATGTGAAGAATCTCGACATCTAGGCAATGCCGTCTGACAATAAAAAGGTGTGGGGAGAGTTCCTGTGCCAGAGTGGGAAGTTATCACTCTTTAATTGCCTCAAAGCAAGGCAGAGTGCGAGGAAGACATTACTTTGGTCCATCGCGTTTTCTGCAACTTTGCCTTAGAGTTATGTTATGTTTCTCGACGAGGAAGACATACGCAGGGCTTTTGAAGAGGATGAATTCTTTCCTCTCTTCCAGCCGCAGGTAGAACTGAGTACTGGCAGGCTGAATGGTTTTGAAGTTCTAGCCCGGTGGAACCACGTTCTGCTGGGAGCCATTCCACCCAGCGCCTTTATTCCACTCGTACAGAAGAGCGGATTCATCAACGCACTTACACAGAAGTTATTGGCCAAGATATTCGCGGCGGCACCCATGCTACCCGCGCCGTTAATGTTGTCCGTCAATCTTTCACCGCTTCAGCTTTTGGATATGTCGATTCCGATGCGGATTGCGAATGCTGCGGAGCGAAACGGCTTTCCGATGGAACGGCTGACCATTGAGATGACCGAAAGCGCGCTGGTCGAAGACCTACCCAGGGTCCAGGCCGTAGCTTGCGAGATGAAGTCTCTCCATTGCCGTCTCTCGCTGGACGATTTCGGCACCGGTCACTCGAGCCTCTTTCATTTGCTCGACCTTCCCTTCGATGAACTCAAGGTGGACCGCAGCTTTATTCACGTGATGACGCAAAGCCGCGCGGGCCGGAAGATTGTTGCCTCGCTCATCAACCTGGGAAGGAGCATGGGGCTGGCCACGGTGGCGGAGGGCGTGGAGACTGAGGAGCAGGCCGGCATCTTGAATGACCTGGGATGCGAACTGGCGCAGGGCTGGCTCTTCGGCAAGGCCGAGCCGGTCAGCGAGATTCCGCGCATGATCTTCGCAGCGGAAGAATGCGACACGGAACGCTACGCGGCGGTTTAGACTGATATGAATTTCTGTTAAGCAGCGCTAACTGTCTTTGCGGTTTCCCAGCCGCGCCACGCTGAATTGCGCTCCGGCAAAGAGAATCAGTCCCGAGGCATAGGCCCAGAACAGCAGACCGACCGAGACATAGAACGGTCCGTAGAGATCTCTCAGATGCATATGCGGCAGCACTGCTTCGAAGAGATACTTCGATGCCAGCCAGATTACTCCCGTGTAGATCGATGTGCGCAGAACGTGCCGCCATGGAACCTTGCGGTTGGGCAGCAGCCAATAGATGGAAAAGAAGAAGAGGATTGATGCCACTCCGGTGGTTGCGGCCAGCAATATGAAACTGGTCCCTGCATAAGTAAAGTTCAGAACAAAATCGATAATCTTGATATTCGTGGTGTGAACTAGGATAAGCGCCAGCACATCGCGCGCCAGCGCGTTCACTACAATGCTGGCCATTCCCAGCACTACCATCAGGGTCGCAAGGCCAAAGGCGATGACTTGATTGTGAAGATAGTTGCGGCTTTTGGTGACGCCCCAGGCCTGATTCAGCGCCACTTCCAAAGGCAGAAAGATGCCGGTGCAGGCTACCAGAATCATGATGAGCGAAAAGATCTGCAAACCATGCTTAGAGGACGCGGCAGCCACTCCCGCTAGATTATTGGCGATAAAATCTTGATTTGAGGGCAGGAAATAGTGCACCATGTCGTCGATAACTTTCCTCATCATCTCCAAGCGATGGAATACCGTATCCGATAGCGCATAGAGCAGCACAATAAAAGGAATGAACGAAAGAATCACATTGGCCGCGACGCTGAAGGCGAAGGTATGCACCTCGCTATCGAGCAGGTAACGTATCAGCGCCGTGCCGTCCTTGCGCCAGCGATACCACTTGGATTGCTTAGCTGGTTCAGGAATGTCCGCGACCCTGATAATCTCAATCGCCGTGCTGTTCTCAATTTTGGAATCTATAACGTCATCCACTTGCTGCTCTCTTTCTGGAGAGAATCTCTTCCCGGTCACATACCCGCGGGCCACCGCTGCTGAAGGGTTGTTGATACAAGAATAGCCTATGGAAGCTCTGAACAAGTTCTTTTTGCGGGTCAGCATTCCCTCAGGGGCTAAAGCCCTGCCCTTTCAAAACATCGACTTAATTGGAGCTTCCCTAACCGCGGCGGAGTTTTTCCATCGCCCATCGCGCCGCCGTCCGCAGCCCCTCGTCCGCGGCTTCGGCCCACTCATCGAGCTTCGGCGCAAAGTGGCTGAGGCCGCTGTTTCCCATGGCGACGGCCAGGTTGCGCTGAAGGCCGAGAAATCGGGCACGGCGTAGCGGCGAGCCGTTGAATTTTTCTTCGAAGGCGGATTCATCGAGCGCCGCCAGAGCTTCGAGCGCCGGGTTGACCAGCTCGGGGCGCGGCGTCAACTCAGAGTCGTCCGTCAGCAGCGCTTTGCGATTCCACGGACAGACTTCCTGGCAGATATCGCAACCGAAGATCTGCCTTCCCATGCCTTCCATCAGCTCCGGCGCAATCGCACCCCGATGCTCGATGGTCAGATACGCGATGCAACGCGACGCGTCCATTTGATAAGGCGCAATCAGCGCGCCGGTCGGACAGGCGTCGAGGCAGCGGCGGCAGCTTCCGCAGCGGTCGGGCAGCAGAGCGGGAGCATTTTCTATTTCGGCTTCAAGCGAAGTCAACAGCACCGCGAGAAATCCATAGGAGCCCAGCTTGGGATGAATCAGACAGGTATTCTTTCCCGTCCATCCGAGGCCGGCCGCCTCGGCCAGCGACCGCTCGACCAAGGGACCTGTGTCGACGAAGGCGCGCGCTTCGAAACTACCAACGTGCTCGCGCAGCCGCGATTCTATAGCCTTCATCCGCTTGAGCAGCACCTTGTGATAATCGCTGGGGCGCAGAGAGCCGGTTGCATCCTTGCGGCTCGACCAGGCGTAGCGCGCAATCCATCCCGCTCCCTTGGGTGCCGCATCGATTGAACGCTGCTGCGAACTGTTGTAACTGGCCCAGCAGACCACCGCCGAGCGCGCCCAGGGAAAGGGAATTCCGACACGCGAGCGCAGTAGCCGTCCATCTTCGCCGGTTTTCTCGAGGTAGCGCATCGAGCCAGCGCGCCCCGCTTGCAGCCACTCCTGGAAGCGTGCAGCGTCTCGGTGCTGATTGGCGTGGGGCAGCGCGACCAATCCGGCCTCGGTGAAGCCGGCTTCAAGCGCCAATCTGCGTGCTTGCTCCCTGGACAGTCTGGGGCTGGAGGCGCCTGCGGCTTCGGGTTGGGAGGGCGGATGGTCCACGCTACCATCATCCACCACAACAATGGCTTTACCCTAGGATCAGAATAGAAATCGTTCGAATGCGGCGTCCATACTGCGGAACTATTGACGCTCCAATTTGCGTATTAACTTCCAGCGTGTTCAATTGCGGACGGCGGCAAGCGCAAATGAACACCTGAGAGCTTGGCGCGGAAAGTTGCAAAGCAT
>JBEKDX010000227.1:0-4586 GCA_050014135.1 Occallatibacter sp.
CTGACCACTGATCACTGACCACTGATCACTGCTCTCAGCCTCTCCAGCCGTCCGCGCAGCGAGCCGTCATAGACCGTCGAGCCGATGCGCACCACTGTTCCGCCGAGGATGGATGTGTCCAATTTGAAGCTGGCCTGAATCTCTGCGCCGGCCAGACGGCCCACTCCAGCCACCAATCCCTCGCGATCCTTTTTGTTCAATTCGCGGGCAGTCACAATCTCCACCGGACGAATGCCCTGCCGCGCCTGCAACTCCGCGCGATAAGCCGCGGCCACTTCCTTCACATCAACGATGCGGTCGTTTTTGATCAGCACGGCCAGCAGGTTGCGCAGCTCTTTTTGCAGTTTGAGATGCAAGTTCATCTTGTCCAGAACCGCGATTTTTTGCTGCGCGGCCACCGCCGGGTTGACGAACAACTCGCGCAGTTCGGCGCTTCTCTCCCAGGTGGCCAGAAAATCATTCAACTGCCGGTCGAGCGCCGCTGAGTCCAGCTTTTGCTGGGCTACCACGTCGGCAAAGGCACAGGCATAACGCGCTACAAAGGCTGCCATTTACTTCTGCCCTCCTTTGCCGTTTCCGGACCCGTCATGATTCGTCACATCTTGCAGAAATTCGGCGATCAGCGCCCGGTCGTTCTCCGGTGTCAGTGTCAATTGCCCGGCGGCCTGCGTGATGGCCAGATCGGCGGCAAAGTTGCGCAGCGTGCGTTGCGCCTGCGCGGCTGCCGAGCCAATCTCCTGCTCGGCGGCGGCCACAATGCGGGAGCTCTCTTCTCCGATGGAGGCCTTGATGCGAGCCTCGTCCTGCTTGCTCTCCTGCTCGACCTGGGCACGAATCTGCGCAATCTCGCTGTCCAGGCCGGAGAGCTTGGCTTCAATCGCGCTCAGCCGCGCGCTGGCTTCCTCGCTCACCTTGCGGGCAGAATCAAGATCGGCGCTCAGCTTCTCGCGGCGGCTGCGCAGAAACTTGGGCAGGAATTTGAAGAGGGGAATGCCCAGGCCAAAAAAGATGATCGCGAAGTTGATGAACTCGAAGAGGGTGGCTGTCGCCTCCAGGCTCAGGTGGAAGGTCTTGGCCGTCCATTTCACCATCGGGCCTTCGAGGCGGAAGGCGTTGGTTTGCGCTTCTTCGCTAGACTCGGGTTTGGCTGTCTCGCTGGAAGCGGCGGCTGGCGCGGTGGAGTTGACCACCGGGGCCGGCTCCTGCGCCGCAACCCGGCAGGGCGTTGCCGAGATGCCGGCAGTCAATACGGCCAGCAACAGAACGCGGAAAATTCGACGGGGTTGACGCGAGTGCGGCATGAAATCTGGCATCAAATCTGCTACGAAATCTCTCAACGGGAACCCCCGGCGGCTGCGGGCAGCACGGCGCGCATTACGTGATTGGCTAAATCACTGGCGGAGGCTTGAATCGCAGTCTTGGCCAGCGCGGCCTCGGCTTCCAACTCCGCCTTGGCCTGGCTGACCTTCACGCCGGCGGCCTTACGAGCTAGATCCACAGCAGCGTCGCGCTCAGTATTCCACTGCTTCACGCGCGCCTCGCGCACTTTATATACTTCGCCACGAGCCTGGCGCAGTTTGTCGGCGTACTCGGCTGCGCGCGCTTCGGCCTGGGTCATCGCCCGGTGAGCGTCTTCAACAGCGCCTTCGGTCAAGGCGCGACGTGCTTTGAGGGTCTGGGTCAGCGGTCCCTGTACCAGGAACTGGTAGGCCAGAACCAGCACAATGAAGAGCAGAATGGTGGGTACGGCGCCTAAAAACAGCGTCCCGAGTTGTTGAATGATTTCCATGCTGGTCCGGCTTGCTGAGGTTGTACGGCTAGTTCTGATGGCTCCGCTTATTCTGCTTGCTCGGCTGGTTCTGATGATTCTGGTGATTCCGTTTGCCCAGATACTCCAGTTTGCCCAGGTTACCGGGCGGGCGCTCTGGTCTCTCGATTTCGTGGGTGAACACTTTTTTGTATCAGGAGCGGACCATCAAGTCAACGCGACAGAACCCAAATTCCGGATTCCCGTGATTCTGGTCACTTTTGGGAATGAATGTTCAAAAAAGAACTTGCAATCGCCAAAAACAAGCCTAGACTGAGGTTATCACCTAGACCCGGTCCAGGGTCCAGCGGGCGTCCGGCATCAGGAAGTCATTCCACTCCTGGCGTTGGATGCCCGCTTCTTAGTTTAGCGGTGCATTTTTGCAAGCCAGCCGCATTGGGTAGACGCCTCTGTTGGCGCGCTGATAGACTGATGTGGTTGCAGCGGCGGCGCTTTTAGTTGTACATGGCCGCTTGCAAGTTTAGAGATCAAGGACAAGAAGAGACCCCGTGGATACAAAAACCCGTCATGCGTTGAAGAAGGACAGCTTTGCCCAGGCCACCGTGAGCAGCATGAGCTGGATCAGTGGACACCGCTCCGGCGTTCTGCGCTGGGTGATCGTTGCCGTGGTCGTACTGTTGGCGGCTATCGGCTCGTCGGTTTATTGGAACTTGAGTGAAGGCTATGCCGACACCGCACTTGGCGCTGCCCTGGACGCTTACAACGCGCCGCTGGCCCAGCCCGGCGCACCGGCCGCCAGCGGAGTCTACGCGACAGCGGCCGACCGGGCAAAAGCCGCGAACCAGCTCTTCGCCGCCGTGGCCAAGCAGTATGCCTGGCTGCCCGAGGGCGCGAAAGCTCACTACTTTGCCGGTATCACCTTCGAGGAGATGAACCAGACCGCCTCGGCCGAGACGGAGTTGAAGACAGCGGCTGGTTCCTGGGACCGCGATCTCTCCAATCTGGCCAAGCTGGCCCTGGCCGGCCTCTATCACCAGAGCTCCCGCGATGCCGATGCCATTACGCTTTACAATGCGCTGATCGCGAAGCCGTCGGCGACGGTGTCGTTAGCAGCGGCGCAGCTAGACCTGGCCGATCTGTACGCCGCAACCGGCAAGCAGGATCAGGCAAAGGCGCTGTGGGCCAAGGTCAAGGACGCTGACAAGGACGGCATGGCCGGCTCGATTGCCACACAGAAGCTCGCCGGCAAGTAGGAGCACCGGCAGATCAACCCCGACGGACTCGCGGAGCGAAGAGCTTCGCGAGTCTTTTTCGTTTGTTCCCCGCCGCGAATATTTGAGCATTTTCACTTCCGGGCGCGTCTGGTGGACTATGAGCGCCGGTCAGGCAGTATTCTCAGGTTGGATGGAGATCGCAGACAAGGCAGTGCACGACGAAGCTCGCCAGCACACGGATGAGGCAACGCTTGCCGCGCTGGTGAGCCAGTACTCGGGCACGCTTTATCGCGTTGCCTACTCGGTTCTTCGCAACGCCGCCGACGCCGAGGATGCCGTGCAGGAGGCCTTCGTGCGCGTGCTGCGCCATCGCGAGACACTCGACGAGGTGCGCGACCAGCGAGTTTGGCTGATCCGCATCGTGTGGAATGTCGTACTCGACCGCAAACGCCGCGCGAAGACCCGCCCGGAGACCGACGACGTGGCCGAGTTGGCCCGCGTGCTGCCCGCCACGGGACTGAGCGCCGAAGAGCGCGCCGCTGCCGCTGAGCATCACGCCCACGTGCTGGCTTGCGTTGAAAAGCTGCCCACCAAGGAGCGTCAGGTGCTGTTGCTATCGGCCTTCGAGGAACTGAACAGCGTCGAGATCGCCTCGGTGCTCGGCATCAGCGAATCCAGCGTCCGCTCGCGCCTCTTCCGCGCCCGTAATCTGATGGCCGGTTTGCTGGACCACGCAAGGAGTTTGCGATGAAGTCAGGGAACAGAGAACAGAGATCCGTTCCCCGTCGGTCTATGTGGAAAGGAGCTTGTGATGAATTCAACTGCGAAGGGTCCGTTTGACAGCACTTTCGATTCCGGCAAGTTTGAAGCAACGCTTCGGCTGATCGCCAGCCTTCCCGCGCCCGAAGGGCTTGAGGAGCGCGTGCAGGCCGGTTTATGCGCGGCGGCAAGGACGGCTTCGCCGAAAGCTCGAATTCTGCGCTGGCCAGAGATAATGCGTCTGGACTCTACCTGGATGCAAAGCTCATTCGCGCGCACGGCGGCGGCGGCGGCGATAGTATGCGGAGTGGTCGCCGGCAGTTGGGTCGTGTCCTCTCGCGTTCAGCCGGCTCAACCCTCGAGTGCGATTTCAGTTCCGCCGCGCTCAGCCGGTCAAGGCGGCTTTTCGAGCGCCGTAGCCAAGCGCAAGCCGCAGACGCTGAACGGGCCGATGGTCGAAGCTCCAACGTCTGCGCATTTGGTGACGGTGACGCCGCAGAGAGGCAAGCCGACGCCGAAGACTGCGGTTCATCGCGCTAACCCCGCGACCGCCGGCAAGGCCATCTCTCAGTCTGGCGCGCCAGAGGCAAAGTAACTTTTTTCGCGAGTATTACTGATTCTACGCCGGTTAAATTGGGAGTTACGAATTTCAGGACCGTATCGAAATAATTACCTGCAAAATCTTTACGCCAATAAATATATTTTAGGGGGGGGAGGGGGGGGTACCCCTGGTACAGACCGGGGACATGCCTGACAGATTGAACCGGGGACATGCCTGACACTGCACAAGTCCATGGGCGTTTGATTACAACGTCATTATGGGCTGGAGAGCGAGCAGTGTGATG
>JBEKDX010000228.1:0-4573 GCA_050014135.1 Occallatibacter sp.
CGCTTTGTTCAGGCTTGGATCAGGACTCTCCAGAATCGTGGCATCCACCACATCGCCGCTGACGTTCATGACGATGCGTGCCTCGATCACGGCTGCATGCCGGACGGAGGCCAAAGCCTCTGGAGGGAAAACTGGATTGACTTTTTTTATGAGCATGTCGCGGATTGCGACTTCGGAGGTATAGGGCACACCTGTATCGCCATAGAGACAACAGGCGCACAACAGCAGACCGATCGGAACAAGTACTTTCAGCTTTTGCATCATTGCACCCTTTGATGAATTGGTAGGAATGGACCACAACCGCAGCGCACGTATGTCGTGCAGACATAGCCCCGCCTCTTCCTTCCGCAGCGAAAGGAACCAGGCACAAAACGCAGACGCCGGAATAAATCGTTTCTTCCGCGTAAATCAGTGTGCCAGTACTACAAGATTTCCACTTTGCTGAGTTCGTTTATTCTCGGAGATGTTCGGAGAACATTCAGATCGAAAATGTCGAATCGAATTGATTCCTCTGAGTGCCTGGAATTTACGCGACAAAATCGCGTCTTTTTCTCTGGCGTAAAAAGGATGGCATAAGATCGTTTGGATGTCAACATTTTGATTTATTTTCCACAAAACGTTCACAATTGCATATCCGCTCTCGCGGGACGCCAATAATTTACCGTTGCACGTATCTCCTGAGCGGTTGGACAAACCAGATCGCATCGACCAGAGATGGCCTTGCCGGCGCAAATCTTAGCACGTCAGAACGCTCCGGGATAAAAGCGAAAGTACGGCAAAGATGAAGCGTATACCAAGGAAGATTTGCATCTCCGAGTTCAAGATAGAAGTGGTTCGGCTTGTGGAGTCATTGCAGAGCGTGGCAGAAGCGGCCCGTAGTTTGTGCGATGATCAGTCCTAGGCCACGCCACTGCATCGACGAACAAACCACACCGACTACTTCGGCACACCCCGCTTCTCCCATTTGCCACATATACTCGAAGCAGTTTTCTGATGCCTGTTCCACCCTCCTCCACAGCATTCACCCTCGTCTCGGTCGTTTCCGTATTCCACTCGGTCACGACCCGGAGATGCTTTCCGTGGCCCTGCCCATCATGTAGATATTCGATTCAACGGAAGGTAAAACTCGTCACACCTGCATGACTTCGGCTTCTTTTTTGTGGGAGAGATCTTCCATGCGGCGGATCTCTTCGTCGGTCATTTTCTGGACTTCTTCTAACGAGCGCTTCTCTTCGTCCTCGCTGATCTTCTTTTCCTTGGCGAGTTTTTTGAGGGCTTCATTGCCGTCGCGGCGGACGTTGCGGACGGCGGTGCGCTGCTCCTCCAATACGCGATTGATGTGCTTGCAGACCTCGCGCCGCCGCTCCTCGGTCATGGGCGGGACGGGCACGCGCAGCACCTTGCCGTCGGAGATGGGATTGAAGCCCAGATCGGCGGTGCGCACGGCTTTTTCTATCTCCTTGAGGACGGTGGGATCCCAAGGAGCAATCAGAATCATCTGCGCCTCGGGCGCGGAGACCTGCGCCATTTGGCTGATGGGAGTTTGCGTCCCATAATAGTCGACCTTGACCTGGTCGAGCATGTGCACGCTGGCCCGGCCTGTGCGCGTGGAGGCCAGGTTGGCCTGAAAACTGGCCACAGCCTGGTCCATCCGCCGCTTGAGGTCGGCGTTGAGTTCCTTGAGCGCCGGAATACCGGCCATGATCGAAGCTGCCATTGGGTTCGTCCTCGTCGAGCAGGTTGCCAACGAACATTCTACTAGAGCAATACCAGGGATACCATATCCTGATTTGCCTCGTTCATGGTTGAGATTTTGAAGAGATAAATATCCATTCCGAATTCCGTCGAGCCGGATTTCCCGCCGCAGGCGCGTTTCCGCAAACGGTGCAGAGTGAACCCTGAGGCCTGGTTCAGTCTGTACAAAGCAGGCAAGCAGCGGTAGCATAGGGTCCAAACAGGAAAGCCCTGTTGATACCACTGGGAGGAGATACCATGCGCCGCTGGCTTCTGATCGCGCTTCTGCTGGGGCTATTTACGTGGACCGCCAGCCTTTCAGCCAAGGATAACTCGCCGCTTTTCAAGTTTGCTGAAGTGAAGCATTTCACGCTCGGGGACAAAGTTGAGCTATCGCAGGATTTCGTCACCAGCTTCGATGACCATCTGCGCGCCGATCTGCTGAAGGACAATGTGACCGCGCAGGTTGTGGATGAGGGAGGCACATGGCCGCAGGAGGACGACGCGAGTTCCATTGTGGTAGTAGGGAAGTTCACGAAGTTCAAGGAGGCTGGCCATACCAAGGGATCGCCGGGGAAGCTGGAGTGGGAGATCAATGTCTATCGCAAGAGCGATAACCTGCTGCTCGCCAATGTCATCAGCGGCGATAACGTCGCGGCTGGCTCGAAGGAAGATGAGCTAGCTGTAACTATGGCGGCAAGGGTCTCGAACCTGCTCAAGAAGGCTCTAAAGTAACCGGCCATCTCAACCGCTGGCGATCGACGCAGCCTGCTCGTGGGCGTGATAACTCGACCGCACCAGCGGGCCAGATTCAACGTGACGGAAGCCCATCCTCAGCGCTTCTGCCTTCAGTTCGGCAAACTCGCGTGGGGTGTAGAGGCGGGCCATAGGCAGGTGGTCGCGCGAGGGGCGCAGATACTGGCCGATGGTAAGAATGTCGCAACCCGCCGCGGCCAGGTCTCGGAAGACCTCGAGCAACTCGGCGGTTTCCTCGCCGAGGCCGGCCATGACGCCTGACTTGGTGAGCCCTCCAGGAGATAACTCTTTGGCGTAGCGCAGTAACTCGATGGAGCGTTCGTAGCGCGCGCCGGAGCGGACGGCGCGATAGAGCCGGGGCACCGACTCGATGTTGTGGTTGAGTACTTCGGGGCAGGCTCCGGCGACGAGACGGATGGCCTCTTCGTTGCCCTGGAAGTCGGGGATGAGTACCTCGACGCGGCAACCCGGGGCCTGACGGCGAATCTCTTCAATCACCAAGGCGAAGGCGCGGGCGCCGCCGATCAGGTCGTCATCGCGATTGACGCTGGTGACCACTGCGTGGAGCAGTCCTAACTGGGCCACTGCCTCCGCGACCCGGCGCGGCTCGTCAAAATCAATTGGCTGGGGACGGCCCTTGGGCACGGCGCAGAAGCCGCAGCGGCGCGTGCACAGGTTGCCCAACATCATGAAGGTCGCGGTCTTGTGGTGCCAGCACTCGCCAATGTTAGGGCAGTGGGCGCTCTCGCATACGGTGTTGAGCTGGAGCGAACGAGCCAGTTGCTTGAGCGAGTGGTAGTTTTGGCCTGCCGGGGCGCGGGCCTTGAGCCACTCGGGCTTGGGGGCTGGAGCCGTGCGGGCGGGGGATATCTGCACGAGGTCGGTCACGTCTTGATTGTAACGGGAATACGATTCGCGCAGATATGAAGACGCTTCTTGCCGAGTTCAATTGCCTAGCGCATAGAGCTTTCCGTCGACACTTCCGAAGTAGACTGTACCATCCTGCACCGCCGGGGACGATAGGATGGAGCCCATCGAGAATATCTTGACGCGCAGATCCACGATTGTATCGTCGAGTGTGTCGCCGGTCCAGATTCCATCCGCCTTCAGCCCTCCATCCGGATCGAGGAAATGCGGTCCGTTGGCGGTGAAGCCTGGCGTGGCAAAAACGCTCGCATACGCTCGCTTCAGCAGATCCACATCATGCAACCGGCCGTCGAAAGTGCCGAAATAAGCATGGGATCCTGCAATCGCCGGTGACGAAAAAGCGTAGATATTGGTTGGAAGCCAATACAGCACTTTGCCGGAATCCGCTTCAAGAGCCTGGAAGCGATGGCTGTCGGATGTGGTGTAGTAGACCACTCCATCGGCAACGGCAGGCGAGGAGATCACCCATGATCCGTCGTTGGGCACCTTCCATTTCAGGGCTCCTGTTCTGGCGTCAAGCGCATAGAAGTTTGCGTCTCTGCATCCGAAGTACACGGTTCCTTTGGCCACCGCCGCCGACCCGGGGATTCCCGCCATGAGATGAGTCTTTGGGTCATCCCCGGTCTTGAACTTCCACGCCAGCGCGCCGGTCACGGCATTCAGCGCATAAAAGTAGGTGTCCGAGCTTCCCGCGTAGACGATCCCGCCGGAAACAGCGGGAGAGCTATGGACGACATCGCCCGTCTTGTAACTCCAGCGCAATGCGCCGGTTTTGGCGTCAACGGCATAGATACGGCCATCTCCACTTCCGAAATAAACCGCTCCGTCCGCGACTGTGGGAGAAGAAAGGTAAAAGTCCCATGGGTCCGGCATCATCTCCGTGGCGGGAAGCGCGCCCAGATTCCCGGCTGAGGTGAAGCGATGCTCTCCCTGAGTGGCGAAGGACCATCGCTGCTTGCCGGTCGCAGCATCCACGGCGTAGAGGTTGCCGTCCAGGCTGACCACATAGACGGTGTCATCGGCAACCGCAGGAGAAGAGTTCACATCCCCGTGCGCATCGAACTTCCAACGGAGCTTGCCGGTGGCGGCTTCGACGGCATAGAGGCTTCCGTCCGCGCTCCCCACATAAACCACGCCGCCAGCCACTACGGGCGAA
>JBEKDX010000229.1:0-4560 GCA_050014135.1 Occallatibacter sp.
GCCGAGGAGCTTGCCTTTCGAGGCTATCTTGCCCGCCGGGTGATGGACCGGGAGTTTGACACCGTTCCTTTCACCAGCATGACGGCGTTTTCCGTGGGTCTATCCTCAGTGGCCTTTGGGCTGATGCATGGGCAACATTGGATGGTTGGCATTCTGGCCGGCGCAGCATACGCCTTCACGCTCCGCTGGCGGGGACGCATGGGCGACGCCGTCGCTGCCCACGCGGTCAGCAATCTTCTGCTGGCCGGCTGGGTTCTCGGTTTCGGCGACTGGGCGCAATGGTAAACGCCGAGCTTCAACTTGCAAAAACTCAGCGCTGATCCGCTCCTGCGTAAACATTCATCTCCTCGTGCTCCGGATCATTTCTAATTGCCTCGTCTGGCCCCTGTCCTTTGTAATCCGAGAAATGCACTACACTGTCGTAGGCGTCCTTGATCAGGTCCTGGAGCGGAATGACGCTGCCGTTGACTCGTTGTTCATCCAGCAGATCGAGGTCCACGTCGGCCACCACCAACTGCTCCTGATTGATGGTACCTTCAGCGGCGATGCCGTCCCGGGCGAAGAAGTAGTCCGATGGGGTGAGGATGGCGGCTTGGCCGTAGTTTGTATTCATGTACGGCACCAGCGGAAGGTTGCCTACTGTGCCGGTCATGGCAACATAGACCTGGTTCTCGATGGCCCGGGCCTGGGCGCAATAGCGGACCCGGCAGAAGCCTTCGCGGCCGTCCGTGCAGGAGGGAACAAAAAGAATTTCGGCGCCTGCCTCAGCCATTACCCGCGCCACCTCGGGAAACTCGACGTCGTAGCAAACCAGAATGGCGATATTGCCGAAGTCGGTATGGAAGAGGTAGAGCCCATGGCCTCGGCTCAACTGGTATGGGCCGCTTTCGGTTGGCGTCAGGTGGACCTTCTTCTGGCGAAAGACCTGCCCGTTGGGCGTGAACAGGTGGGCAGCGTTAAAGACCTTGCCCCGCTGGAAAACGGGATGGGTTCCACCGATGATGTAGATGCCGGTTTCTTTGGCCAGGCGCATGAACAGCTCTTCGTATTGGGGCGCCAAGCGGGCCAGGCGGCGCACCGCCAGGGCCGGCGCAGGCTCGTTGATGTAGCTGAGCAACTGCATGGTGAAGAACTCGGGGAAGAGCACAAAGTGGGCGTGGTAGTCCTTGGCGCTGTGCACGAAGAACTCGACCTGGCGCACAAAGTCTTCAAAGCAGGCGATGGGGCGCAGCAGATACTGAACAGCGGCGATGCGCACGCGGCGGGGGCGCGGTGTCCCACGTAAAGACTCGGCGGCCGCCTGTTCCAGGGCCGCGTGTTGCAGGCTGGCTTGCAGGCTGACCGAGGAGGTGTACTCCGGATTCAGCCATTCCAGCACGGTGGCGAAGCCGTGCGATTCCAGATCATGCATATAACCGGGAACCACATCCAGAACCACCAGTCCGTTCGCAAGTTGAAAACTGAGGGCCGGATCCAGGAGTTTGCCGTCCACCACTTTAGCCACGTACTCCTTGGCCGTCATCTGGCTGGCTACTGACGTGTAGCCGGGAATGCGGCCGCCGGTCAGCAGCCGCTTCAAACCTCTCTCCCGGATCAGATCCTTGCGCGCCTCGTAGAGCAGTGTTCCGATGCCCTGATGGCGCGCTTCGGGGTCCACGCCCATGTCGGCGCCGTAGAGCGTCTTGCCAAGCGAGTTGTGCGTGTCGAACGATCCATCTCCGGTAATGGACGACCAGTTGGCGGATTCGGCGTAATCGTCCCAGTCGATCAGCAGCGAACTGGCCGAACCCAAAATGCGTCCGGTCGTGCTCGCGACGACCAGTTGGCCCTCGGGAAAGACCTCAAGGTGACGCTCGAGCTGGTCAAGCCGCCAGGGCGGCAGGCCGGGAAATGCACGCGTTTGCAATTCGATGACTCCCAGGATGTCGTACAGGGTCATCTGCCTTACGCTGAATTGACTGGGCTGGCTGTTTGCGGTAGCCATTGTTTGTATGCTCCTCGGCTCCAAATCAGGGCAAAATTCTGGAGTCTAGCCCGAGTGTAGGGGCGCAGGCGCCAAGGATGATTAAGATCGGTGCGGAGTTTGGTTAAGAGATAAGCGATTCAAGAAGAATTCATCGAACCAGGTCTGGGACAGTTTGCTGTTGTACCAACGATGGGTGAGATGGCAACTCCCGCGGAGCAATGGTGAAGACTCCCTTGGAGAAGTCCACCAGGTAGACAAGCGTGACGCCGCCGCTGGTGGCGAGGAATCGCTTGATAGGCATTTACACTGAAACTGTGAGCAGGATTTCCATCACGCCAGAGGATCAGGTCTTCGTTCTAACCGGGGCTGGCATCAGCGCGGAGAGCGGGCTGCCGACCTTTCGCGCCGAAGACGGCCTGTGGGCCGGGCATCGCGTCGAAGAGGTTTGCACGCCGGAGGCGCTGGAGCGCGATCTGTGGAGGGTGTGGGAGTTCTACGCGGCGCGGCGCGCGGCAGGCGCTCAAGCCCAGCCGAATCCGGCGCACGGGGCACTGGCTGAGTTGGAGAGGCTGCTCGGCTCGCGCTTCTTTCTCTGCACGCAGAATGTGGACGACCTGCACGAGCGGGCCGGTTCGCTTCACCTTGTGCATATGCACGGCGAACTGACCAAGGCGCGCTGTGAGCGGGGTTGCGGACGAGCGCCGGTCGAGGATCATGCCATTTATCGGACACTGGCCGAGGTGGGACACTGCCCTTGCGGCGGACGGCTGCGCCCGCACATTGTTTTCTTCGGCGAGATTCCGCTGGAGATGGAGCGCATCCAGCAAGAGATCGACCGGGCAACGTTGATGCTGGTTGTCGGCACATCGGGTTCGGTCTATCCGGCGGCTAACTTCGTTCATTGGGCGCGGCAGCGCGGGGCGCGCACCGTCTATGTGGGACCGGAGCCGCCGCTGAATGCTTCGGCCTTTACTAACGTGGTTGAAGGCAACGCGGGAGAAGTTTTGCCGGGACTGTTTGTGGTGGAGCGGAGTTAGGTAGCTTCCCGTCCGGCGCTGTTTCTGGTTTCCCATTCTTTCCGCATCCATTCAAGAGACAGATCCTTCGACTCGCAGCGCTTCGCCCGTGATCAACCATGCTGAGGCAATCGCAATCAACGCAAAATGGAATTGTTGGATTCTTCAAAGAGCCTCCGCGGAGGCCCTCGAAGTTAATCTGAATCACTTGCAGTTGCATATCGTTCTATCTCTGAGTGAGAATAACTACAGAAACGAAAGTGAGAATTATTCTCGTGCGTAATCGTTCCATTTTTCTGGCTCTGATTCTGGTTGGTTGCACCTTCCCCGTTCTGCCGCAGAGCGACCAGAGACAAGCGGCTTTTTTGCTGGAGCAGCAAGGCAAAGTTGCCGAAGCCGAGGCCGCATGGCGCGCGCTCTCCACCGCGCACCCATCCAATCCTGAGCCATACGCACACCTGGGCCTTCTCGAAGCCCGCCAGGAGCATTACACAGAAGCCATTGCCTTCTACCGCAAGGCCATGGCGCTGAATCCGTCGATGCCCCGCTTGCGTTTCAACCTAGGTCTGGCCTATTTCAAGGCCGGTGAATACAAAAACGCAATTCTGCAACTTAGACCGCTGCTCAAAGCCCAGCCGGCCGCTTCTGCCGACGAGATACAGCGAGTTACGCTGCTGTTGGGAATGTCGCATTACGGGCTGGGCGAATTTACGGCGGCGACTCCCTATCTGAAACAAGCCGCAGCGAGCGATGCGCAGAATCTTACTTTGCAATTGACTTTGGCGCACAGTTGTTTACTTTCCAAGCAATACCAATGCGTTCTTGATCAGTTTCACCGCATTATTGCGTTGAATCCCGACTCCGCCGAAGCTCATATGCTGGCCGGCGAGGCACTGGATGAGATGAAGGACACGGTCAACTCCACGCTGGAGTTTCGCGCTGCCGTCCAGGCCAATCCAAAAGAGCCCAATGTGCACTTCGGCCTGGGTTATATGTTGTGGATGCAAGGCCTGAACCAGGAGGCCGTGCAGGAGTTTCAGGCCGAACTCAACAACTATCCCGAGCAATCCCTGGCCATGCTTTATATGGCCGATTCCGAGATTAAACTGAACCAGCTGGAGGCTGCCCGGCCGCTGCTCGAAAAGGTGGTTCTGGTTGCCCCCAACAACTCCATGGCGCATCTCGATCTGGGAATCGTCTACATCGAAGCTGGTCAAAAGGAAGACGCGCTGCGCGAGTTGAAGAAAGTCATTGCGCTCAAGCCGGACGACACGAGCGCCCACTGGCGGCTCTCGCGGCTTTACCGTTCGATGGGAAAGACGGCCGAAGCCAATGCTGAACTGGCCAAGACCAAAACCATCAACAAGGCCGGCGAAGATTCGCTGCTCCATGTCTTTTCCGAGGCTTCGCAGCCTGCCAGCAAGCCGCAAGCAGCGCCCGCGCAGCCGAATCAGTAAGCTACCGGTCAAGACCGCAAGGCGCGCAGAGACTTAGCAGAAGCAACGCACCTCCACGTGGAAGGCAACTGCTCCACGGCCTCGTTACCAATTAATTAACAGCAAAATCTTCATGCCAAAA
>JBEKDX010000230.1:0-6787 GCA_050014135.1 Occallatibacter sp.
CCGTGCGGAGTCCCGTTCGACAAACCATGAGATAAACGGATCTATTTCAAACAGGTGAGCAAGACGCCTGATAACCCGTCGGGCAAAGCTGGCTGGGTTGAATACAAAAAGAGCGATGAGCAATACGCAGAGACTAGTGAAGACTAGAATCTCGTATGGGTACCTCCAATTATTATCCATAATATAAAAAGTAAGATGAATAATCGCGCCTAGCGTTGCCAACAGCTCTAGAAGTTGGCGAAAGTTCAGTTTAGGACTCAAAATTACCTCCCGATTGCTTGAATAGAATTGCAATTACCAACCCTTTTTCTGGCCCAGCCTACTTAAATAAGGGGTGAACGCCCCCGGCCCGGTCTCTCAAAAGCTTAACTGCGAAAGGTACTTCCAGTTGCGGCGCAGGCTCTCTTCGATCGTAAGATCGGTTCCGTCCTGATCGACGTAGTATTGCGTGACGCCCAGCCGCCGCGCCTCGCCCAGCAGCAGCTTCCAATCGATGGTTCCGGCGCCGGCCTCGGTGAAGTGCGCGGCGTGCTCGTCGAAGGGCGAAACAGTAAAGCCAGTTGCAGGCTTGCGGTCCTTAATGTGAATCAGGGCCAACCGGTTGCTGTACTTCTGCATCAACGCGAGCGGATCTTCGCCGCCCTCGATGGCCCAATAGATGTCCAGCTCGAGCTTCACCGACGGGTCCAGCTCGCGCATCAGCACCTCGAAGCCGCGCCCGCCAGCGAACTTTCTGAACTCGTAGTTATGCGGATGATAGCCGAAGTTGATCCCCGCTGCGCGCGCCTTGGCCGCGGCCTTGTTCAGGTGCGCGGCTGCCTGATGGAAGCCATCGAGCGAATCCCACAGCGGCCGCGCCAGCATCGGGCAGATCATGTACTGGAGACCCAACTCGGCGGCGTACTCGACGTGCTCTTCGAGGGTGTCGTAGTCGAAGTGGCCGCTGGGCGCCTTGAGTCCAATGCCCTCGATGAGCGCCTTCAACTCCTTGGCGGGACGGTTGTAGACCAGCGGATATGTCTCGATGCTTGCGTAGCCGATGTCGTGGATCAGCCGCAGCGTGGCGGGCAGCTCGGCCGGCTTGAGCCGGTCGCGGACCATGTAAATCTGCACTCCGAAATCAAGCCCGGAGCGCGTGGCGGCAGCCTGCAACTTCACTGGCGCGGTGAGCGTGGCCCCGGCGGCAGCGGCGGAAAGAGCGGCAAAACGGCGGCGTGTCAACATAATTCTCCTCGACGGTCGCAACCAGCATAGTGGATGGGACCGGGGGGTGGGAAGTGCGCACGCAATTAACAGACAAAAGATGCGGAGCTTTAGAGCGATTCTCCAATACATATATCCTTACCGGCTCTGACGCTGGTGGCTTTTTCTTGATGAAAAAGCCACTCGGCAGTATGGTTCCGGTGTACAGCAATTGGAGAATCGCTATAGTGGCTGAAATACTTTCCATTGAAAAACACAACGAAGCGATTCTGCGCTGCCTGAATGGCGATCTCCGTTGGCTTGGAATGGAGAATAGATTGGCCCGCTTCTCGATGTGAGGAGCGGGCCGGTTTTAGTACTTCGGGATTGTGGATGTGGCGAGGTTACTCGGTGAGTTCCTGAGTTACGATGGCTCCTCCCATCGCAGCCACAATCGCAGAGACCTTCACGACCTTATGAGTGTCTTTGGCGACCCAGACCGTCTTCTTGTCTGAACCTCCATCGGCCGAGGCGATTTCGACACGAAAGGCCTCGAATTTACCTGCTGGCACGGTGAGTGTTTCGTCGGCGGCGACGCTCAGTTGCAACAGCTTCACCTTCTGCGTCTGAAAGTCGAAGTTGCGGAAGGTAGTGCTGTAGCCCGCTGCCAGTGGCAGAGTAGCAATCACCTGACTATCGCCGGGGCCATCGGCAAAAAGCGGCCCGCCGAGATCAACCGCGATCGGCCGGTCCTGGCCATTCATGCTCATCTTGCCTGCCGCCTTGTCGCCGCTGAAGTCCATGTCAATCACCACAGGGCCTTGAGCCAAGTTCCGTTTGCGCACAACCAGAGTGCTCTTGTCGATGGTCGCGGTATCGGTTGCCGCGCCCCCCGGCGTTTCCATCTGGTTGATCGCCGTCCAGGAGGCTCCGCTGTCCTGAATCGTGGTGGTGAGCTTGATGTTCATCTGCTGGCCGCCTGCTTCAATCTTCACCAAGTAGTGAGAAGTGCCTGGTTGCAGATCGATGGCGGGCTTGGGCAGGCCGACGGCTGACGCATCTACTTTTTTGGCCAGCACCACGGTCTTGGGATTAACCGTGATCTCCTTCAGCCGCGCTACTGATTCCGCCGAACCGCCCTCCTGGAATCGTCCGCCGAGGTGTTGCGCCAGAAATTTCTCCGACTCCATAAACAGCGCCAGATTGTTCACTGGCCGGGCAAAGCCGTGGCCTTCATCGGGGGCGAGCAGATACTCGACCGGGAAGCCGCGATCTCGCAGCGCGATGACGATCTGCTCGGCTTCGCGGCGGTTGACGCGTGGATCATTGGCACCCTGCGCCACCAGCAACGGCGTCTTGATCTTGTCGACAGAGTTCAGCGGCGAGCGCTCTGCCAGCAGCGATTTGCCTTCCGCTGTGCTCACATCGCCCATGCGCACGGCAAAGGTCTTGCGTGCCGCTTCCCAATAAGGAGGGATCGACTCCATCAGCGTGATCAGATTGGAAGGACCAACGATGTCCACTGCCGCGGCATACAGTTCAGGTGTAAACGCGACTCCGGCCAGCGTTGCGTAGCCGCCATAGGAGCCGCCGAGAATGCCTACGCGCTTGGGATCGGCGATGCCCTCGGCCACCAGATATTTCACTCCCCAGGTCACGTCGTCCTGCATCTTGCGGCCCCACTCGAGGTTGCCGGCGTCCAGATATTTTCTGCCGTAGCCGGTCGAGCCGCGGAAGTTAGGCATCAGAACAGCGTAGCCGCGATTGGCAAAAAATTGCGCCCAGGTGTTATAGCCCCATAGGTCGCGCGCCCACGGACCGCCGTGGGGAATGATCAGGGTGGGCAGGTTCTTGGCTTCGACGCCCTTGGGCAACGTTAGATAAGCGGGAATTTCCAGCCCGTCGGAAGACTTATAAGTCACAGACTTCATCTCCGCCAGATCCTGACGGGGCAGCTTCTCCCAGATTTTGTACTGCGGAGTAATCACGCGAGTCTTGCGATCGAAGAGCAGCGTCTGGCCCGGCTCGCGGTCGCTGTCTGCTGTAAACAGCCAGAATCTCTCATCCTGCGTCCGCGACATTACCCTGATCTCCTGGCCGGGGAATTTCTTACCCAGATAATGGTCATCCTCGCCGAAGGCCTTGTCTTTGAAGTAAGTCTAAACGCGGTCGTGGAAGTACCAGGTTTCGACCAGTTCATCAGTCTTCTCGGAGAAGAGTGCGCCGCCAAAATCCACCTTGCCCAGCGGGTCTGATTCCACTAACTCCGTCTTGCCCGTCGCCGGGTCCATCAACTCCAGCGAGGTCAGATCCATATCCTTGTTGGTCTGTAAATAGACACGGCTGCCATCGGGGAGAAAGTGAATCGGATAACAGCTCTCGAAGACCGTGCAGGAATAAATCTCCGTGAGCTTGCCGGCATCCACGCGCAGAATCTCGGTGTCGCCGTTATCCGCATTGCGCTCGGCCAGACGCAGCTCGCCCTTTACGTCGAAAGTCCAGCCGACAATGCGGTCGGTATTCTTGCGCAGCAAGGTCTTTTCGCCGGTCGAGATCTTCAGCTTATAGAGATCATGCCAGGCCTTGTCCCGGTCATTCATCCCAATGTAAACAATATCCGGATCGCTCTTGGGGAGTTCATAAATGGCGATGCGCACGCCTTTAAGCCCGGTCAAATCGCGAGAGGCCGGAGCATCCGCGCCAGCCGCCGGCGTTGCCGATGGGTCCACCGCATAGACGTTGTAGTTCTCATCGCCGTCGTTGTCCTTGACATAAAGGATGGACTTGCTGTCCCGCGTCCAGAAATATCCGGCAATCGGCCGCTTGCTCTCCGTCGTCATCAGACGGGCCGCGCTGAACGGCTCGCTCACCGTCTTCACCCAAACATTGAGAGTCTCTTTCCAGGGCTTCACAAATGCAATGTACTGTCCATTAGGCGATAGCTGGGCGGCCGCAATCTCGGGATTGCCGAAGATCAATTCTCGATCGATCAAGGGAGGAACTCCCTCAGCCTTCTTATCCTGCGCTGCGGCAGCAGTTACCAGCAACGAAAGGCACATCAAGACACGAACGAAGGTCTTCATAAAATCTCGTTTCCCTTTCTTTCTGAGGTATGGCGTGATTGAAATCGGGATTTCAACTATTTGCGGCAGTATATTCCCGCCGTCCCACTTCTTCAAACAAACGTGCGCGTACGCGCTGGAAGGTTTGCAGATCGCACGGCATCAACCATCCTGAGTGTATACGAACAAACCATCGACTTGGTTCTGCAAGCCCGTGCAAATGCTGACGCGTCTGCCAGCTGATTCGCTCACCCCGACAAACCCGCAAGCAAGAACTTGACGACACGCTCCAATTCATTCACGATCCGGCTCGTGCCAGAGGCTTTGTACACTGTCAGGAGCTCATCGAAATACCATAGCTGTTCCTGCCGGCCGCGTTTGAAACGCTCCCAAATCCGCGGCCCTATCTCCCGGTAATCTTCAAGAATTGCTCTCGCGTTGTGGAGCTTATCGGCCACTGAGATAAGCTGGACGTCTGCCGGTTCTTGGCGAAGTCTCAGGATGTAGGCTTGCTTGTGCTGCAGCCATGATTGCTTGTCGCCAGCATCCTCGCTAAGGTTATCTGAGAGTCCCTCGACCATGCGCGCCACATTCGCGCCGAAGTTGCACTCGATGTCCTTGAGCCGCAGCACTCCGCCGTGATCTTCAGCGGCGTCATGCAGCAGGGCGGCGATCACCATCTCTTCGGTGACAGGAATTCCGGCGTGACCCGCCTCGCCCATCACCAGAGATGCAACACCCAGCAGATGCGCCATGTAGGGAATGCTGGTTCCCTTGCGCCGCTCGATGTGGAGGTGGCGCGCGTAATCCACTGCGCTGGTGAATCTGGAGGTCAGGTGAAGTTGCGCGGTCTCATGGTCGATTGACAAATCTTTCATCACGTTTGCGGCTCCTGGTTTTTTAAGCTAAAGCCGAGAACCGGATGAGGCGTGTAGGGCTGCTCAAGGGAAGAAATCTCCTCCGGCGTCAGATGCAAGCTGAGTGCTGCCACGGCGTCCTCAAGATGACGGGGCTTGGAGGCGCCAACAATGGGCGCGGTGACAGCCGGCTTGCCGAGCAGCCATGCCAGCGCAATCGTAGCACGGGCGATGCCGCGGGCTTCCGCGATCTGCCCCAGCCGGTCCACAACTCTGCGATCAGCTTCTTCGGTTTGCGAATACATCTTCGTTCCAAATTGATCGGTCTCGAAGCGTTTGGTGGATTCACTCTGCCATGGTCGCGCCAAACGGCCACGCGCCAGGGGACTCCATGGGATCACGCCGATGCTTTCTGACTGGCATAGCCCGATCATCTCCCGCTCTTCTTCCCGATAGAGCAGGTTGTAATGATTCTGCATGGACACGAAACGGCTCCAACCATGAAGGTCGGCCAGATAGAGCGCTTTTGTGAATTGCCATGCGTGCATCGAGGAGGCGCCGAGATAGAGCGCCTTGCCGGATTTCACCACGTCGTGCAATGCCTCGAGTGTCTCCTCGATCGGGGTCTCGTAATCCCAGCGATGAATCTGATAGAGATCCACATAGTCCGTTTGCAGGCGGCTGAGGCTCTGATCGATCTCGTTCAGAATGGCTTTGCGCGATAGGCCGCGTCCATTGGGTTCGTTGCGCATGACGCCGTGAACCTTGGTGGCGATGACGACGGCTTCACGGCGGGTGTTTGCCTTCAAGAACCTCCCCAGCACCTCTTCACTCTTGCCGCTCGAGTAGACATTGGCGGTATCGAAAAAGTTGATGCCCAGGTCAAGCGCCTGACGAAGAAACGGCTGGCTCTCATCTTCGTTCAAAGCCCAGGCCTGTCTTCCCGGCTGAAGTTCACCAGTGGCAGCTTCGCCGTAGGTCATGCAGCCGAGACAGATGCGAGAGACTTTGAGCCCGGTCTTGCCAAGATTGATATAGTCCATAGATCCTCCTGACTAGTTCCTGGTGGAAGGGAGCGGATCTTGCGCGTCGCGGTGCTCCGTAGAACCCGAGGCGCCCATCGCCTATAAGTTTACAGCCGAGCCGTCTCTCACGGTATCGTGTATGCCTTGCTTTCGCCCGACACAAAGGGGAGCGCTCCGGTTGAAGCGCTCCCCTGCGATGATTGGCATTTTTCTCTTGCGGTAAAACCAGCAGACCGGCCTCGAGCAGCTTTTCCGTCAGCCGGTCGAGGGCCTGGGGAAATTTGTACGAGATGGTGCGGACGGCCATGCCCAACAGCGAGGCCGCTTCGGTCTGGGTGTACTCCTGGAGCACGATGCGGCTGAGCATCATGCGGTCCAAGGAGCTGAGCTGGTTAAGGCACATCTCGACGTCGAGGACGAAGATGACCGCGTCCTCGAAGGTGCGGATGGGTCGGCTCGAGCACCATCCCCGCGAGACCGGATCGCCCAGGATGTTGGGCGCCCTGCCCACCTGCATCGATGCATAGAGGTAGCGCCGCATCAGGCTCTCGGTATGCCTGCGATAGAAGCCCAGGCTGACCATCGGGCCGTCCGCCGGCGCCTTTTCGGCCGGCACTGCAACCGCCGGTCTTGCTGTTTTTTGCCTCGAATATCCACTGTC
>JBEKDX010000231.1:0-4489 GCA_050014135.1 Occallatibacter sp.
TCACCTGGATGCTGTTGACCGACGCGCGCCCCACCTTCACCGGCACGCGCGTCGCGCCCTTTCCGTCAAGGTCAATCTTGAATAAGCTCAGAGTCGAGTTTTCGTTGCCCAGCGCCGGCCGGCCCACATACAGCACATCCGGCATACGCTCCAGGTCAATTGTTCCCTCCACGCTCAGGTCGGGTCGAGCCCCTTGCGGCAACGGCCCGGTCAGCTCCACGTCCACCGTGACCGTTCCGTTCTGCACCGCCGGATCAATCCGCTGCACGCGGCCGGGAATTACGCCGTTGTGCGTGTCGATCGATGCAGGCTGCCCAATCTGAATATCGCGTGCCTGCGTCTCGGCAATCTTCAGTTGCGCCTTCAATTGGTCGGGCTGCACAACCTTGGCTAGCGTGATCCCCGGAGCCACGTGCTCGCCCACCTGGTGCGGCAGATCCACCAGCACCCCGCTGATGCCCGCCGTCACGTGCAGCGCCGCCAGTTGCTGCTGCTTGAGCTGAGAAACGGCGCGCGCCTGGTCCACCATCGTCTGCTGCACCGCCAGTTGCGAGGCGATCACCTTCTCGTTCATTGCGATCCGGTCGTCCTCGATCTTGTTGCGCGTGGTCAGTTCGTCGGCCTTGCCCTGCGAGGCCTTGTAGGTCAGCCCGGAGATCACGCCCAGATCGTAGAGTGCCTTGTCGGTCTGCGCCTGCAACTGCTGTTGGCGATAATCCGCGCCAACGGTGGCCGCGCCGGCCTTCTGCGTCATCAGGTCGCTCTGCAACTTCACCTGCGTGTTGTGGTACTCGCTTTCCGCGGCCTTCAGCGCCAGCCCGGCGTTCATCGCCTCCTGGTCAAGCTGCGGATTGGCAAGGTCTATGATGACCGTGTTGGCCTGAACCTGCGCTCCCGGCAACACCAGTATCCGCGTCACCGTCGCCTCGGTCTCCGCCGGAATCAGCCGCAGCCTGTCCTCACGCGGCACCAAAGTTCCCGTTGACCCGCGCACCTGCCGCACCATCGGCCCACGCTTCACCGTGTCCGGCCAAATCGTCGAACGGTCTACCGTTGGCGCTGCCGGCTTCAGCCGCGATAGCCCTAGCAGCGCCACCGCCAGCATCACCACCGCGACGCCGATAAAAATCCAGAACCGGCGCTTCCTCTTCTGCAATAAATCTGGGCGTGCGATATCCATACGCCCAGGATTAATGCACGTCGCTCGCCAAATCCTCAATCGCGCCATCGGTTGAATCGAAACCACTTACTTAACTTCCCGGCAAAAACAAGCGACGCCGGAGTGACCGATTCCGGCGTCGCTGTGTTCATTATCGAACAGTGAGTTTCTCGTCAGCTCCAGGTGCGTATCCCGATCACTCCCCAATACGCCAGGTACAACGCCGCAATCGTCAGAGCCGTAGTCACGGCAATCGAGTACCAGCGGACGCTCCTGCGAATCTCCTGCTTCCGCGCCCTCACCAGCGCAATCGCACTGGCCAGGCACGCGGCGGCAAAGACCAGCGTGCAGGCAAAGAGGCCAAACGAGTACACGGTCAAATTGCCCAGGAGCGTAAGTCCATCCTCGCCCACCAGCATATTGACTCCCACAAATGCCAGCAGGCTGAGTACGGCAATCAGCGGCCATAGCCGCATCATGCGCTCCAGCGGCAGCCGCCGCTTCTTGATCAGTCCGCCGATGATCCAGAAGGGCGCATAGAGCAGAATCGAGAGAATCGCCAGCAGGAAATACACCGTCAACCCAATCTGACTCATCGCCAGCCATGTCGGAATGCGCCGCATCGTCCCGCCGATAAAGGCAAATCGCCCCTCTCCATTGGGCGCAATCAGCATCGCCGTCGCCACCGGCTCGGCATAACCCTTCTTGGGAAGATAGCGGAATTGGCCGCCGCTGACCGGAATGAAAGGCTGATCGAACTGGCCCAGGCTAGTGAGCAGCAGATTGCCGCCCCCAAACCGCACCCTGCTTGGCCCCATCAGCGTCACCAGAAAATGAAACATCTCGTTGCGCGGCGCATCCGGCAAATACCAGCCGGCATACTCCTGCGCGTTGGCCGGAAGTTGTCCCGCGGCGGGCACCGGCTGGCGCGTCAGTCCCCTAGTCACATATCCGCGAATCGCATCGCCGATCTTGCCGAAGGCCGCGCCGTTGCCGGAGTTGATGCTGTAGAAGTAGCCCACACCGTACTCCGGCAGATAGGACATCTCCGTGATTCCGCCGTTCACGCCTCCATTATGGCCGTGGTATTCAAAGCCATCGTAAAAGCTGGTGTAGTTGCTCAGCCCGTATCCGGTTTTCAAGCCCTGTTGCGCCTCCCAGGTGCGCGTCGGCGTCTCCATGCGTTCGATGGACGCTGCGGGCATCACCGGCACGCCGTTCACGCTCCCGCGATTCAGATAAAACTGAACGTAGGCTGCCATGTCCTTGGCGCTGGCGTTGATCGCTCCCGCCGGACGCAGCAGGATATTCCAATAAGGAAAGGGCGTCTTGCCGTCGGCATGATACAGCGTCGTCAGTTGCGGCTGGGGCTGCTCAAAGTAAGTCGCCGTCTTCATCCCAATCGGCAAAAAGAAATTCTGCGTCACGTAATCTTCAAAGCGCTGCCCGGTGATCTTCTCCACGATGTATGCCGCCACCGGAGGCCCGGAGTTGCAATAGGACATCCGCGTTCCAGGACGCCAGCGCGAAACCCGTGAGCGCTGGTAGTAGTCCAGCCCCTCGCGTAGCGTCATGCCCTTGGCGTCCTTGGCGTACTCGGCCATGTGCATATCGTCCCAGCCGGTCGTGTGCTCCAGCAGGTCCGCCACCCGCACCGGGTCGGTCGCCTCCCAGCGATTCTCAAACCAGATCTCAGGCACGAGTTTGTGCACCGGGTCCTGCAGCGAGAGCTTGCCCTCATTCGCCAGCTTCAGAATCGAGAGCGAGGCAAAAGCCTTCGAGGTCGAGCCAATGCGGAAGAGCGTCTCCTCCGTGGCCGCCTGATTCGCCGCCACGTTGGATTTGCCCAGCCCAGCCACCCACTCCGGACCGTCGCGGTGGACAATCGCCACCGACACTCCCGGCGTATGCGTATCGGCCAAAATCTTTTCCAGTTGCTGCCGCAACTCCGCAATCGACTGCGCCGGCTTCGGTGTCTCGTCCTTCTTGGCCTGAGCCCAGCCGCCAACCGCCAGCAGGCAAATCACCAGCACGCTTGTGGCGAACTTCATTCTCTCTCTCCTTGCTCTCCACGAGCGGCTCTCACCCGTTCAGAACCTCTCGCCGGTCCTCTTTCAAGAACCAACCATCTTAACAAAAGAGACAATTAACCGGCCCGCGCCGCTTCGGATATAGAGCATTTTCACTGATAGTGTAATGAACCTTCGTGCTCCACCCATTTCATATTCTTTGTGAAATGGGTGGGAAACCACGAAAATAACCCTACAGGAAACTGTGAAATGTATAAAGTGCGTACGCTTGGTTCGCCGCGCTCGTTCCGCAAAGAATCAAAGCTCCTGCTTCCGCAAGGCAATTGGCCCTCGGTGTTGAAATCTGAACCACACCGCGCCCGTGCCATGCGATCCTGAAAAGGTCATGAAGATTTTCCTCGGCATTCTCGCCCTGCTGATCGTTGCCGCCTCCCTCTTCGCCGACTACAAATGGCGTCAATGGATCGCCGCCCGCCGCCGCAACCGCCAATAATTTCATCTCTCTCCCGTTTACAATGGTTGCCAAGTCAATCTCCCTCTGCCGCGCAAGCGGCGTCTGCCCCACCGCAGGTGGTTACAATAGCATATAGGGAGTCGTCCAATCGCCATGTCTCGTTCGTTCGCTTTGCCCCACCGCTTTTTCGTTCGCACTCATCGGACCAGCCTTTATCTCAGCCTTGTCGGCGCGCTTCTGCTCGCCGCTGGTGCCCGCGCCCAGTTCGGCGCTCCGCCGGCTGGAACCCAGGTGCATGACACCTCCGCGCTCCACCCCCCCGCCGGCGCTCGCGTCGCTCTGGTCGAATTTGAAGACATGGAGTGCCCCGACTGCGGCCGCGCCAACCCGGTGCTGAAAAAAGCCGCCGCCGATTACAAGATTCCCTGGGTACGCCACGACTTCCCGCTGCCCATGCACACCTGGAGCTTCAACGCCGCCGTCAACGCACGTTGGTTCGACACCAAGAGCAAGGCCTTGGGCGATGAGTACCGTGACCAGGTCTTCGCCAACCAGGCCACCCTTGCCACCCTCAACGACCTGCACCAGTTCACTGAAAAATTCGCTGCCGCCCACCACCTCGCCTTGCCCTTCGCCATCGATCCGCAAGGCAGTCTGGCCGCGCTCGTCAAGGCAGACTACGCTCTCGGTCAGCGCATCGGCATTGATCACACTCCCACCGTCTGGGTTGTCACCGCCAACAGCAAGGGCGCTCCCTTCATCGAGGTCCTCGACCGCAGCAAGCTCTACCAGATGATCGATCAGGCCATCGCCGACACCTCCTCAGCCAAGCCCGCCCCCGCCAAG
>JBEKDX010000232.1:0-4471 GCA_050014135.1 Occallatibacter sp.
TGCCAGTTCTGAATCTTCAGCGTCGATTGCAGCGAATTGTAGTTGGAGATCGCGCTGGTCTCGATCTGGTTGATGTAGTAATAGTCCGGGAAGCACTGCTGGCCATAGATGATCGAGGAGCCGTTCCCGCACTGGTCCACACTACCGTTCACGTTGTTGACCTGGTCGAGATCGCGGAAGTGGAAGAGATGGCGGCCCTGCGAACCGATATAGCCGATCTGAACGGCAATCTTCTTGGTCAGCTGCGACTCGAGATTGAGATTGTAAGAAACGTACCGGGGCGTCACCAGACCATGATCCACGGTGAACAAGCTGTTCGGCGAATAATTCGAGAGACCGCCGAAAATGGGACAGCCAGTGTTGTTGGTGATAATCGGATTGCCGTTGTTATAGCAGGGCGAATTGGGATCAGTGTATGCATACGGGGTTGCGAAGCCGATGTTATTGAAGGCCGGGCCGGCTTCACCGGCGTTGGTGTTGTAGGCCTGATTGCCTACGAAAAAGTCTTGCGAGGCTCCGTCGTAGTAAATGCCTGCGCCGGCGCGGATCACCAGCTTGCCATCGCCCCGCAGATCGTCGGCCATGCTGAGTCGCGGCGCAAAGTCGATCCAGTCCTTGGGATAGAGCGAGGAGGGAGCGCCTGCCCCGCCGACCGTTTCCAGCGCGCCGGTCTTCACGTTGAAGAGGCTGAATGCGTGATTCTCGGCGCCAATCACGCCGAAGTAATCCCAACGCAGGCCGTAGTTGAGCGTGATCTTGGTTGACAGATGCCAGGAATCCAGCAAGTAAGCTCCGCCGCCGTTCTGATAGGAGTAGCGCGTGCCGACTCCTTCGGCGGAACTGCCGCCGTCGATGGTGCCGGAGAGGAAATCGGCGAGACTGTTGAAGACCAGCTTACCGCGATGCCCAGAATCGATAAAGCTGTTGATGAAAGTACGCCGCCACTCGATGCCGGTCTTGAAGTTATGCCGGCCTTTGGTGAGCGAGACGTTGCCGAAGAGCTGGTAATTGGTGTCAATGCGGCCGCGCGAATCGCTGGCTGTGGAGCCGATGGGGCTGTATGAGCCGTCTGCATTGCCCAGGTTGTCCACCTTGTTCACGACGATGGTCGGCAAGCCCAGGTCGTGCGGCGAGAAGTTAGGCGGCAGAGTATCCAGGCCATATGCGGTGTCTGGATTCAGGCCGATGTCCTCGGGCAAGAATTGCTGCAAGAAGCGGTTGTAGCCGCCGCGAATCTCGATAATCAGGTTCGGCTTGGGAATCGAAGTATAGGAGAGTGAAATTACGTTGACGTGCGTCGGCGTCGAAGTGTTGTACCCCGGCGCGCTGCTGCCGGTGTAGAGCATGCCCAGCGGAAAGCTCTGCATGCCGTGGGCGTAGAAGTAGCGCGCGGTAAAGAGGTCGCCGGGGCTGAAGAGCTTGAGATGCTGATCGACCTTGGCAATGATGCTGTCGCTGTTGTTGCTGAAGGGCGTGGTGAAGGTCTCGCTGCCGTCGCCGCTGGCTGGCAGGGATCCCCAGGGACTGGCGTTCAGAAGACTCTGGATCACCTTATTGACTCCGCCCGCGGGTGTATTGGCGCCGATATCGGCCACCGTGGGCACCGTGCCCAACTGCGGCAGCCCGCCGTTTTCCCGCTGCCCTTCATAGGCGAGCGTGAAGAAGGAATAGTCCTTCACAATGGGTCCGTCAACCAGGCCGCTGAACTGATTGTTGGAAAACGAGTTCTTGGGCTGGTCGGTGGTATTGAAGTAGTTGCGCGCCGTCAGCGCGTCGTTACGAAAGGACTCGGATGCGCTGCCATGAAACTGGTTGGTGCCGCTCTTGGTCACAATGTTGACCGTGGCTCCGGCGCTGCGGCCAAACTCGGCCTCGGGGCTGCCGGTCACAGGAATTTCGGCGAGCGCGTCGACGGGAAGAATTGTCGATGGGGCGCCCCAGACGCCAGCCTGGTTGATCGCCGGCAAGTTGCGATAGCCGTCGTTCATATCGGTGCCGTCGAGCAGATAGTTATTGGAGCGGCCGCGGTTGCCGTTCAGGCTGAAGAGCCCATAGGATCCGGCGGACTCGGTCGATCCCACCGGATCGCTGGTGGCGCCCGGAACCAGTTCCAACAACTTGGTAAAGTCGCGTCCGTTGACCGGCAACTCGGCTGCCTCGGTGGCTTCGATCATGCCACCTGTGGTGTTGCTGTTGGTATCCACCATGGGAACATCGGCATTGACCTGGATCACCTCCTGGACCATGCCGGCAGCGAGTACGGCGTCAGCACGCGCCGTGGCACCAACACTGACGGGAATGTTGTTCAGCGTCGTGCTGCGGAAGCCTTCCTTCTCGATGGTGACACTGTAGATGCCCAGCGGCAGTTCCGAGGCTGAGTACCCACCCTGGTCATTGGTGGACACGGTGCGGGAGAGCCCGGTTCCTGGGCTGAAGACCTTGACCTGCGCCCCGGAAATTGCGGCTCCGGTACTGTCAGTGACCGTGCCGCTGATGCCGCCGCGAAAGGTCTGGCCGTAGAGTGCTGCCGACGGTGCAAAGAGCAGGGCCAGCGTTACCAGCAGAATTGTCAAACCACGAGTCTTGCTAAGCTTCATTGCGCCTATCCTCCAAAAGATACAGTTTTGCGCGGTACTGTGATGTGCCCAGAAAAACGACAAGGCTTCCGTCTATGAGCGAAAGCTCAAAAGCGTGCCATGGCCAGTTTTTTCTTGGGGGATATACAGAATTGCCTTACATACAGACGAACTTCCATAGTTTAACATTCAGACAGCGGATATAAGGAACCCATAAAGAATTCAAATAAAACTGTCATTGTGACAACAAAATAGGTATTCTGTAGGTTTTTGAGCCGGATGGGCGTTCTGGGCACTATTGCACTAGGAACACTCCTGCTCCCAGATGCGCACCATCAGGTCGCCGCTGGAGTGGCGGAAGGCAACCACCAGCGAATCCTCGGTTTGCTCCAAGCTGCAGTATCCCTCGGCTTCGACGGCGGACTCGGGCACGGTCATCGTGCAAGGCCTTGGCAGCGAGGACTTGATGGTACCGGCGATCATGTTTGCGATCTCCTTGGTGGCGTCCAGGGCGTCGGCCTCGGCGACGGTCTCGAGCGGCTGCATCATCATCGCCGCAGTCGCATGATAGGCCAACCCCTCGGCCATGCGCACCTCGATTCTCCCCTTCCAGACCCCTCCCAGACTGACGCTGCCGAGGACGTGTCCTGCGGCGACGCAAAATTTTCCCGGCGCGGGCAAGGGGTCGAGGGTCATGGCGAGCATCTGCTCCCAGAACTGGGAGTTGGCCTTGATGATGCATTGTTCGTCGACTTGGGCGCGCATCAGCCGTCTCCTATCTGTGCAACCGGGCACTTGAGTTGCTGATTGTGTTATCGGGCGATTCTCAGAATTCGTTAAGACGGAGGCAGCACAGGGGTAGTTCCGACGGTCATTGGAATGGGTCAATGAAGACAGTTTGAGGTACGGAGATGGTTTCGCTAACAAAAAGAGCGAAGTTCCGCGAGCTTAAAATAAATGGGAAAGCTGCTGAAATTCTGTGGACGCCTCGTATGAAGCTGGAATTGCGATGCGATATCTCAGGCGGTGAGGCGTTCAAGCTGGTCGGGCTTGACGATGGTCAGGCTGGAGCCTTTGATGGTGATCCACTGGTCGCGGCGGAACTGATTGAGCAGGCGGGTGACGGTCTCGCGGGAGGTTCCGGCCATGTTGGCGATCTCTTCGTGGGTCAGGGCCATGGTAAAGCGAATTTCGTGCTTTCCGTTGCCAGGGACAACGGTGCGGCCCCAGTCGAGCAAGAGGCGCGCCAGACGCCCCGCGGCGGAGCCAGAGAGCGCCAGCCGCTTGGCGTCGTGAAAGACGGTGAGATATTCGCCGGAGAGCGACTGCGCGGCATGCATGGAGGCGATGCCGTGTCGGGAGAGGAAGTCGACAAACTCCTGTTTGCGGACGGTTTTGACCTGGCAAGGCTCGATGGCCTCGGCGGTGACCTCGTGGGGCACATTGGCGAGGACGGCGCTGAGTCCCATCACGTCTCCGGGCCCGGCAATCTTGAGGATCATGGTCTTGCCGTCGCGGGAAGTGGAGGAGATTTTTACCTGTCCGAAGCAGATTACAAAGACGTTGCGTGCGGGGTCGCCTTCAGAAAAGAGCTTGGCGCTGCGGGCATGGCTCATCATGATCCCAATGCCGTCGTAATCGGCGAGTGCCTCGGGCGTGAGATTGCAAAACATCCGCAGATGGCGATGCTCGCAATTGATGCAATCTTCGGGGGGGTGATGGGGATGAAAAGATGCCATGGGTCCGCCGGGGTGCAAGCTGAATTATACCGCATTTTGGCTGAGTGCAAGGCAGGGATTATCCTTTAATCTCCGCCACGGCCAGGGGGAGGCGCCGGCGGGAAGATTTTCACGGAAATAAATTGTTACCCCGGGCGTATTAGGCCGCGGAGTTAT
>JBEKDX010000233.1:0-4458 GCA_050014135.1 Occallatibacter sp.
GGCTGAGGTAGCCGCGGTCAAACTGCATTCCGTCCACGGTCTCGAGGGCGGTGAGCATCGTCTTGGACTCTTCAATGGTGATGACGCCATCCTTGCCGACAACCTTGACAGCCTCGGCGATAATGTCACCGATCTCCTGGTCGCCGTTGGCCGAGATCGCGCCCACCTGGGCAACCGATCCCTCATTGACGGGCTTGGAGAGCTTACCCAATGCGCCGCCGTCGGTCCACTTGCCGTCCTTGTCGCGTGTGCCGATGATCGCCGCTACGGCCTTGTCGATGCCGCGCTTGAGAGCCGTCGGATTTGCGCCCGCCGCTACTGTCTTCACGCCTTCGCGGAAGATTGACTGTGCCAGAACGGTCGCTGTCGTGGTGCCGTCGCCTGCCACATCCGACGTTTTTGAGGCGACTTCTTTGACGAGCTGCGCGCCTACGTTCTCCATTGGGTCCTGCAACTCGATCTCTTTGGCCACCGTCACGCCGTCCTTGGTGATGGTCGGCGAACCGAACTTCTTCTCGATAACCACATTGCGGCCCTTGGGGCCGAGCGTCGCCTTCACCGCGTCCGCCAGCGTGTTGACGCCGCGCAGGATCGCCTGACGGGATTCCTCACCGTGCAAAATCTGCTTTGCCATTGCTGTAATTCTCCTTAGAACAGTTGTCAGTTGTCAGTGATCAGTTGTCAGTGGTCAGCCGAGCTGACTCGCTGACTCGCTCAAGCGCGCAGCGTTACTTCTTTACGATTCCGAGGACTTCTTCCTCGCGCATGATCAGAAACTCTTCGCCGTCGATTTTGATCTCGGTGCCCGAGTACTTGCCAAATAAAATCTTGTCGCCCGCCTTCACGTCCAGGGGGAAGACCTTGCCTTCGTCGTTCGACTTGCCCTTGCCGACGGCGATCACTTCGCCTTCCTGGGGCTTCTCTTTGGCGCTATCGGGGATGATGATGCCCCCACGGATGGTTTCGCCCTCTTCCAGGCGGCGGACCAGTATGCGGTCATGAAGCGGTGTAAACGTTGTTGATGCTGCCATTGCTTGCTTCTCCTTGGCGCGCGAACAGGGGTGAGCCCTGCCGCGAGATTGTTGTGATAAACCCTTTTGAATCTGAGATTACAACTCCATAAACCGGAACAGAGAACCCGGGCGAGCAGAACTTCCAGCGGTGTGCTAGCACTCTCGCCCTTCAATTGCTAACGATAGGCGAAATCCAGCGAATTTGTCAAGCGTTACTTTGTGAAATATGAGTGAAATACGCTAAGAAAGTATGACTGCTATCTCAGAATAGAAGAATTGTGTCTCATTGGGCTTACCTGATTCTGACTCTGCCGTCAAATGGTGCGTCCGGCGGCAGGCTTTCGTCACTGGACGCTAACCATTTACAATGGACCCCATGCTTCGCAGTTCTCTTTTTCGTCTCTGCCTTCTCGTGGCCGCGCTTGGCCTTGTCCTCTCGACGCTCACCGCTAGCGCCCAGCAAACCACTTCCAATCGCGGCCGCAAATATAAAGCGCCCCCAGCCACCGCGCGTCTCGAGGTGACCGTGGTGCGCGACGTGAACGGCAAGCCCATCGAGAATGCCTCAGTCATCTTTCACCCCATGCGGGGCGAGAAGGACAAGGGCAACATGGAGTTGAAGACCAACGAAGACGGCAAGGCAATCATCGACGTGCTACCCATCGGCGGCATGGCGCGGATGCAGATATTGGCCAAGGGCTATCAAACTTTTGGCGACGACTACCTAATCGATAAAGCCGAGATGGCGATCGAAATCCGCATGAAACGCCCCGGCGAGCAGTACTCGATCTACAAGCATCACCCTGAGAAGAGTGAGGGTGGCAAGAGCCCGGATGCGGACAAGCCGGCCAATCCACAGAGCGCGCAGCCCAGTCAGCCGCAGCCCAAGTAGGTAGCTGCGGAATCATTTGGTCTCGGCCCGCTTGTTGGAGTACGAATCTGGGTGCCTGCTGCCATGCCTTTTCAAAGCAAATCCATGAGCAACCAACCCCTCCTCGGCAAATCGGCACTGGTTACCGGCGGCGCGCGACGTGTTGGGCGCGGCGTTGCGATTGCTCTGGCGCAGGCTGGCGCGGACGTAGCCATTACCTTCGGTAGCTCCCAGACCGAGGCCGCCGAAACTGCCCGCGAAATCGAGAGCCTGGGCCGCCGCACTCTGGCCGTTGGGTGCGATGTACGCTCCGAGGCCTCGGTGCGTTCGGCTGTCACTGCGGTCGTGGACCATTTTGGCAGGCTTGATCTGCTGGTCAACAACGCCGCTGTATTCGAACCTGCCCCGCTCGACAGCATGACCCTTGACCAGTGGGACGCGGTCTTCGAGACCAATGCCCGCGGACCGTTTCTGGTCTCGCGCGAGGCGTTGCCACATCTGCGCCTTGCCGAGGGCAGGATCGTCAATATCGGCTCATTAGGAGGTATGAAGGCCTGGGCCAGCCATGCCCACTATTGCGCCTCGAAGGCCGCGCTGCATTCGCTCACCCAAACCATGGCCAAGGCTTTTGCGCCGGAGATCAGCGTCAACTGCGTTGCTCCCGGATGGATAGAACTGGATGAAAGCAGTGCGTCCACAGCCGCGCATTTTGCCGCCAAAACACCCATGCAGCGCAACGGCAGCGTGAAAGACGTGGCTCAGGCAGTTCTCTTCTTCGCCGCCGGGCCTCACTTTGTCACCGGCCAGGTGCTGGCCGTGGATGGCGGGCTGGGACTGTGAAGCGGCTGCTCTATCTCCCGAACAATCGCTTGAAAAAACCCGTCTTGGGAGCATTGTCGCTGGACTCTGAATAGGTGTTTCTGCGGGGCGGAGCGGCAAACTTTCTGGCGCGAAACTTCATTGGAACGCGCTCCCGAAGCCCCACTGGCTCTGGCTGCGCGGGCCACGCGGCGCCTTCGACAGCGGCCAGCGGATTGGTCACGCACAGCCGGCGCGCTGTCTCTTCGCCCGCTCGCTGCGCCAGATAGTTGTAGGCTTTTCTCAGGTGCGGCGGCCTCGAGTGCGTATTGTGCGCGTCGCTGGCCACAAAGTGAATCCAGTTGCGCTCCAGCAACTCGTTGGAAAAGGCCTCGGCCGCCTTGCCGAAGCGCCCATACAACGAGCCGGCGGTCACCTGGAGCAGGCAGCCATGGCGCATCCACTCGGCCAGCCTCTCTGGCTCACCCAGCACCACCGGATAGCGCTCCGGATGAGTGATGATCAGCGTATAGCCCGCCGACTGGAGCATGAAGAGCGCGTCGTCGATCTGCGGAGGGATTGCTGTGTTGGAGAACTCGATCAATAGGTAGCCCTTGCCGTCGATTGAGTAGCGCAGAGGGTTTGCCACCGCATCGAAGACATTCTCCGCGGTCACGTGGAAGTCGCAGGCCAGGCTCAACTCGATCAGACCGGCGAGCCGTTCACGCAACTGGGCAAAACGCTCTTCGATCAGCGGGGCATTGTAGGGATAGCGTTCGCTGGAGTGAGGAGTGCAAACGATGCGGGTAACGCCTTCATCCGCGGCCTCCCGCGCCATATCCAGTGAGGTGTCCAGATCGGGCGAGCCGTCGTCCACTCCGTAGAGCAGGTGATGATGGATGTCGATCATGCCGTGCCAAGTTTCTGGTACTACTTATTGCGTTGCGAGCGCCTCGACCATCGAGGCGAAGATCTTCCACCCATCGGCTGATCCCAGCAGCAGCTCGCTCGACCGCTCGGGATGAGGCATGAGTCCCAGCACGTTCCTCTTGGCGTTGAGAATGCCGGCGATGTTGCTCAACGAGCCGTTGGGATTCGCCTCCGGAGTGATCTCGCCCGCCGGCGTCGCGTAGCGGAAGGCGATCCGGTTCTCGGCTTCCAGCCGCTTCAGCTCATCCTGCGTGCAGAAGTAGTTGCCCTCCATATGGGCAATGGGAATCTGCAGGACGTCGCCCTTTGCGAGCTGGTTGGTGAAGGGACTATCCGTGGTCTCCGCGCGCAGATAAACCTGCTTGCAGATAAACTTCAGCCCGGCGTTGCGCATCAGCGCGCCAGGCAGCAATCCGGCTTCGGCCAGAATCTGGAAGCCGTTGCAGATGCCCAGCACCAGACCTCCGCCGTCGGCAAACTTCTTCACCGCCTGCATCACGGGAGAAAAGCGGGCAATCGCGCCGGTACGCAGGTAATCGCCATAGGCAAAGCCGCCGGGAACCACCACGGCGTCAACGCCCTGGAGATCCTCGGAGTCATGCCAGAGAAAAGTGACAGGCTGGTGAGCGACTTCGGCAATCGCGTGGAATGCGTCGCGGTCGCAGTTGGAGCCGGGAAAGACTAGAACCCCAAATTTCATATATCTAGGGTATCAGCTTCGCGGTGCTGGTGCGTTCAAGAATTGTCATTTACTGGGCAATTGCATGAAGGGAAACCCTCCATGGTCTCGTTACCAATTAATTACCTGCAAAATCTTTACGTCAAAATATATATTTTTGGGGGGGG
>JBEKDX010000234.1:0-4394 GCA_050014135.1 Occallatibacter sp.
AACTGTCTTCCCTCCACAAAGGCACCCCCCCCACCCCCCTATTGACTGTGAAACTGTGTAGCGGTGAACAAAATGCCCGGTGGCCCAGCTCCTAAACCCCCTGAATCGCAGTTGCCCCATCCTTAGCAAGGCAACGGTTCAGTGGCCTGAAAACCACTAAACCTTACGGCGGGGACTCCGTTCTGACCAATCAAGCATGGAAGACTTGTGGGCGGGCGAGGGCTCCTCCAGCCTTGTCTTACAGTTGTCTTACGCTTGTAAGACAACTGTAAGACAGGCGTCAGACGGACGTTAGACATCTGTGAAACAACGTCCTTGCAACAAAAATCCCCTCGGCCAATTATCAGGACTCCGACTCGCGAATGATCTCGTCGAGTTTGGGCTTGTGTTTGGCGGCGCGGCCAGTGCGCGGTTCCGTGTCGATCACTCGCGCGGCTTTCGGCTGGCCAACACGCTCGCGGGCGTTGGCTTTGACAGCCTTCGCCGCGGAGAAAATTCCTGGCTTGCGTTTCGTCATGGCAAAGATGAGTATGGAATAAAATGGTTGCGTTTGGCCAGCCTCGCTCAGATTTTTTGCTGGAAGTGATGGGTTTTGTCTTACAGCAAAATTGATTTGTCTTACAGAAATGCGGGGCTCCGCCAAAACAAGAGAGCCGGGGGCCTATGGAAGAACGAGAATATTTCAACGAGACAACAGAGCAGCGAACGCATACCCTGACCTGTCCGAAGTGCGGTCAGGCGGGCGAATACCAGGTGACCTGGGTGGTTCGGCGAAAGCGGGCGCAACTGCCGCGCGGGGCCGACGAGCGGGATCGGGCGAAGTTCGCCAAAGCGCAATCTTACATGGTAAGACGCGACGAAAAATTGGCCTGCGCCAACATTCGCTGCCGCAAGGCCTTCGAAATCAGTTCGCTGCAATCGGTGGCCTTTTTGAGCGAGTGAGCACTCAAGGCTGCCGTACACTTCCCGAGCGTTGTACTGCTTCGGTCGCGCTTCCCTTCTCTGCCTCGACCACGCTCGGACGAAGGGTAAGCCAGTCGGTCTGAACGCGGTCCCACTCCTGAATCAGGAAGCCGTACGACTCGAAGAGCTGGCGGATCTGAGGGCGCTGCCAGCCCGCGATGTCCTCCAAAATCGGCACCAGAGCGGCAAGAGCGTTGTCGCTGAGCATGGTCCGCTTGGCGATCTGTGCGACCAGCTTGGATTCAGAGACCGCAATCGTGAACCCGTCGCGCCGGTTCACTTGCAGCATCACGTGAATATCAGAGCTGCCGTCCCCGACGTAGACGACATGGTCGGCGGGAACGTCGAGCTCTTCGACAAGTTGCTCCAGGCGCGCAACCTTTCCGTACCCGGCCGTGGCTCGGACCAGGCTCTCGATCTCGCCCGAAGGCTTGTACTTGAACTCGGTGCCGAAGATGTGGTCCTGGGGCACAATCCCCTCAAGAGCCGATTGAATCACCTCGACCGGCGCGGCAGAGAGCACATAAAAATCAAAATGGAAGCCGTCGATCTTGCGGTCGAGAATCTCGTAGACCTGCTTGATATTTTGCTTGAGGCGGATGTGCTTGCCGGCCTCGAACAGATGCTCGCGGCGAACCTGCGAGTGAAAGACCGGATCGTGCAAGAGCAGGTAAGAAAGCTCCGCGCCCTGCTGGACGAGATTCAGCTTCGTCATGCCCTTGGCCTTGCGCTCGAACTCCGCCACCGGGATGCCGAGCAGCTCGCTGAGCACATAGCCGGTGTCGTTGAAGGTCAGCGTTTTGTCAAAATCGCTTGCAAAGAGATAATGTTTTCGATAGTCGTTCGCCATACCTAATTTTACTGTATCTTTTGAAGTTTCGCAGTAGTTGGTTGTCGCAGGCGGGGCAGGCGCGGATAATATTCATCGAGGAGTAATCATGCGTATTGTTGAGTTTTTCGTTCGCCGACGAGCGGCCGCGTTGCTGGCGCTATTGGCGCTGGCGTGGGGCGCGCAGCTTGTGGCCTGGCCTCATCAAGGCGCCACGGCAGTGCAGGCCGCGGAGTTGCAGCCAATTCAATTGCCCAAGCCCGAGATCACCGCCGGTATGCCTTTGATGCGGGCTCTGGCCCAGCGCCGGACCACGCGTGCGTTTCAAGACAAGCCGCTGCCGATGCAAACGCTATCCAACCTTCTGTGGGCGGCCTTTGGCGTCAATCGGCCGCGCAACGCCAAGCCGGGATTGGGCCGCACCGCGCCCTCGGCGATGAACAAACAGGAGGTCGAGATCGACGTGGTTCTCGCCCAGGGCGCGTACGTCTACGACGCTGAAGCGAACCGGCTGCGCCCCTTGGTTGGCGGCGATCTGCGCGCCAAGATGGGCGCGCCTCCCGCAGGATTGGCGGCCGTCACACTGGTCTACGTCGCCGACGCCAAACTGGATTACGCGCAGGTGGACACCGGCTTCATCGGCCAGAACGTCTATCTCTTTGCGGCCTCCGAGGGGCTGAACGCCTGGTTCTACGCCCTGCACGGGCAGCAGGATGCGACGGAAATTGCCGCCGCTCTGAAACTACCCGCCGAGAAGCGTCCGCTCTTTGCGCAGTCGGTCGGCTATCCGCCGCAATAGGTATCCTTCGCAATGCTGAAGGCTTGATGGTTAGTTACCCATCAAAGGGGCCGGTACCCAAGTGCTCCGAACTGGCAGCAACCCGTCGCCCGCGCCGTAGGCGCAGTGGTTATTAGCCCCGCGCTTCAGCGTGGGGTTGGCGAATCCAATAATGTAGCCGGAGTCCCATTGGGACGGCGCTTATGTTCCACACCCTCGACGGCCTATGATTGAATCGAGTAACAGACAAACTGGAGAGACAAAGATGGCAAATATGCTGCTTCCCCCGGAAGAACGCAACTTGACTCCTGACCAGGTTGAGGCGCTGGACAAACGGCGCGACCTGGGCCATACCTTGCTGGTGATCGCCGGGCAATTTACCGTGATCGCCGCCATCCTGCTGCTCTGGGTGGGCCAGGACATCGGCTATTCCCCCGGCGGAGCGCATCCCATCGCTTACTACTTCGTCGTTGTGCTAATCATCATCATCGTCTGCGGGGTTGTTGGCCTGGTGCTGCGGCGGGGCACTCCGCGCCTGGACTGAGCGCGGAGACCTAGCCCGCCGCCCGATGAATCGCCAGCAGCTTTTCCAGCAGCGGCTTCAGCAGCTTGAGCTCGAGGGCATTCGCGCCATCCGATTTGGCGTTGGCCGGGTCGTCGTGCACCTCGAGAAATAATCCGTCGATCCCCGCCGCCACCGCGGCCCGCGCCAACAGAGGAATAAACTCCGGCTGGCCGCCGCTGACTCCATTCGCAGCCGAGGGCTGCTGAACCGAATGCGTTCCGTCGAAGACCACCGGCGCAAGCTGCCGCATGACAGACAAGGAGCGGTAATCGACCACCAGCGTGTTGTAGCCGAAGCTGGTTCCACGCTCGGTGAGGAAGATGCGCTCATTACCCGTCGAGCGGACCTTCTCGACCGGATGCGTCATATCCCACGGCGAAACGAACTGGCCCTTCTTGATGTTGACGGCGCGTCCGGTCAGGCCTGCGGCCACTAGTAGGTCGGTTTGACGGCATAAAAACGCCGGAATCTGCAGCACGTCGACGGCCTCGGCGGCGACGGCGCAGTGGGCCGGCTCATGCACGTCAGTCAGCACCGGTAGGCCGGTATCTTTGGCCAGGCGGGCCAGGATGCGCGTGCCCTCGATCAGGCCGGGACCGCGATAACTCTTCACGCTGGTGCGGTTGGCCTTGTCGTAGCTGGCTTTGAAGATGTACGGAATGCCGAGGTCGCTGGCAATGCGCTGAATCGCCTCGGCCATGCGCCGCGCGTGCGCCTCGGACTCGATGACGCAGGGTCCGGCGATCAGGAAAAGCTGGCCCTCGCCCACTTGGACCGGACCGATTTCAAACGAATGGCTCACGGATTCGATTGTAATGGTTCGAGCATTTTCGCTTCATATCTTGGCATCAGAAAGCCATAGAACGTGGCTGATTCTTGAAGAACAACCCGGCGAACACATAAGCAATGACCAGAGCCTCGGCCTTCTATTGACCACTGAGGAGTATCCCCCGAGCCTTCTCTCAGGCGCGGACAAGCCGAATGCGTCTGCCCACCGCAGGTGGGGCGATGTCGGAAACCACTAATCGATGCGAGCGGAAAGCGAGCCGCTGGCCCCACCGCAGGTGGTTTGCAGATAATTACCCTCCCGCGGCGCACAATCAAAGCATGAACCACGACATCAGCCCCGGGCTTTTACTGACCACTGACCACTGTTCACTGACCACTGTGTGCAGCCGGGCACATCCCTGACATTTCAGACCGGGGACATCCCTGACACTTTTTCGTTTTCTGCCGCGGAATTGCGGTTTACATTTCCA
>JBEKDX010000235.1:0-4313 GCA_050014135.1 Occallatibacter sp.
TTACGGATGTCTCGATAGCTTCAGGAATTGCCAGAGGTACGCAGGGTTATGTGGGTTGGGGAGATGCCTTTGTCGATTTCAGCAATGATGGCTGGTTGGATTTCTTCCAGGTAAACGGGCATGTGTATCCGCAGGTGGACAGCGTTCATGCGGCGACCAAATATCTTGAGCCCAAGTTATTGTTTTTGAATCAGCGCGACGGCAGTTTCAAGAATGTCAGCCGGCAGGTTGGGGTGGCGTTGCAGGTGCCGCAGGTGAGCCGCGGAGTTGCAATGGGCGATCTGTTCAACGAGGGCAAAGTCGATGTGGTGGTCGAGAATCTCGTGGGTCAGCCGATGATTCTGCGACCGGAGGGCGGGCCGCAGAATCACTGGGTCAGCTTTTCCCTGCAAGGGACCAAAAGCAACCGGCTGGCGTTGAATGCGCGAGTGCGCGTAACCGCAGGCGACTTGGTGCAGACGGATGAAGTGCGCAGCGGCGGCAGCTATCTTTCGCAGCATGATCTGCGCCTGCACTTCGGCTTGGGCCAGCACGATCACATAGACAAGGTGGATATCTTCTGGCCATCGGGACGCAATGAGACACTCACCCAAGTAGCGCCGGATCGTTTTTACAGCATCACCGAAGGGAAGGGAATCACGGCATCTCAGGCGGCAAGCCCAGCTCCGCACTTCAAGTCTCATCCTTAGGGAAAACAGAAGGCCATCTAAGTGGCTGGATCGCGCCCGGAGCCGGTTTAGTTCTGGGGCGGGAAACGTTGCGGCAGGGCGAGGAAATCGATTTTCTTAGGAAACGGCTGGATTCCTTCCATGCTATCATTCGTACGGACTGGTTGGAGCCCGCCAGGATCGAGATTTTAGCGGTACCGGAAGAGGTAGAGAAATGATGATGGGGCGGAAGAAGTTTAATATGGGCGGTTTGCCGGATGTTCGCGTGATTCAAACGGCGTCGAAGCTCAGCAGAATAGTGCTTCCTGGACTGCTCGCATTGTGTGTATTCGCGGCTGCGGGCTGCGGCGGCGGCTCCAGCAGCGGCGGCGGTGGAACTACCACGGTAGCTACGCCGACCTTCTCAGTGCTTACGGGGACGTATACTATGGCGCAGTCGGTGACGCTCTTGGATACGACTAGTGGAGCAGTGATTTACTACACCATCGACGGCACGATGCCTACTCGCAATTCGCATCTTTATAGTGCTGCAATAACAGTGGATGCCACGGAGACCCTCGAGGCCTTCGCCGTGGTCCCAGGTGACACCGATAGCGCGGCTGCCACGGCGGCCTATACCTTCAACCAGGCGCAAGCGGCTACGCCGGGCTTCTCGGTGGTTCAGGGAACTTATACTTCGGCGCAGCCGGTTACGCTAACGGATGGAACCGCTGGAGCCTCGATCTACTACACCACGGATGGCACGACGCCGACCTATTTTTCGACCAAATTCGGAACGACTCCAATCGCAGTAAATTCCACAGAGACCATCAAAGCCATTGCCGAGGCCTCCGGCTTCAACAACAGCAATGTTGCCATGGCGGCCTATACCATCAACATTCCGACTACCCCGCCGACCATCACTGCGTCCGACACGGGGAACGGGGCGCAGAACGGGGCGCAGGTTGTTACGCTGAGCGCCCCGGCCGGAACGATTTACTATACCCTCGATGGCAGTACGCCTACGGCTTCCTCGCAGCAGTATCTGGCTCCGTTCCTGGTGGACACGAATCTTACGGTCAACGCGATTGCAGTGGTGGGCAGCTCGGCAAGCTCCCCAGCGACACAGGCATTCACAACGACGGCTGTCCCTTCTGGGACTGTGGCGTGGAGCGAGGAGTTCAGCAACACAACGGGCTCCAATGCTCTGCCCAATTCGCTGATCTGGACCTACGACACGGGGACCGACTGCTGCGGCAACAACGAGCAGGAGACATACTGCGCCGCAGGTTCTTCCGTCTCGCCGTGCAATCCTTCCAGTCCCAATGCCTATGCGGACACGAACGGCATTCTGAACATCGTGGCGCAGAATCCCTCGTCCGGCGTGTATACCTCAGCGCGGCTCAAGACCGAAGGTTTGTTCAGCTTCCAATATGGACGCCTGGAGGCGCGAATACAAGTGCCCGAATCGCAAGCCATGTGGCCGGCTTTCTGGATGCTGGGCAACGACATCACCACCGTCAGTTGGCCGGCCTGCGGGGAAATCGACGTGATGGAGCACATCGATGGAAGTAATCCAGGAAACGAAGGCTACGATTGGACGCAGGGTTCGATCCATGGAACCAGCATGAACAACGATAATCAGTATCCATCGAGCGCCGCAACGAGTTTTTCTGCGGCGACCTGGCACGTCTACGGAATGATTTGGAAGCAGGGCCAGATTCAGTTCTATATGGACACTCCGACGAACATTTACGGCACATACACTCCGAGCACTCAGACCGGCACCTGGCCCTTTGATTCCGGCCCGGAGTTTATCATTCTGAATCTGGCGGTGGGCGGAAGTTGGCCCGGTGACGTTGACGGGACCACTGTCTTCCCGTCGACGATGCAAGTGGACTACGTGCGGATCTACGCCAACTAAACCAAACGGTAACAGGGCCAGCGCAGAAGCGGTGGCCCTGTTACCATTCGCGAAAAGATAGTATCCCTGGAGCGATCTCATGTTTCGTTCTTACTTGCTGCTGTTAACGGGCTTGTCTGTTGCCGCTCTGACGACTGACATACCCGCGCAATCGTTCTATCCGGAGCGGCTGGAGGACAAGGCCGCCGTTTATCTTTCGGAAGCCAGCTTCGGCGCCAAGGGCGATGGTGTTGCCGACGATACGGCCGGCTTGCAAAGGGCGATCGATACGATTGCCGACACCACGCACCAGGGGATTTTATTTATTCCCGAGGGCCATTACCGGCTGACCCATACCCTATATGTTTGGCCGGGGGTGCGATTGATAGGCTATGGTGCGCAGCGGCCAGTGTTTGTGCTGGCGGCTGACACTCCGGGCTATCAGACAGGTCCGTCGTACATGGTGATGTTTACCGGCGGCAGGATGGGAGAACGGCGGCGGGGCGGGATGCAGCGGCCTGCGAACGCGCCACCCTATGTTCCGGTGGCATTTCCGGGAACGGTGCCAGCGACGCTCGGAATCATAGATGCGAATCCCGGCACTTTCTATTCCGCGATCAGCAATGTGGACTTTGAGATTGGCGAAGGCAATGCGGGGGCGGTCGGCATACGCTTCCATGTTGCGCAGCACTGCTTCCTGACCCACATGAACTTTCACATCGGTTCGGGGTTGGCCGCGTTGCAGGACATCGGCAACGAGGCGGAAGATCTGCATTTTTTCGGCGGCGAGCACGCCATCATCACTGGCCGGCCATCGCCGGGATGGCAGTTCACGCTGCTTGATTCATCTTTTGAAGGGCAGCGGGAGTCGGCGATCAAGGAACACGAGGCGGGGCTGGCGCTGGTGCATGACAGCTTCAAGAATGTGCCCACGGCGGTGGAGATTGAGCCGAAATACATTGAGGAACTGTGGATCGAGAATGGACGATTCGAGAATATCTCCGGCCCCGCGATCCTGATCAGCAAAGAAGATTCGAGATTGACGGAGATCAACGTCGAGGGAGCTTTCTGCGACCACGTGAAGGACTTCGCCCAACTGCGCGAGAGCGGGAAGACGTTTTCCGGCCAAGGTCCGGTATACCGGGTCGTCACTTTTACGCACGGGCTGATCTTCGATTCTCCTCACGCCAAAGGCGTGATCACGACACGCATCCATGCCGTGACGATTGCGGCCTTCCCGTCTGGGGACGCGCCCGCGATCCATGCGCTGCCTGCGCAGACCGGCTGGGCCAACGCGATTGACCTTGGCGCCAAGGGCGACGGCAAAACGGACGATACGGCCGCGCTGCAGCACGCAATCGATACGCAGCGCATCGTCTACCTGCCCAGCGGACGCTACCTGCTGACCGACACGCTGCGGCTTCGCCCAGATACGGTGCTGATCGGTTTACACCCCAGCACGACGCAGCTGGATCTTGCGGACAACACGCCCGGTTTTGACGGAGCTGGATCGCCGAAGGCGATGCTGCTTACACCGCAGAATGGAACGAACATCGTGACTGGGATTGGCCTGTACGCGGGCGGGGTCAACAGCCTTGCCGTCGCGGCGATGTGGATGGCGGGCAAGGATTCGCTGATGGACGACGTGCGATTCCTCGGTGGTCATGGGACCGTCAACGCCGACGGGACGCGCGCGAATCCCTATAACAGCACGCACAGCGGCGATCCGAATCCGCTCTATCGCTGGGACGCGCAGTATCCGA
>JBEKDX010000236.1:0-4275 GCA_050014135.1 Occallatibacter sp.
GTTGGTAAATCATATTCCAAAACCCTTCCGGGCATAGCCCTAGGTACAACCTTCACGCAAAGACAGTTGCTAGCGAACCGCAGGCGAAGCGAGTAATCAAACCCTCGCTTCCATCGAGTTACCCACCCTGTTTCAGGAGTTTGAATTCGCGACAAGTTAGCGTTGTTATCCGCAATCTTCATTTCGGCGGCGGGAATCTGCTTCCCAATTGCCGGTCAAGCGGCGGAGAAGTTATATTTGCGCACCTCGCGCTGGGCCATTTTGAGATCCTCCGGGGTGTCAATCTCAACACATTCGAGTTCATGGGATCGGAGCGGAAGGTACTTCGCGATCTCATCAAAGACAAACTTCGCGCTTCGCTCGATTTGAATGCCCGACAGGCAGGCAACCCCGCACCATTCAAAGGACGTTCGCGGAGAACGCTGAAATTGCCGCACATACCCGGACTCGTCCAGTGTTACAAAGACTGCCTCGTCGGTCTTGCTGCGCGCGACGCCCACCAGCGTTTCACCGTCTTCAGCCGCGAAAAGAAAGCTGCGGAATGAAGCCGGCTCGATAATCATGTCTCCGTCCACGATCATGAATGGCTCGTGAAGGTCATGCGAGGCCAGATTCACGCTGTAACTATTCGACGTGGAGGCAAAACTCGGATTTCTTACAAACACAGCATCGGGCCGCATCCTGGAGACGTATTCCATGACCTCCGCCTCCTGAAAACCGACAACGATACGAACGTCCTCGATCTTGGCAAGCAGCGGGAGGATATAGTCAATAATTCGCTTTCCTTCCACTTGCACCAGGCATTTTGCGCTGTTCAGGCCCAACCTGCTGCCCAGGCCGGCGCAGGATACTATTGCGTGTCTAACACGTGGCATAGTCCACTCCCGTTGTAAACGACATAATCCGCAAGGCGAACAAGATTCTCCACCGGGTCTCGAAATCCACCAAAGGCAATCGCTACATCCGCCTCCTGCAACATCAGGGCATCGTTCATTCCATCGCCGATGGCGACGATCTTTTCATAGCGATCTCTCAGGTCTTTGATGGCGCTCTCTTTTTTCATCACAGAATTGATTCCCAAAAGCCGGTCGCCACAGAATTTCGCTGTCGAGGAATAGAACCGGCATCCGATCTTTTCAATGAGCGGCCGCACCCAGACATCCAGATTGCCCGTCACCAGGTAGGAATCGCTCAGGTGAGTGTGGATGAATTGGATGATGTCGCTGTCCAAAGTAAGCTGGGAGACCATCTCCTGCGCCGACGAGATGGGAATCTCGGAAAGAAGTTTCACGCGCAGCCGGAAGGAGTTCTCGAAGGGAATAACGCCCTGCATGGTGAGCGTTGTCAGTAGTTGCATCTCATCGGACAGATCGAGTGATCGCGCCAGATGGGGAAGCACCTCTCCATTGATCACCGTTCCGTCGAGATCAAAACAGAAGGCTACGCGTCGCATAGATCTCCTCTCGCGCTGACCGTGCGTCAGCCGCCTCCGCATCGCGGATACTAATATGTGTCGCCATAGACTCTATACGGGGTCAGCAGGCATATACTTTGCACATCTGATCCGACGCAACTTGTTGGAGGAATTTGGCAGCCGGCAGATCGCTCAATGCATAATCCGCGTGTTCGTGAATCAGGTACGTCTGGTGGGACTTCCGGAAGAGATTCGCCAGAACTTGAATCATCAGAACGGACGTAAATGGATGGTTTGCAAAAATGACCATGGGAGCGTTCGGAAACTCATATGTGGTGGCATCGCACCAGATTGAAGCAGCCCTGGAGCGAGCACCGGGATAACGCCGTATGTTCTCCTCGGCTATTCGGTGAAGTTCTTCGACGAATTCGATGCCGATGACTTTGCCAAATCCCAGCTCGGATGCGTACAAAAGTGTCGCGCCTTTTCCGCTGCCGAGATCGATATACGTGAACTCACTGTACTCGGAGTGCCGCAGGGGCAGCAAAGCGAGGCATTGCTGGAAGCGGGAGGGCGATGTTGGGCCATATCGAACTCCCTGCATCCAATTGGAATTGTCCACTACCGAGAACTCTGCCAGCGGAATGATTCCGCCTGTGTCGGTGTTGTACTTGCAGTCGAACTCTCGCTGGATTTCGTTTCGTGCCCGGTATTCCTTGTTTTGTTTCGAGAATACGAACGGCAGTAGGATCACCGTTTTGAGCGTAGCGATGAAACCGTTCAACAGTATCGACTTTCTCAATTTGCGGCAGAGTATGGTCGCTCGCACGGATTCTTCCTTGGCCGCTACTCACGCGGTCCTGCATCGAGTTGGCCACGGGCTTCAGCCCGCTACCGTATCAAGAAATTGAGTTCTGACGGCTTACCACAATCGGGGCTTGGCGCTTGAAACTGCGTCTGCGCCAATCGGCGCATCGAAGCGCCGCTCACTGCCATGCACGCCCGAGCACTCAGGAAAGCCGGCCCTCTTGCCGCAAAGGCCTTTGGCAGAGCCGGCCAAAGCAGAAATACCGTCACACCTATCTCTGTTTGTCCCGACACCGGGTTGGCAAAGCACATCAGAAGAAACATGAGACCCATGAACGAGGCAGATTTGCCGTATGCGGCGCCCCTCCACTCCGAAGCTGCGCGAAATGCCAGCGGAAACATGATGGAGAAGAAGATGCCCGCGCCCACCAAGCCATAGCGCGCAAGGGTGTCAAATATCTCGGAGTGACCGGCGATACCGTGCTCCAGGCCAATATCAAAGCCCTTTTCAGCGTGGTATGCGCCTGTCCCTGCAATCGGATTTTCGAGGAATGTATTGATCGAGATGCGATACAAGCTTGATCGGTCGGAGGCGATGGAGGCGCCTGCCGGTCCTCCGGGGAGCACGGATGCGAGCGCCCTCGCCTTCATCGACAGCACATCGCTCCTGACATTTCCGGCTACAAACATCATCAGGTCCGCGCCGAAGATCAGAAACAGAATGGAAACTACGAGCGCCAAAAGCGATGCGATGAATTTCTGGGGCAGGCGTTTGATATGCAGAAATACCGCAACCAAGGATCCGGCGATCATCATATAAATCGACATGGCAAAGGTAGCCAGATACAGGAAGTACGCGAACAGGCAGACGCACGCCAAAGACAACACTCGCAGGCGCCTGCTTCTGCCGGAGCCGGCGGCTATCGCGACCAGCAGCGGCAACAACAGGGCTACGCCGTAGGTGAACCGGAAATCGCCAACCCCGCTGTGCCCAAGCCGCCAATACTCGGTCAGAATAGTAAGGTTTGTGCTGACCAGCCTGGCAGCCAGAGGATTGATCCACAGAATTCTGATGGACATGACGGCTCCAGCCACATAGCCGAGAATTCCCACCAGGCTAAGAAACATCAGAGCTTTGCGGTCCTTGCAATAGTAGTCATAGATCAGCGCGGGCGCTAGGAAGAGAAGATAGCCTCCGATGAATCGAAGATCCATTCCAACTCTCACCGCCTCAAAGGAGGCATACGCCAGCCAAATCGGAATGAGGTAGAAAGTGCGAGGCCACTCGCCTATCCACTCCGGCCGCTGAATCACAGCAAAGTACCCCCACAAACCAAGCACCCCCACGGTGAACCAAACGTCAAGGTTTTCCCTAGCAATCGGCAGGACCATCAGCACAATTGCCGCTGCGGGGAGGATGCAGTTGAGAGCATAAAATAGAGACTGGCATGATTCTCGCCGTTTTGCCGCGACGCTGCTACAACCGGAAGGAATTCGTACGATCCCAGGGTCTATCATCTGCTAACGCTCCCTGGTCGCCAAAACGGTGGAGGCATTCGTCTTGCTGCCGAGTACACTGCGGAGAGTGTTCTTCAATAGTTTGGTGACAATCTCAGGGTCGTGTCTCTGCCGCGCAAGCCGCAAGGCATTCAAGGCATAACGCCTGCGGAGCTCCGGATTGGAAACGAGCACTTCCAAACAGCCGCGAAGCGCTTCCATGTCGGTAACAACCATCCCTGCGTCATGCTCCTGGATATACCGAATCGATGCGACTTCGGCCGGGCCGGCGGCGAGGATGCACCTTCCACTGGCCAGATACTCGGGAATCTTGGTGGAGACGGATAGCCGGGTGAGTTTACGGTTCATTTTATCCATGGACTCGACATGCACAAGGATGTCGGAGTTCGCAATGACCTGGCTGACTCCTGCTGCATTGAGCCCACCCATAAACTCCAGCGCTCCAGGAATGCTTAGAGATTTCACCATGCTGGCGTCAAGGCGTTCCGTTGAGTAGATCCGAAGGATAGCTTGCTGCTGATGTGCGTTGATCGCGC
>JBEKDX010000237.1:0-4184 GCA_050014135.1 Occallatibacter sp.
GAGCCAGCCTACGGCGATGATTCTGGATAGCCGCACCCTGCAATCCACGCCGGAATCGGGCGGACGAGCGGGCTACGACGGAGCCAAACGCCGCAAGGGATCGAAGGTGCACGCTGCGGTCGCAAAGTTCATAACAGGCTCTAGAGATTTCATAATGATAAGTATAGGATTGATCAACCCTCTGATCGTATTCGTACTAATTTTCAGCTATGCGAAGAGGTTCATCTTAATGCAACGAATTCTGGTATGGATCATCTTGGTTTGCTCGGCCCATGCTTGGATACTCATAGCACATGAGCATATGGTCCCATTGATTGGCCATTATTTATGGAATGTTGGAATTCTGATAATCCTAGTCACGGGAGTTGCAGATCATAAGAAGGACACGTGTAATTTCGATTACGAGTCGTGTCCGCCCCAAGAGGACAAGCTCCTCTCGGTGCTCATCAAGGATTGATTTCGGCGAGGTCTCGGACGGTACATCCAACAGTTTAATCAGCTCTCCCGCACCTTGGGCGTCAGATACTCCGGCCCGACCGGATCGGTGACAGCCTCTTGCACAATGCGGTCGATCTCGGCCATTGCAGCGGCGTCCAGCTTCCAGCCCATCACACCACTGACGGCATCGAGCTGATCAGGGCGTTTCGCGCCCCATATAGCCACGCTAACGCCGGGTCGGTCGAGCACCCAGCGCGCGGCCAGCTCCAAGACCGATTTTCCGTAGTGCTCCTGGGCAAAGGCTGCCAACCCCTCGACGGCTGTCATGTATTGCGAGAAGCGCGGCTCCTGGAACTTGGGGTCTACGCTGCGAATATCCTTTGCGTCGAAACTCATGCCGCGCTGGACGCGCCCGCCAAGCAGGCTGCGGCAGAGCGAGCTGTAAGTCAGCACGGCGATATTGTTCGCCTTGCACCAAGGCAAGACCGTTTCATCTATTCCGCGCTCGAAAAGGTTGTAAGGCGGCTGGTTCGAGGCCAAAGGCGCGACGCTGCGAAACTCCTCCATCTGCGCGACAGAAAAGTTGCTCACCCCCAGCGCCTTCACCTTGCCCTCGCGCTGAAATTCGGCCAGCAGAGCAGCGGTCTCATGGATAGGCGTTCGCGTGTCCGGCCAGTGAATCTGATAGAGGTCAATGGTCTCGGTCCCCAGGAGGCGCAGGCTGTCTTCCAGCTCTCTGCGAATCCGCGTCTCCGTCGAGTTCGAGAAAACCCCGGCGGCGTTCCATTCCAGCCCGGCCTTGGTAGCGATGTAAAAATCCTCGCGGCGGCCGTGGACGCGCATTGCACGGCCCACGATCTCCTCCGAGCGGCCATGGCCGTAGATGGGTGCGGTATCAATCAGGTTGATGCCGCGCTCGATGGCGCTTAAGCAGGTCGCGACGGCCGCATCGTCAGGCACCGCGCCCCACTCCAGCCCGCCGATGGCCCAAGTGCCAAGCCCAATCCGCGAGACCTTTACTCCGGAAATTGTTGAAGCTTCCATGCAGAATATCTTACAGAGAACAGAGATAAGGGACTAGTGACTAGCTCCGCTCTACCAAGGCTTTCGATCAGCGCCGTGCGTCTGATCCGTGCAAAATGATACCTTGAGCAAAGACGATTCTTTGAGCACAGGCAAACTTTATCTCACGGAGAACTTCTATTCGCCGAATGCGCAGACTTATCCGACTCATTCTTCTTCTCGCGCCGCTCGCCGCCTCGCTGCCAGCCTGTGCGCAGGGCGGGCCGCCGTTCATCACCGATGATCCCGGCACGCCCGGCAATCGGCACTGGGAGATCAATCTGGGCTGGATCGCCGATCACAACCCGGGCAATGCTTACTACCAGTTGCCGGATATCGACATGAACTACGGCTGGGGTGATCGCATTCAGCTCAAGTACGAATTGCCCCTGGCCGCTGCAACCGACGCCAATAACACTACTCGCGCCGGGCTGGGCGAGAGTTTGCTGGGCGTCAAGTGGCGGCCTTACGAGCATCACGCTGCGGGCGAGCCAAAGTCAGATGAGAATATGAACTTCTCGCTCGGCACTTACCCGCAAGTATCCATCAACAACCCTACCAGCGCGGTGCGCCGCGGCATCGTCGAGAACGGACCGCAGTATTACTTGCCTGTCGAGTTCACCGCCAAGCTGGGGCCGATTGGTTTTGACGGCGAGGTAGGCCGCTGGATTGGCAACAAGCTGGTTCCCAGTCGCTGGGGCCGCGGGCTGATTGCCGGCCACGAGTTCAACGAGCGGCTCGAGCTCTACGGCGAAATCTACGATCTGCAGGACGCCAACCGCATCGACGCCGCACCCAAGCAGCGCGAGTTGACGCTGGACTTCGGCGGCCGGCAGACCCTCGACCGCGCCGGCCACCTGCGCCTGCTCTTCATGGGTGGCCGCGCCATACAAGCCGTGACCCGCCAGAACAGCGAGCCGAATTGGATCGCCTATGTGGGCGTGCAGATTTTGCTGGGACCGAAGGATAAATAATCTTCAAGGTGATCTTCACGTGAAATGCGTCCTGAGGATCGAGAGAGATGGGTTCGCCTTCCGGCGAACCCGCTCGAGAGACATTCTGGGAGGGAGGGGAAACCGCTGGAGTGTCAGTAACTGAGCCGTGGATTTAGTCAACTGCGGGGAATGCTAGCTGCGCGGGGTATGTGGAAGATGTCTCTTTGTTAATAGAATACGGGAGCTTCCACTCCCGTACTGTTCAATTCTGCTCACATTTGCCTGTTTATTAGCGTCTGCCGCCGGATATGTGGCCGTGACCATCGCGAACTTCATTGCCCTTGAAGTGGGAGACCTTGTCGAGACGTCTTGATGGCTCGGCTTTCTCGCCGCGAGCTGGCCGTGGGCCGTTATAGCCGTGTTCGGGGTGAAAGCGGTTATTTACGTGGCCGCGGAAGCCTTCGTGACCATGGAACCACGGGCCTGTGCCGATGAAGATGCCGCCTGAAAACCACTCCGGGCCGTAGTAGCCGTAGGGAGCGCAATCATAGGGAGCGGCGTCATAGTAGCCGTAAGGACACTCAGGCGCGACTCCAACTTCCACGGCAATCTGCGCCGAGGCCTTCGGAGCGGCTGCCATCAAAAGGCATCCAGCAAAAGCTGCTAACGCAACAAACTTGAATCCAGACATAAAATCTCCTCGCTGTTGTGGGGCCTTCCGTTAGCACCCCTCACTCCCTTGACCTTAGCGGCTTGCATCGTCATCGTCTGAGCAATACGGGACAAATGAAAAATGCGCGGTAGTGGATCAAGCCGGTAGCCCGCCCGCGAAGAAACAGTACCCCACTCGCCGCATACTGCCCCAATGTTGTATCGTCCAATTCGTATGGAACTCACTGCGATCAATGCCCCCCGTCCCGCCCCCGAGGCCGAAGAGGTCTATCGGCGCTGGATTCAGTTTCTCGATGAGGAGTTCGCCCGCCACCAGGCTCCGGAGCGGCGCGCCGAGATCGTGCGCGACCAGCTTTGCCAGCTCTACCTGGGCCGTCCGCACGGCGGCAAGCTGAACTTGACGCTCACCAGCGAGTTGCCCGGCAACGTAGTCTCGCTTTCGCTGGACCCGGAAAATGTGACACTCGAGGCCGAGCATTTTCCCGACGCCGACACCGAGCAATTCGCCCAGCGCAAGCCACTGCTCTGGTTCTGGCAGATGTTCGACCGCTCGCCGATCGGCACCAACCACTGGCTGGGGCTGCGCTTCCGTGCCATGCTGGGCCGCCACATCTTCGCCCGCATCGGCGCCGGCGTCAAGATCTTTCACGGCGTCGATCTCACCTTCGGCTACAACCTGAGCATCGAGGAGGGCGTCACCATCCGCCAGCACACGCTGCTGAACGACCGCGGCGGCATCACCATCGGTAAAGGCGCGGTGATCGGCTCTTTCGCGCGCATCTACTCACACAGCCACTCCGTCGATAACTACGGCGAGGTCACGCTGGTGCCTACAGTGATTGGTCCCGCGGGGCGTATCGCCAGCCACGCCAACGTGCTGGCCGGCCAGCACGTCGCCGCCGGAGAACTGGTGGGCAACTTCCCCGCCGAGCGCGAGCAAAACAGAGAATAGGTTCTAGAGCCTGTTATAAGCTTTATTCCCGTGGAATGAAAAAGTTATGAACGGTGCCGCACATCGGGCAGCATGGGCGCATGCAGAAGCAGTATCGGATCGGGTATCCGAGCGATGTGAGCGAT
>JBEKDX010000238.1:0-4133 GCA_050014135.1 Occallatibacter sp.
CAGCAACATCATGCCTCTGTGGCAGGCTTACACGCCTGCTCCATACACGAAAGCGACCACTTGCACGGAAAGCGGGACGGTGGAACCCTGCAACTTGCAGTATGGCGGCGGCACCTTCCGCGGCGTCAGCCTGACTCCGGTGATCTTCCGCTGGAATTTTCTTACCCGGTCGCGACGCTTTCAACCCTGGTTCCAGGCCGCGGGCGGACTGATCTATACCACCCACAAGTTTCCGCCGAATTACATGGAGTCGCAGACGATCGGCGGACAACCGTACACCTTGGATGGCGGAACCAGTGTATGGAACTTTTCGCCGCAGGGCGGCCTTGGTTTTCACTACTTCACCCGCGCCAAACGCTCGATTGACGTGGGGGTGAACGCGGTGCATATCTCTTCGGCCTCGCTGGGCGACCACAATCCGGGCGTCAATGCAAGCATTCAGATGCAGTTGGGCTATACCTTCTGGAAGTAGCCTTTGTTGCTGGACTGAAAGGAATCATGAGCGGAGCGGTAGTGGAGTGTGTTCCGAACTTCAGCGAGGGCACGGATGCCCGGCGGGTCGAGGCGATCGTGGCCGCGATGCGAGTCGAGGGGGTGCGGCTGCTGGATTGGACGATGGACGCGGCTCACAATCGCTCGGTGGTGACGATTGCCGGCGATCCGGCGGCGGTGGTGGAGTCGGCGGTGCGTGGCGCGGGCAAGGCCGCGGAGCTGATTGATCTGACCCGTCAGCGGGGGGTTTACCCACGTATTGGCGCGGTGGACGTAATTCCCTTTGTGCCCGTCTCGGGAATCAAGCTGGAGCAGTGCGTAATGCTGGCGCGTCAGGCAGGGCTGGAGATTTGGCGCCGCTACAATGTTCCGATCTTCTTTTACGAGGCGGCAGCGGCCCGGCCCGACCGGGCGAATCTGGAAGAAGTGCGGCGGGGGCAGTTCGAGGGATTGCGCGAAGCCGTTGCCAAGGAATCCTCGCGCAGGCCGGACATAGGCGGACCCAACCTGCATCCTACGGCGGGCGCCTGCGCGGTTGCCGCACGCAAGTTTCTGGTGGCCTACAACCTCTATTTCGAATCCGCGGACGTTGCGATGGTGCGCGCCATCGCGCGTGAGATTCGCGCCGATTCCGGCGGGCTCAAGGGTGTGAAGGCCCTGGGCTTGCTGGTTCACGGCCGCACGCAGCTCTCTTTGAACATTACCGACTTCGGGGTAACGCCAATCTCTCAGGTCTATCGAGCTGTCTGCGCGCTGGCTTTGCGCTTCAAGGCCACGCCTGTGGAGGGCGAGGTCGTCGGCCTGATTCCTGAAGCCGCCTGTGAGCGGGATAGCGATTGGATGCGTCTATTGAGTGGGTTCGATGCAGAAACCAAAATACTGGAGCGGCGGCTTACGGCTCCTTTGGCTTGGCCGGGAGAAGCATGAGCGGCGAATTGCGCATCACTCCTGAGTCCAACAGGTAAAATGGAAACTGAATAGGAACGGCGTTTTTGACCATAGAGGCAGGGAATGGCTCCCGGATTTGCAGCTGGCTTCCCGGCCATGGATTCTTGAACCGCCGCAACTGTGGAGGATGAATTTGTTGAAGGCTTTTTTGAAATTATCAATACCGGCTATTTTGTTTGCCGCGGCTGCTTTGGCGCCGGCGGCACAGTTGTCCACCGATGCCCGCACATCCATTCCACATGACGTGCAGCAGTTGGTGGCCATCGATTACCATGCCATGGAGAATTCCACCTCGGCCATGGACTTGCGCGACCGGGTGATGCCGCCCGATCTGAAGCGCTTCGAAGATGCGCTGAAAAAGTCCGGTCTGAACGAGAACCACGATGTGGAGCAGTTGGCCTTCGCTCTCTTTCGCCCCAAGGCGGACAGCGAACAACTGAGCACCGTCAGCGTTGCCCAGGGTCAGTTCTCGGTGACGGACATTGTAGCCAACTTCCGCAAGCAGAAGCTGAAGGCGACATTGGTGCGCACCAATAAGGTATGGCCGCTGGCCAAGACCGGCATGGTGGTTTGCTTCGTTGATCCCTCGACGATGGTCTTTGGCGACTCTGATTCGGTGGGCAAGGCTCTGGATGCGCGCGACGGCGTGACCACCAACCTTCTCAGCAACGTCCCGATGATGGACGCGATGAAGGCGGTGGACGATCAACCGCTGTGGAGCATTCTTGACCAGAAGGGCACGCAGACGATGATGAAGCAGGTGCTGAGCCAGGCCGGCGCAGGTTCGCTGACCGACTATGAGGCCGTGAGTAAGCGCCTGGAGTCCAGCTGGTACTCGATGAACTTCCAGCACGGCGTCAAATTCGACCTGACCATCTCGACCGGAGACACCATCACGGCGGCCACTGTGAATGCGCTGCTGACGGTTGCGCTGGCGGCACGCAAGTTGAGCGGCTCGGATGCCGAGAAGCAGGCGTTGAGCGCGACCAGCATCTCCTCGGATTCTGGACGCTTGTCGATTCACTTTGCCACGACCGATGCGGAGTTCACGAGCTTGCTGCAATCGCCGCTGTTCCAGAGCATGGTGCATAACTAGGTTTCATTCCGAATTGCGCAAGATCATGGGCGTCTCATTCTGGCCGCGAGTTATCATTTGCGACTGGGCGAGACGCCCATAGCTGTTGCAACCGGGAAAACCCCCGTCTCTGCCTGGGGCGGCATTCGGTGATCGCCAATTAGGATGTGGCGATGAGAATGCGCCGTCCCTATGGGACTCCGGATGTATTGTTTGTTGCGCCTACCCCACGCTGAAGCGCGGGGCTAATCACCATTGCGCCTACGGCGCGGGCGACGGGCTGTTGTCGGCATGGCCCCTTTGAGGGGCCAACAACCCTAAAGTCCCCGGCACTGCCGGAGGATTTTTATTGACCTTGAGTTTCGGCCTTGCATCGGTCGGTTCGGGATACCGCGCTCAAGCCGTCTTGTCCGCGACAACCTCGGAGAGCGCTTCATCCAGCGCTTCCTCATCGCTCGTTTCGATTGTGTTGCCGTTGCAAACCTGGTTTCGTCCGTTGAACTTGGCTTTGTAGAGCGCCTTATCCGCGATCTCGATCAGGTCGGGGGCGTGCTTTCCGAAGCGTGGAATCAGCGTGGCGCAGCCGATGGAGATGGTAACGATTCCAGGAAGATTGCCGGTGTGGGGCAACCGGCGGCCGCGCAGAGCCTCGCAAATCTCGTTGGCGACCTGCATGGCGCCGTCGCTTTCGGTATTCGGCAGGATCACGACAAACTCCTCACCTCCGAAGCGCGCCACCAGGTCACCGGGGCGCGCGACCACGTCCATGCACGCCTCGGCAATCTGCTTGAGGCAATTGTCGCCGCGCTGGTGTCCATAGGTGTCGTTGTACACCTTGAACTTGTCCACATCGAGCATCAGCAGGGAGAGGGGTTGGCGGTCGCGCATACTTCGCCGCCACTCCGCAGCCATGTACTGGTCGAAACGCCGGCGATTTGCTAATCCCGTAAGCGCGTCCGTCACCGACAGGGCCTCGACGGCGTTGTAGGCCTCTTGCAGCTTCTGTTCGGCCTGTTTGCGTTCGGAGACATCGCGGACGACGTTCAGGATTCCCGAGGGCAGGCCGGATTCCGAATCATGCACCACGCGCAGGCTGGCCTCGACCCAGATATATTCTCCACTCCCGTTCTTGACGCGGCACTCGATCATTGCGCTTTCGCTGCCGGAATTCAGCTCGCGGACAATCAACTGCGCTCTCTGACGGTCATCGGGATGAACCATTGCAACACCGCTCTGAGTGAGTAGCTCCTCGGGCCTCCATCCGAGGTCTTCGGCGGCGGTGGAGACATAGCTGCGGTGGCCGCTGAGGTCGGCAAGGATGATTGCGTCGCGGGAGCTTTCGCTCACCAGGGCGTGCAGCGCGGCGATTTTCTCGAGCTGGCGCACGATCTCCTTCTCTCTTTCCAGCACTACACTGATGCAGTAAAGCAGCAGTACGGCCGATCCGATGAAGAGCTGCAGCAGGATGGCCGGATCACTCGAGGAGAGAAAATGCGCTTGCGCAAAGGGGCCTAGGCCGTGCAGAGTAAACCAGCTTCCGGCCACGGCGGCCAAGAGCGTGTAGATTGCCGCCCATCCCATCCCCATGCGAATCAGGACCAGCGCCAGAAGAGGATAG
>JBEKDX010000239.1:0-4102 GCA_050014135.1 Occallatibacter sp.
CGAAGCGAGGCCGACGCCCTCCCAGCCCACGAACATCAGTAGTGCATTGCCGGCGAGGACCAATACCGTCATGAAAAACAGAAATAAATTGAGATAAGAAAAGAACCGCGCATAGCCCTCGTCGTCCTTCATGTAGCCGACCGAGTAGACGTGAATCAGAAAGCCTACGCCGGTAACGACCAACAGCATAACCAGCGAAAGCTGATCGAGTACGAAGCTGAAATCGATGTGCAGCGCGCCTGCGGAGATCCAAGTGAATGGGCAGGTCTCGACCCATGGCATCCTTGTCAACTCACGCGGAAGCGGACCAGGACCATTCCATGCAATGATTTCGATCGGTGCGAATGCTGCAAGAGTATTCCACAGAACAAGCAAGAAGGAACCGAGAGGCGCAATTAGGGCAACCGTAGTCACCAGCCATTTAGGCAGCCGCCGCCCCAGGATTCCATTGATCAGGAACCCCGCGAACGGCAGCAGCGGAATCAGCCAGAGATGCAGAGATACGTTCATAGTTTCATCCGGTCGATTCGGTCGACGGCCAGGGTTGCGCGGGCGCGGAAGACGGCAATAATGATGGCCAGGCCCACGGCAGCCTCCGCCGCGGCTACCATCATCACAAAGAAAACGAAGATTTGTCCTTTCACCTCATGCCACTGCTGCGCGAAGGCGACAAAGGAAAGATTCACGCCGTTGAGCATCAGCTCAATTGACATGAAGACGGTAATCAGATTGCGCTTGATGAGAAAGCCGACGACGCCGAGCGAAAACAAGACGGCGCTCAACAGCAGATACCAGGCGAGCGGAACTTCCTGCGCGAGAAAAGAACTCATTGATCGGCCCTCCTTTCGCCATCCCCATCGCCGTGACGCACCAAGGCAACGGCTGATCCCTGATCCCTGATCCCCGATCCCTGTTCCATGCTGCCTTCGTGACTGGCCAGGGCAACTGCGCCCAGAATCGCAATGAGGATCAACACGGATGTGACCTCGAAGGGCAGCAGCAGCTTGGTGAAGAGCACCGTGCTCAGTAGATCAAGATTCGTTTGACCATTCACGTCGGTGAGTCCATCGCTGAGTCTTGCCGCGCCCAATCCCTGTGCCTTCAAAATCACGGTAGCAATCACAGCCAGAATCGCAACCACCGCGGGAAAGCCCACGGAGCGGGCCGCGCGGCTGCCCATGGTGCGCTCTTCGCGTCCGGCGTTGAGCAGCATCACGACAAATGTGAACAAGACCATGATGGCGCCGGCATAGACGATCACCTGCGCCGCGGCCAGAAACTCCGCGCCCAGCAGCAGGTAAAGCACGGCCAGCGATACCATCACCACTATCAGCGACAGAGCGCTCGTGATGGGATGCGACTGGAGGAGCAGATTGATTGCTCCCGCCAGGCAGAATCCGGCAAATACGATAAACAGAATCAGGTGCATCACACCCTCCGGGCAAGCCCGATTGTAACTCAGTGAATCGGCCGAAAAGCCAGCCACAGGCTTGTCGCCACAATGTTCAGCATCGCCAGCGGCAGAAGCCAGCGCCAGCCGAAGTTCATCAGTTGGTCATAGCGGAAGCGCGGCAGAGTTCCCCGCACCCACACGTACAGAAAGAGAAAGCAGAAGACCTTGAGTACGAACCAAAAAATGGGCAGGCACGCATGAATAAAAAGGTTTTGCGGCGGAGGAATCAGATCACCGAAGAAGCTGGTCCATCCCCCGAGAAACATCAGCGTGGCCACGCAGCCGACCGTGATCATGTTGGCATACTCGGCCATGAAGAACATGGCGAATTTCATCGAGCTGTACTCGGTGTGATAGCCGCCGGTCAGCTCGCTTTCCGCTTCGGGCAGATCGAAGGGCGAGCGGTTGGTCTCAGCGTATGCGGCTGTCAAATAGATGAAGAAAGCGAAAAACTGCATCCCGCCAAAGATATTCCAGGTGAGGATGCCGTGGGTCGCCTGATGCTCGACGATCTCTCGCAGATTGAGCGAACCGGTGCGCAGCACCACTCCTACCAGCGAGAGACCCAACGCAAGCTCGTAGCTGACCAACTGCGCCGAGGAGCGCAGAGCGCCCAGCAGAGAATACTTGTTGTTCGAAGACCAGCCGGCCAGCGCGATGCCATAGACGCCAATCGATGTGACGCCGAGAATCACCAGCAGGCCGATGTTCACATCGGAGATTTGAAACAGATGTGGACTTCCGGCAATCGAGACCGGCTCGCCGAAGGGAACGACGCCAATAGAAATTAGCGCGCAGCCCAGCGCAATGATGGGAGCGATCAGATAGAGCGGCCGGTAAACGCCTGTGGGGATGATGTCTTCTTTGAGAAAAGATTTTGCCCCGTCTACCAGCGGCTGCAAAAGGCCGAAGGGTCCTACGCGGGTGGGACCCCAGCGGTTCTGGATGCGGCCCACCAGCTTGCGCTCCAGCAGCACAGTGTAAGCGACGCCCATGAGCATCACCACCGTCACCACGGCAACCTTGAGCACGCTCCACAAAATGAATTGCAAAATCGTCACTGAATCCAGCCTCTTCTGTTTATTGCTGTCATTCTGAGCTTCCCAATAAATCTGTCATCCTAAGCGAGCAACGCGAGTCGAAGGACCTGCGGTTGTATCTCGCTCATCTTTTCACGCCCTACTTCGTACTTATCTGCACCAGCATCGAAGCCTGATGCCGCGCAAGTTCCCGGAGCGCCAGGCTGTGCTCTCCCAGCGTTCCAGAGGTAAACAAACCATCGTGAGCGGGCGTGAATTCGCCTCTTCCAGTCTGCGCGCCAATAGTCACAAAGCCTGGCTCCGTCAGCACATCGTTGCCGCTCAACAGATTCACGCGATCCAGACTCGCTCCAATCGGGGCGTAGCCCGGAACCTGCCGGGCAATTTCGTCGAGAACCGCTAGCGGATCGAAGGGACTGAGCTTTGGCTCAAGGCCATTCGCCGCCAGCCACACTGCGTGACGGTCAGCCTCGCCTGCCTGCGCGCCGCGCGATTGACCAAGATCAGCCGTGGTGCCATTTTTGCCGAAAGGAACAAGTGTCTTCACGTCCGCGCCCATCGCTCCGGCGAGGCGCACAAGAATTTCGAACTCCGGCTTCACTCCCGCGCGATCAGCGGCCTTCTGCACTAGTTGCAGATCGCCGAAGGCGTTGGTCACGGTGCCACTCTTCTCGTAGAGACTGGCCGTCGGCAGCACCACATCGGCCAGCGCAGCAGTCTCAGTGAGAAACAGATCAGCGACGATCACAAATGTATTCTTCAACGCAGCGGGATCGATGCCCAGCCTTGCAACCGGGTCCGCGCCGACTACCAGCAATGCACCCAGCTTGTCTTTGCCGGCCGCCGCGAAGATATCCTTGAGCGTCTTACCAGCAGTTGCGGATAGGCCTGGATACTCGGCGAATGCGCCGGGCGACTTCACCGGCACGTAACCGGGAAGTAGGTCAGGGAGCAGGCCCATGTCCGCCGCGCCGCGCGAGTTCGCATAGCCGCCGAGAAAGGCAAAACGCACATTAGCGCGTTTCAGTCCCCAGGCCACAAGCTCCGAAATCTGCGCGCCGCTGTACTCGGGACCAAAGACCACCAGCAACGACTCCTCGGCCAACACCGCCTCGCGAAAGGCTTTGTTACTGATGACCGCATTGCTGTCGCCGAAATACGCGGTGAGGGCCGAGTAGCCATCGGCGGGCAGGCGCAGCGTTGCCTTGGCCATGCGCTCCAGCTTGATGGCTTTCGCGTTGGCCACATAGAGCCGCGCGCGATTCAGCCGCACATTCGTCCGCAGATTCCAAGCCAGCAGTGGATGCTCTTCGGTCGGATTGCCGCCGATGAGCAGAATCGCCGGAGCCTTCGCCGTATCGCGCAGGCTCGCGGCCTTGCCTTGCTGTCCAGCCAATGCGCGCGCAAAGGCTGCGTAATCCGCAGTTCGCTCATGGTCGATGTTGTTGGTTTGCAGCACGGTGCGCGCGAACTTCTGCAGCAGGTAATTCTCTTCGTTGGTGGTGCGGTTGGAACCGATGACGCCGATGGCCGAACCGCCACGCGTGTCGCGGATTTCTTTGAGCTTGGCGGCGGCGACTCGGAGCGCGTGCTCCCACGTGGCGGGTTC
>JBEKDX010000240.1:0-4085 GCA_050014135.1 Occallatibacter sp.
GGAAACGGTTGCCTGGTTCTTCAAGAGCGGCCGTGCGCACGGTTTTTGCCGTTTGATCTACGATCTGCACGGGAGCTGAGCCGCCTGGATCGACTTCGCCCTCGATAACAGCGGGGCCGCTGAGATCGCGCATGAGCCATATCCACTCGCCGACGGGCTGCGTCCATACCTCCTTATAGGTCCAGCAGATCTGCGTAGGCCAGTAGGGAGCATCAGCATTGCCGCGCGTCTCGATACCCACGGGCAGGGCGCCGACCAACTGGCCTGAGCGGCCACTGTAGAGCGGAGTCCAGTCGTATCCCTCGCCGTACATGATGCTCGACGAGAATGGATTGCGGCCCACAAACCACTGAGCTTGGTCTTGCGCGAGGTTTTCGCCCTCCATGTCGTTGCGCAACTGGCTGGCGGCGGAGAGAGCCTTGGCCTGCGAGAGCAGCACGCTGGAGTTGCCGCGAAAGTCGAACCACACCGGGAAGCGGCGCAGATAATATTCGCCGCCGAGCGGGATCCCCTGGTGAACTTGGCCGAGGAAGACGTCGTGATCGGCCATGCGCAGGGGCGTCCAACTTTTGGATTGCGGCAGAAGCTGGACATCGCTCTCGCGGTAGATACCGGCGGGGAGCATGTTAAACGGCGCAGTGGCCGAGACAACGGCCTGCTGGTAATACTTGGTATGCAGCACGACGGCGGAGTACCAGTTGATCCAATGGGGATCGTCGGGGAGCGCTTCGCAGAGGTGCGTCAACGCGACGACAGGCTCTTCTTCCTGGCCTATGTGGAACCTGTGAAAAAGATTCTCGCGCGCAGGGCTCGTGTAGAAGAAGCCAGTCATGGGGATATTCCACGGCTGCATCGCCCGTTCCTGTGAGGCCATGATCTTGTCGGCAAGTTCGATGGCTGCGTCCGCATAACGGCGGTCGCCGGTGACCTTATAGAGGTCAACTGAAGCGATGGCGCCGAAGGATATCCGCTCCAGTTCGTCAGACTGTCCGTAAACCTCGGGTAGCGGCGCCGCGGACTTCAGGCCCTCCATAGCAAATCCCCAGTCCTGTTCGGCCGTAGCCAGGCTACGGTTAGCAAGCTCGGAGTCAGAGTCGTGAAGCACACGCGCTGCGATTGCTTCGACAGCCGCTACGCGAAAGTTCCACTCAGGATTGTTGACGGCTTCTCCGTGGCGATCATCGGCGTCTCCGATGATGCCGTTTGTCCAATAGGCGATCAATTGGCCGGTGCTTCGGTAGCCGTCACCGAAGCTGGTTTTCAGCACCCATCGAAGTCCCCACTTTGCCTCTTCAAGCACGCGCTGTGCAAGGGCAGGATCTTCATTTTGGCGATTGAGACGCTCCGCGAGCTCGAACAGCGCGTAAGACATGCCAGGCGTGTTGCCGGTAGCGCTAAGATCGCCGGCGTCATGATAACCGCCATTCACGATGATGCGCTTGTCATTGTGTGTGCTGTAGTCGTCCTGGTGGCAGATACCGTGAATGCCTGGAATCACGGTGCCGCAGCGCTCGCCGTACATGAAGTTCACAGCTTTGAGAATGCTGTCGCGCCAGGCGTCGTCGCCGATACGAAACGAGCGCGTGGTAACCGCGCCGGAACGAAGAACGTATTGCCCCGGTTGATGCACTTCAGAGAAATCCAGCACCTGATAGCTGCCCAAGCTTGTTTTCTTCTGCTCGACATATTTGGTCAAAACGATTTCGCCGGTGGCGGAGTTGACCAGCGAAAACCGCGGTGCTTTCAAGTCGCTGGCAATTGCTGTCTTGGTTGCGCCGCTTATGTAGCCGGAATGGCTAAACGCGATGTGATCGGGCGAAACATCCCATCCCTCGACATGATCGGGAACGACGGCTTCGAGGGCAAGCTGGCCTATATAAAGAACTGTCTTGTCCCCGGGATCGGGATACATTTTTGGCAGCGTATAACCTATTTCGAGGGCCGTGATCCGATCGCGGTCGAGAGGCGCGATCTCCCACACAACATGATTCCACTCACGGTTTTTGAGCGGGATTGATTCATGCCGGCCTTCGTTGGCGCTGTCAGGAAGCAGGTGAGCGCCCTCATTATGCAAGGTCAACTTGGCAGAAATGGCCGGCGCTCCGTTGATCTCCGGATAGATCCAAACGGAAATGCGGTTGAAGGCGCGCCAATCTTCGGAAGGAAAGTGGCGCGTAGCGATCAGATCCAGCCATTCGTCGCTGTCAATGATGTGACTGGGGTTCCAGGTCGAGCGCATTTGAAGCGAGTGCGCGCCATCCTTCACGTGCTCGGTGGCGAGAGAGATTTCCCCTTCGCCTTTGAGCGACCAATTGGAGATGTCTTCCATGCCATCGAGCAGTCGCGAGTTGAGAACCGGCTTGTTGAGCCAGCGAAACTCGGCGCCATTCTCCTGAACCGGCTGCATGGGCAGCGGAGCGATAGGCTCCTGGCTTATGGCAGAGGAGATCGCCATGCCGCCAAGCCCGGCCCACAGGAGCAACGCGAGAGAACACCATTTCAGATCGAGAGAACGTAAAAGCGCCATCTGTGTGCCTCGAAATCGCTTGATCTAACGGTAGACCGTTATCATTGCGCCGGTTCAAAAAACGTGCGTTGAGTCAAGAGCCTGATGGAATCGGCAGCCTGGAAGCGTTGCAAGAAGCTTGGCGTGGCGTTATTGATCCGGCAATAAATGAGTGACATTCCTTCCCACCCATTCCCGCAACAAACGCGGGAATGGATGGGGCAGCCACACAGTATTGATTTGCCGGATCATTAGTAGGCATGAATCAACTCCACGCTTACGCCGCCGATTCTGTCGGTGTCCATATAGTTGTACTGCCCGGAATCAGGCTTTCCGACATCGCCCCATGCTCCGGCCTGCCAAACGGTAAATCCAAGTCCCTCGAATGCTGCGGCGGCTTTGGGCAGGTCACTTACTAGTATGCCAACGTGTTGAATGCCCTCGCCATGGAGCTTAAGGAAATCTTCATAAACATTGGCGGGGGTGGCGGGCGGCTGAATGAACTCGTAGCTGATGGCGCCGACCCGCTGGAAGCCCACATCGAAGAACAGCGAGAGCGGCTGGCCGCGATAACGCGAGTCGTCCCGCGGCGTTGCGTGTTCGATCTGAAAGCCTGGAAAGCCGAGTTTCTGCCAGAAAGCGGAGACCGCAGGCGCATCGCGAACGTCAGGAGCGAGGTGGGTGACGGTTATCTGCTCCAGCGGTTTGGGGGCGCCGCCCGGCCAGCAAACAAGGCCCAGAACATATTTCCCTTGCGGCTCGGTGTCGAAGTAGGTGTAGGTCACCGGGGTGTGATCGATGTCAAGTGTGACCTGCTGCAGCACGCCTATACCGAGACCGGCCATGCGCTGAATCTCTTTGTCCATCGCGTCCTTTGTGGGAACCTCATGGACCACTGAGAAGATGCCATCCTTGTGCTTGTTCAGAAAATCATGGTAGGAATTCGACTGGCCTTCGGCTGGCTGGACGAAGTTGATCGTCAGGTTGCCTAGCCTTCCGGTGACCTGACGCGCGGAGATGGTCACGGGTTTACCATGATCGTTCCCAACCGCCCTGGTGCTCGGATACTTGTGAACGTCGGTCATCCCGAGTGCAATCCAGGCGGGCAAAATCGCGTCAACGTTGCGCGTGAGCCACGTGACCCGGTTTACGGCTTGATAGTAATCTGGCAACTGGGCGTGGCACGCTCCAACAAGAAGACCCACTACAGCAAGACAGTGCAAAAGTTTCATCTGCTTCTCCGTTCTTTAGGAATTCCCGCGCAAATCGGTTGCAAACATAATCGCAAAACGAAAGAATCGCGCAGAGACAAATCTACCTTGACGCTTTAGCTGCCACATATTAAATAATCGTTTGTAGGTTGTCAAGGATCGCCAGGTGTGTCTCGCCAAAATTCCGATCTGCCGTCGAATCAAGTGTATAAACTAGGAGTCCACTTTGGCACGTTACCATGCGAAACTGGTTCATGCTCCGCATGTTGAAGCTCTTGCTCGATCTGTTCCTTCGTTTCTTCCGTTCTCGCCGCAACCTCCTTTTAGAAAACCTGGCTCTTCGGCAGCAACCCGCCGTTTTGAAGCAG
>JBEKDX010000241.1:0-4077 GCA_050014135.1 Occallatibacter sp.
CAATGCAACTTTGCGCAAGAAGCCTAGGTCAACGATCAGCACCAGCAGCGCCGCAACTTCCAGCGCCGTCTCCGGCAGAGTAACGCGGAAGAGATCTGCGTAGTTCATTGTCCCCCTCCCGCAAGCAACGCCTTCACTGCAGGTTCGATGGAGTCAAGCAGAATTCTCGGCCAGAGTCCAACAGCAAGGCTCACTCCGGCCAGCATCACTACGCCGGTAACTTCAGGCCAGGTAATTGCGGCTAACTCGTGCCCATGCTCCTGCTCCAGTTCGTGCGTACTCGGCAATGCGTCACCGAAGAAAGCCTTCTGTAGTGCGCGCCACGTATAAGCCACACCCACCACAATTCCCACGCCCGGCGCCAGCGTCCACCACGGCTTGACCATCCACGCGCCTATCAGCACTTGTATCTCGGCCCAGAATCCGGAGAAGCCGGGCATTCCAATCGAGGCCAATCCGGCAATCACAAAGGCTACTGCGGCAAAGGGCAGCCTCTTCGACAAGTGCATCGATTCCAGTTCCGCTAATTGCCGCGTGTGGGTTCGGTCGTAGACAATGCGGCCGACAATGGCGAAGAGCAGCCCGGCGATGATGCCGTGCGAGAACATTTGCATCACCGCGCCGGTAACACCGATCTGGTTCAGTGTCATCAAGCCAAGCAGCACAAAACCCATGTGACTAACGCTCGAATAACCTATGACAAATTTGAAGTCGCTCTGCGCCAACGCAACCAACGCGCCATAGAGGATGCCGATGACCGCAAGCAATGCGAAGACATCGCGCCAGGAGCCAATGCCGACGAACGAAAATCCCCATGGGTCGAGGCCGCGCGGAAAGAGAGCCATGCCCACGCGCAGACATCCGTACGCGCCCAGTTTCATCACCACGCCAGCGAGCAACATTGAGGCCGCCGTCGGCGCTGCTACGTGGCCCGTGGGCGCCCACGTGTGAAAGGGCCACATACCAGCAAGAATTGCAAATCCCGTGAAGACCAGCGGAAAGCACCACATCTGAAAACTCACTGGCAGGTTGGCGTGGGCTAACTCGACAAGACCAGTGGAATGGCTCCCCGCCGTCGAGTAAGCAGCCAACAGTCCGATAAGCACCATCGCCGATCCGGTAAAGGAATAGAGCGCCAGCTTCATCGCCGCGTACTCGCGCCGCGTGGAGCCCCAGATGGCAATGAGAAAATACTTGGGCACAATGGCAATTTCGTAAAAGACAAACAATAGAAATAAATCAGCGCTGAGAAAAACTCCGTAAACTCCGCCGATCAGCGCCAGAAAAAACGCGAAAAACTCATTCGTGCGCAGCTCGATATTCCAACTAAAGAGAACGCCAGCGACTGCTGCCAGACCCGTCAGTAAAACGAGTACGCGGCTGATGCCGTCGGCGGCCAGTAGAAAGCGAATTCCCATCGACGGTACCCAAGGCAGACTTACAATAACCACGCGGCCTTGACCTATACCAGCGATAAAGCCCTGCACCGTCAAAGCAAGTCCGGCCACGGCCACGACCAACGCCAGCCAGCGCGACAACGCAGCCTTGCCCTTTGGCAGCAGCGCCTCAGCCAGCGCTCCGGCAAACGAGAGATAGATCGCCCACGCTAACATTAAAATCTCCAGTGAGCCAGCAAGTACATGACCGTGGGATTCACGCTCTCCACAATCAGTTGAGGTAGAAGGCCCACGAGCAGCATCAGGCCGATAACCGGTGCCAGCGCCAGCCGTTCGCCGCCGTGCAGATCAGGGAAATTAATACAGTGCTCCGGCACGGGGCCGGTAAAGACCTTCTGAATCACAGTGAGTATCACGGCCGCAGTTACCAGCAAACCGAGAATCGAAACTGTGGCCGCAACCCAAGCCAGCGGTAAGACGCTGCGAAAGATAAGAAACTCGCCGGGAAAGCCGTTCAGTCCCGGCAAACCGAGCGACGAGAAGAGTGCAATGCCCATCAGCCCAGCCAGTACTGGCGCGGGTTTGCGCAGTCCGCCAAATTGATCGATACCGCGATGACCGCCTGTCCGCTGCTGCAGAATTGCGATAAACCAGAAGATCGCCGCCGCCGTCAGGCCATGGTTGAACATTTGCAGGATCACGCCGTTGAGCGCCATCGCTTGACTGGTCTGCGCCGCGGTGCCGGCAGCCGGAATCGCCAGCGCGAAGATCGCCAGCAAGCAATAACCCAGATGGTTGACCGACGAGTAAGCAAAGATGCGCTTCAGATCTTTCTGCGCCGCCGCCGCCCAGGCTCCCATCACGACCGTGGCCACGGCAAGTACCAGCAGAGGCGTGCGCATCTGCGCGATCTGAGGCCCGAAGAGGGGCAGGGCAATGCGCAACAGGCCATAGATGCCCATCTTCGACATAGCTCCAGTTAGTAACATCGTTACCGGTGATGGGGCCTCGGCATAGGCCGAGGGCAACCAGGTGTGAAAGGGAATCATCGGGACCTTGATGGCGAATCCGGCCAGCACACCAATGGTCAGCCAGATCGTGACCGGTCCCAGGTGAGAGGTAATGGCCTGCTCTAACTCACCCGTCGAAGCCAGAAGAGTTAGATGAGGAAAGTCCATGCTGCCGGTCGAGACAAAGACGGCGAGAAAAGCAACGAGCAGGGCTACCGAACCAGCCATGGTGTAGACGAAAAATTGCGTCGCCGCCGGGCCGCGCCGCGCCCCGCCCCACAGCTTGATAAGGAAGAAAGCGGGAATCAGGCATAACTCCCAAAATAAAAACCAATGGAAAAAGTTAAGCGCCGTGAAGGAGCCGAAGAGTCCGGCCTCGAGCACTAACACGAGCGCAAAGTAAAGCCCCGGCTGATGATGTACACGGCGCGCCGCATCAACCGACATCAGAGTAACAATGGCCGAGAGTAATAGCATCAGCGCGCCGAGCCCATCCACTCCTAAGTGGTACTCAATACCCAGCGCAGGCACCCACTTATACTGCTCTATTAATCCGTAGCCGCCAACAACGGGCAACCTACTCCACTCGGTCCAAACCACGAGCACCAGCGCAAGGCTGGTGAGTGTCGTAATGAGAGCCACGCCACGCGCGTGCTTGCCCGCTCCAAGCGCAGTCACCGCCCCTACAAACGGCAGCACAGTCAACAGAGTCAACAAATGAAATTCGCTCATGCCCTGCTGCTCCAAATCAGAATTGCGGCCAGCGCTGCCACCGCCAACGCCAGAATTCTCAGGTAAGTTTGCACACGACCCGTCTGCACAAGCGCCAATAATCCGCCGCCTACGGCTAACTCATCGCAGCCTTTGTCAAAGCCACCATCCACGACATTCGTGTCAAGAAAGCGATTCAACCGCGCCCATAGGCCGAATAACCCCGCAACACCGGCTACCAAGCCGCCCCAAACTCGGCGGTCAAGCCAATCCGCAACGCGCGCCCACCATCTGTAGAACGCGATCAAGGTTACTCCGTATAACTCATCCACATAGAAACGGTCGCACAGCCATCCCCACGGCAGAGGCGCAATTCGCTCCAGCGCATCCGGCTCCGTCGGCCTGGGAGAACGATCTCCGTAAAACCGCCAACTCAAAATAATGCCGAAGATAACAACTACAGTTGAAACACCCATCAGCGCCAGCAGCCCTGGCTCCATAAATCCGCGCCACGCGAAGCGCGTCGCACTGCCATCCAGAAACGCTTTAAACCAGGGCCATGCGGGAGTTCCAATCAATCCAAGCGCCATAACGAAAAATGCGAGTATTGCCAGCGGCACGGTCATCACCGCAGGGCTCTCATGCGCAGGTTTGCCGCCTCGCCAGTGGCCGTAAAAAACGTAAGCCACTTGGCGCGTCATATAAAAGGCCGTCAGCAGCGCGCCAAAGACCAGCATATAAAACGGAGTTTTGGCCACGCTCCAGTGCTGAGCCGCATCCAGGATTCCATCCTTGCTCCAAAAGCCGGAAAAGAACAGCGGGAAGCCGCAGAGCGCCAGCATCCCAATCGCATAAGTTGCGAAGGTCAGCGGCATATCAGACCTTAACCCGCCCATTCGCCGTATATCCTGTTCCTCATGGCAACCATGAGTCACCGAGCCTGCACCGAGAAACAAGAG
>JBEKDX010000242.1:0-4050 GCA_050014135.1 Occallatibacter sp.
GTTGGCCAGGGCAGCGGCCTTTGCCTGGATGTTCCGGGCAATTCAAAGACCGTCGGCACCCAGCTGGACATCTATACCTGCAATGGCACGACCGCGCAGGCCTTCAAATTCGTTACTCCGTAATGGTTAGCAAGATAGGTTAGCTGTTTCACTCTGGCCCGCTTTGACCATTTCATCCGGTCAAAGCGGGCCAATTTCGTTGGCGTGAAGATGCAGATGATTCCAAGAAACGATTAGCCAATATGTCGGGAAGCTATATCGATATAGCTCAAAGCGATATTTGAGGATAGTCGATCCGCCGGAAGACCGCGTTTGACCCCGGAGCCGGGACGCACTATCGTAGGCAGGGAGCCGCAGCGCCGCTCGGAAGGAACGCTAATGACCACTCCCGCCCCGCCTGTTCTACCGCTGAAAAGGACCGCCCTCAACGCTGCACATCGCGCGCTGAAGGCCCGGATGGTGGACTTTGGCGGCTGGGATATGCCGGTCGAGTATCCCGGAAACGGTGGCGGGCTGATCGCCGAGCACCTGGCCGTGCGCACCGCTGTAGGGCTCTTCGACGTGAGCCACATGGGCGAGATCCGTTTTCGCGGTCCCGCCGCGCTGGCCGCCATTCAGCACCTCACGATGAACGACGCCTCGCGCCTCAAGGACGGCCAGGCGCACTATACTGCTCTGCTGACCGAGCAAGGCACATTCGTCGATGACATTCTGGTTCACCGCATCGGCGCGAACGATTACCTTCTCGTCGTCAATGCTGGAACCAAGGAAAAAGACTACGCCTGGATTCGCTGGCAGATGGACAGATGGCCCTCAAGCTCCCTGGTCCAGGTCAGCGACGACTCCTACAGCTACTCGCAACTGGCCGTGCAAGGGCCGCGTGCTTTGGAAACCCTGCAAAAGCTGACCAATACCGATCTGGCGGCGATCAAAAACTATTGGTTTACCTTTGGCGAGGTTTGCGGATTGCCCGATGTGCTGATCACGCGCACCGGCTATACCGGCGAGGACGGCTTCGAGATTTATATCCCCTCCGATGTTGCGACCACGGAGCAAGTCTGGAGCGCGCTGCTCGAAGCGGGCCGCGAATTCGGCATTCGCCCCTGCGGCCTGGGCGCGCGCAACACCCTGCGTCTGGAGGCGGGAATGCCGCTCTATGGCCACGAAATCTCCGACTCGATCAACGTCTTCGAGGCTGGCCACGAGCGCTGGCTCAAGCTAGACAAGGGTGAGTTCATTGGCCGCGCGGCGCTGCTGGCGATTCAAGCCGCTGGCGGGCCGAAGCGCAAGATCGTGGCTCTCGAGATGGTCGAGCGCGGCATCGCCCGCGACGGGTACCCGGTGCTGTCTTTGAACGGAGAATGCATTGGCACGATTACTTCCGGCTCGCCCGCGCCGTTTTTGAAAACCAATATTGCTTTTGCGCTGGTGCCCGCTGAAGTGGCTGCCAGCGGCCACGATGTGCTGGTGGAGGTAAGGGCAAACCGGGTGCGGGCGAGGCAACTTCCGGCGCCGTTCTACCAGCGGGTTAAGAAGTAACTTTCCACTTTGCGATTCATATTTTGCATCCGGTGAAACTGTGTAGCGGAAATGATTTTTTCGTCATTCCTGCCAGCCGCCCTACTTACCCATCTTCCCCCGCACCCACAGCACGCCAAAGACCGGCAGCGCCACAACCAGCACCACTACAAAAACCGGAAATCCCACGTACCGGTAGCTGTCGGCATAACTCACCGCATGGTGCCCCAGCAGATTCCACCCCAGCAGCGCGAAGATGGCGATGCAGGTCGAGGCGAAGAAGCTGAAGAAGGCCGCCGCGAAGGCCAGCAGCAGGCTGGTCACCAGCCCAAACCCCCGTAGCGGGAAACCGAGGATCGTTCCGCACAAATTGCGTTCTCCAAGCCGAAGGCGGCCAGCCCCACCTCGGGTGGTTTGCGTCGATTGCTGCTCCATTGCGCCCCTCGTGGAATAGAATACAATCTCATGGCGAGCAGTACACAAGTCGAGCTTTGGCAGGCGGAAAAGGTGGCCGCGCAAACCGCCGTGGCCCACTCCCCCAACGGAATTCACTACGCAATGTGGGGCGAGACGCGCATCAGCGACGCCGACCTCGAACATCTGGTCGGCGCCGTGCCGGCCACGCTCTCGGCCGCGCTCGAGCATCGCGCTTATTACTTCGTCCCCCTGGCCATCGCAGACACCGACGACACCATGGTCGCGCCCGGCTACACCGTGGATTTAGGTGATCGCGCCATCTGCCATCGCAACGCCGTCTTCGGCTCCACAGAGGCAGTCTTTCTCTCCACCCGCCTGGTCGAGGATCGCTTCGGCCTCGCCTTCGAGTTCTTCATCAACGTGGCTCACAATTTTGTCGAGGCAGCTGGCGTTCCCGATAGCTTCTCCACGCTCGTCTGGCAACAGGCCGAGGCCCAGGTCCGCGGCGAAACCAGCCAGGACGCCTGGGAAACCCGCCGCCGCGCCCAAGACGTTCGCAATCCCGAGAACCGCGCCGGCCAAAAGACCATCGACGAACGCGCCCGCAGCGCCTTCTTCGAGTCGGCATTCTCTGATGCGCTGGCGATTTATATGCTCTCTCTGTCCGTAGACTTCGACTATCACGACCTGCGCGAGCGCGACTACCCGCTGCTAGCCGCCAACGCCCTAGCCGAGCGCCTCCGCCACGTAGCCACCCTCTTCCCCGCCAACCAAGGCTACGAGTTCCAGGTACTCTATCGGCGCAAGGGATGATCGCGGAGTTACAATCGCTGGGAGCAAGGAGCCATCGATGCGCAAGCCGCTATTTCTCTTCGGTCTACTCATTTCCATCTCCATATACGGCAATAGCCAATCCACAAAACTCTCCGACTGGACAAAGTTATGCTCCGCGAATAACTGTGAAGCGGCAAAGAAGCTATGCACGCCTTTTGCCGATTCGGCAATAGTTGCACAACAAGCCGAGGCGCAGAAGTGTCTAGCCAACGTGGCTCTTTGCGGCCATGACATCATTCAGTTGCAAGGCGACGATGCGGGCGGCGGAACGATGGCAGGCGGGTTCACGCCAGAAGCCGTGGACGAGGCGCTTGTGCATCTCAATCTGGGCATCAAGCTCGCGCCACAAGACTTATCAATTCACATGGGAAGGCTCCATATTCTTGAAGTCTCCGTTCGTTATTCGGATATGGTCAAGGCGCTCGACGAGAGCTGCATGATCTACAAGGGAAGTAATGTCCCCGACGCCTGGCTGGCTTACTCCGCGGAATTTATGGATCTCCGGCAGTATGAAGTCGGGCTTGATTTCATGAAAATTCTGGACAAACACTACCCGAATAATCCAGATATTTATGGCAACATAGGAGCATTTCTTTCGATGCTCAAACGGGATTCCGAGGCTATTCCCTATTTACAAAAAGCTGCCGAGCTTGCACCCAGCGACCCCATCAATGCTTGGGATCTTGCAAGAACCTATGACTATGCCGGTCAGATTGAACTTGCGGATACATGGTATAAGAAAGGTCTTTCTCTGGATTCAGATGCGAACCGCCGTAAACAAAACTCATGCCTCTACGCCATTTTCGTAGAAACAAAGCTACACGATCGCGCCCGTGCCTGCCCGATGGAAAAGAAGGATTGCGAGGCGGATCAACAGATGGCTTGTGCAGCTCCTCCGGCTAACACCAGCAAGTAGCCAAATAGCTGGGTGCCCCAGGTCCGGATTTTCGGACCTGGGAGACCTATAGCTTCACGGTGCGTAAGTGTAGTCCGCCTGAACGACAAGTTTCCGCATCAAAGCCACCGGAGGGAGCAGGAGCCTTCAGGCTCCTGAAATCGGACGCATCAAATCTCCGCGGCCTTCAGGCCCGGGCCTTCTTCCCAATCAAATCTCCACGGCTGAAGCCGATTCTTTGGAACGCCCGCATCCAGAGGCCTGAAGGCCTCTGCTCCCTCCAGAAGAACAAGAATCCGATTCAAGTAAAGACAACATCTACTCGAACAGCGTCCCAACCTTAGCCAGCACCTCAGCCAGAAAATTCTCGCGGAAGCAGCAGAGAT
>JBEKDX010000243.1:0-3994 GCA_050014135.1 Occallatibacter sp.
TGCCCCGGACCGGAAATGTAGATGATGTCCGCATCATGCTCTTTGATCAGCCGATTCAGATGAATGTAGATGAAGTTCTGACCAGGCGACGTCCCCCAGTGGCCGAGCAGCCTCGGCTTGATTTGCTCTGCGGTGAGCGGTGAGCGAAGAAGGGGATTGTCAAAGAGGTAGATCTGACCGATGCAAAGATAGTTTGCCGCGCGCCAGTAGCGGTTCATTTTGTCGAGCATCTCGGGAGAGAGTGGCCCCTTGGGCGTTGATGCTCTTACCTCGTCTTTGCCATCCGCGGCAATCGCGGTCGACAGGCTCACGTCGAAGATGAACCCGGACGAATTGCCGAACTGATCGAAGTTCTTGCTGAAGGGCTGCGGCGTGTCGTCTTTCTCAACCTTGATGGGGACTTCAGTGGTGGCCATCGTAGCGTATCCTTTCTCGTTCTCCGCAACTGCTCACATCCTGGCAGCGGCTCTTAGACATCCGATCGTTCTGCTTCGCCCGTGATACGGCACGCCTTTACTTGGCAAGCACTTTGCGGATTGATTTCAAATCTGCTCGATGCTTCTGGGTTGTTGCGGGATAGGACGGTTTGAGTTCCCGTAGCGCATCAAGAAGGATCTGAGAGACTATCAGGCGAGCGTCGTCCTTATTGTCTGCGGGAACTACATACCAGGGGGCATGATGCGTGCTGGTCGCGCTCAGGCACTCTTCATAGGCCTTTATGTATTCCTTCCAGAACTTTCTCTCTTGAATGTCTGCGAGGCTTAACTTCCAGTTCTTTTCCGGATCGTCGATGCGCGCCAAAAACCGCTTTCGCTGCTCATCCTTCGAAAGATGCAGGAAAACCTTGATGACGCGCGTGCTGTTTCGGTCAAGGTGCTTCTCGAAGTCCACAATAGAGCGATACCGATCGTCCCATTTCGACTTATCATCTTCAAGCTTTTCTGAGAGCCCTTCTTTGCGAAGGTCCTCTGGATGAACGCGGACGACGAGTACTTCTTCGTAGTAGGAACGGTTGAAGATGCCGATGCGGCCGCGCTCGGGCAGGCGGCACGCGGTGCGCCAGAGGAAATCATGTTCCAGTTCTTCGGCGCTGGGTTGCTTGAAGCTGGAAACTTCGCATCCCTGCGGATTGATCCCGGACATCACGTGCCGGATCGCGCCGTCCTTGCCGGCCGCGTCCATGCCTTGGAAGATCAGCAGAAGCGCATGGCGGTTGGATGCGTAGTGAAGTTGCTGCAATGCGCTGAGATCCCTCACGTGCTCTTCAAGCAGCTTTTGATAGTGCTTTTTCGATTTGGTCAGTGCCGGTGCGGCCGTTGGCCAATCGCTCAGGCTCAACTTCTTATCTGGCGGCACGTGGTAGGTCTTCGAGTCGATCGTCATGGTATTCTCCTACCACTGCAAATTTGGTTGGCTGCAGACAATCCGTCCCATGGCCTTGAGGCGGGACAATGAATCACATCGGTAGTTGAAACTCTCCGAATCAGTATCGACTCGGATTGATCGGGAATCTGAGCAGTTGTGCTCAAGGCAAGCTGAAGAAAGAGCCTTGATAAAGCAGTTTAAGAGAGCCCGCGGGGTGTCAGACGGGAAGCGCGAATGGAAGCGTCGCGAGCCACAATCGCACTGCATCAACGGGTCCGGCGGACAGCGTTCAGGGCCTCGTAACCCGATATGACATCAAAGAGTTCCTCGTCAATCGACTCTTGGCGTATGCGATGCAATTTGAGGTTCAAGTCTTCCAGGATTCCGTCGATGTTCTTTTCCGCTCGCTGCATCGCTGCCAGCCGGCTGGCGTTTTCGCTGGCAAGCGACTCGGCGCACGCTTGAAACAGAATGACAAACAGGTATTCGCGGATGAATGCGCGTAGTGGCGACGTGGTTCCCTGGATGACTTCCGGAGGCAATTTGGTTGGCCACGGAGCAGCGGCAAGCTGTTTCTGCCAAGCGAGATCCAAAGGCAGCAACCGCTTGCCGATGGGCTCGTAGACCGATCCCGATTGGGGGTGGTTGTGGAATAGATACACCTCCACAACCTCGCCGCGCTCCCGAGTCGCTTCGACATCGATCTGAATCTGTCCGACGAGCCCGGGAATGGCATTCACCGAGTCTGGCACGGGCAAGATCCCGGCAGTTGGCTGTCCGGTATCGGCCAAAAGGGCGTGGATGCGTTCCCCGAGGGGCCATATCTTTGTGATTGTGCCGGGGAGAGCTTTGAGTGTGTTGACGGCATATTCGACGATCACCTCATTAAACCTTCCAACGAGACCTTGGTCCGAACCAAAGACAATTGCTCCGATGCCGCGCTTCTTCGGTGACCCTGTTTCTGTCGTGTCGTAGCCTGGTCCGGCTTGACGAAGGCACGCGGTCAACGCAAGTTCCACTGTGGTTGTATATTCATCGAGCGAGTGGACTGCCTTTTGATACTGTCCAATGCTCGATGCGGCAAGCGCTTTCATTGAACGAACGACGGCTTCCAGATCCGCTGCTCCGGAGATCCTCCGCGTCAGGCTCTCGATGGTTCCACTCATGGCGCAGACTTCGTTGCGGGCTTGGCCGCTGGAACCGGTTGGAGCGGAGCCAAAGCACGCTTAGCGATTTCGAGGATCGCCTTTCGATCGTCATCGCTGAACTTATCAGAGGAGGTGAGCCGCTCCGCCACATCCGCCGGAATATCGGTCGTAGCTTTCTGAAGCGCTCGCTCGGCGTCATTTACTTTGTCGATTGGCAGGGTATCGAAGAGTCCTGCGGTCAGAGCCAAAAGCACAATGATCTGTTCGATCATGGAAACCGGGTGAGACTCAGATTGCTTAAGGCAGGCGCGAATGCGCTGTCCATGGTCAATTGTCTTTTGCGTCGCATCGTCGAGGCGGGTTCCGAATTTCGCGAAGGCTTCCAGTTCTTCGAACTGTGAGTAAGCAAGCTTGAGGCTACCTGCGACTGCGCGATATGCAGCCCTCTGCGCTGCTCCGCCGACGCGCGAAACCGACTTGCCAACGTCGACTGCCGGGAGGATTCCCAACTGAAACAGCGTGGGCGAAAGGTAGACCTGCCCGTCGGTGATGGATATCAGGTTCGTTGGGATGTAAGCGGATATGTCCTGCGCTTCGGTTTCGATGATGGGCAGCGCCGTGAGTGATCCGCCTCCCCGCTCCTTGCTAAGGTGGGTCGAGCGTTCCAGCATTCGCGAATGAATATAGAAGATGTCGCCGGGGAAGGCTTCACGTCCCGGAGGACGGCGGAGCAGAAGTGAGAGTTCGCGGTAGGCGCGGGCATGATGAGTGAGATCGTCGTAGACGATAAGGACATCGCGTCCCTTTTCCATGAAATATTCTGCAATGCTTGTCGCCGCATAAGGTGTGATGTAGACGAGGCCGGGTGCATTGTTGTCTTCTACGACAACCACAACGGTGTAGTCCATCGCACCCTGCTTATCGAGGTTAGCCACCACTTTAGCCACAGCGGCCGCGCGTTGGCCAATCGCACAGTAGACGCACACCACATTCTGTCCGTGTTGGTTGAGGATGGTGTCGATCGCGATGGCGGTCTTGCCCGTCTGGCGATCGCCGAGAATCAATTCGCGCTGGCCACGACCGATGGGGACAAGTGCGTCAACCGCCTTGAGGCCGGTCTGCAAAGGCACGCTTACCGCCTGGCGATCCATGATGGGTGCAGCGGGACGTTCAACGGGGAGACGTTTCTCCGCAGCGATCGAGCCCTTGCCGTCCAGCGGATTGCCCAATGGGTCGATCACGCGTCCCAGCAGACCGTCTCCCACGGGCACATCCATCACGCGGCCAGTTCGCTCGACCTCGTCGCCTGCGTGCAAGCTCTGGTAGTCCCCGAGCAGGATGACGCCTACCTCTTCTTCGTCGAGATTGAATGCGATGCCGAGCAGACCGCCGGGGAAGGTCACGATCTCCTCGTAACCAACGCTGGGAAGTCCGGTAAACGTTGCGATTCCTGTGGAAACTTTTGTGACGATCCCCACTTC
>JBEKDX010000244.1:0-3949 GCA_050014135.1 Occallatibacter sp.
CGACCGCGCCAAGGCCATTCGTGAGATGATCCGCGTAGTCAAGCCGGGCGGCCAAATGATGATCGAGGATGAAACCGAAGAGTACGTGAAGAGCACCTACCAGAACATCCCCTACACCAGCAGCTTTTATAAGGATCGCAAGGATGCCGTGACCGTGCCCATCGATCTGGTGCCGCCCGAGATGAAGGAGATTCATCTTGAAATGCTGAAGGACGGCAAGTTTTACGCCATCACCTTCCGCAAGCCACCCACGCCACCCGCTGTGGGGTAGTCGCCTGTGCAGCACGTACTCAAGCGCAACAAGGATAAGGCGCCAATGTTGTTAGGCTATAGAGGCCGGACAGAGAAAGGAATTACGCGATGAATAAACTCGAAGAGTTAACCGCCAAGCGGAAGCGCGCTCATGCGCAGTTACTGGCCAGCAAATCGAAGGTTTACGACGGTTTTCTGGCGATGGAAAAGGCCACATACCGCGACGGCGCGCTGCCCAAAAAGCAGAAAGAGTTGATCGCCGTGGGTATCTCCGTGGTAAAGAATTGCGAATCCTGTATGCAGTGGCACATCGAGCAGGCGGCAGCCGGCGGCGCAACCTTTGAGGAGTTGCTCGAGGCCATCGAGGTCGGCATCGAGATGGGCGGCGGCCCGGCCACGGTCTCGGCTCGCTTTGCACTGGAAGTGATCGAGAGCCTGGGTCTGAAGCCTCGCCTGGGCTAGGGAACCTCAACGGGCAAGCCTGCATCGTCTGCAGGCTTGCCCGCCAATCCAGTTTTCTTCCGAACTTTTGCAGATAATTAAATTCCTTTGTCGCACAATGGTCTTTGAAGAACAATCTTTGAAGCCGCACGCCTACGCACTCTAGCTTGCCTTTGATCTGTCTTGTTCGCTAGAGCTTTGCGGCAGCGGCGTTTTCACATTTCCTGACAGGATTCAATTCGTCAATCTGCGTTCTTGACTCGCGGGCTTCACGCTCGCGTGCCGGTCTGTGCTCGTCCGGCGTCGCGGAATTGGGTGCTGAGGACCTATGTTGGCGGGGATGTCAGCCCCGTCGGGAATAAACAAAAGCATTGGAGAGAAGCATGAACTTGCCAGCAGCACTCCAGGCCGGAAGCCTGTTGCAGTGGGCTTATGAGGTCTACGATAACCACACGCCAAACTACGACGGTATGTCGCATGGCGGCTTCAACGTTCTGCAAACCATCTATGCCAATGACCTGGCAACTGACAGCAAGGCAAGTAATCCGGCAAAGATGGTCTCGATCGGTTTCGTCGCCCGCGCCATCGCCTCTCCAGACGAGTTTGTGATCGTAGTGCGCGGCACCGAAGGCATCCTGGAATGGATCGAAGATGCAAGGTTTCTGCCGGAAACATTTTCCGCTCTTCCTGGCTCCGGGCTTACCGAGGATGGCTTCACCGATATGTACAATTCATTTCGTGTGAAAGCCGATATCCACTCTGCCCGGCTGACGCCAGCCTTGGCAGGCCTGTTGGGAGCGGTCAACCCAAAGACCCATTTGACCATTTGCGGCCACAGCCTGGGTGGCGCATTGGCCACCTTGCTGGCGCTCGATGTAGCCGTAAACACACCCTGCAAACGGCCCTCGCTGATCACCTTTGCCAGCCCCAGAGTAGGCGACCTGCATTTTGCCCACTACTTCAACGCCGCTGTTCCTGACTGCGACCGCATCGCCAACCAGAAGGATATTGTCACTCATCTTCCCATGCCCCCACTCTACATTCACGTGGGAGATGAAACTCTGTTGAATCCCAAAAACTCCATCGCCAATAACCTGATTAGCCAGCATCATCTGGATACCTATCTGTTTCTACTGGACCCATCCGCAAATACGCTTGACTCTGCTTGCGTGCCGCCGGCAACCAAGGCGGCATAGGGAAGAATCGGGTTGCAGATCGCATCCGGCCTATCGCCCTCAACCGCCAATTGCTAAAATCGAATCCATGCAGCTGACTCGCCAACAGGCTCTCGACCACTTCCGCTCCTCCGACCTGATCGGCCTGGGCTTTGAGGCCGACGCCGTGCGCCGACGCCTGCACCCCGAGGGCGTCGTCACTTACATCATTGATCGCAACATCAACTACACAAATTTCTGCACCGAGTACTGCACCTTCTGCGCCTTCTACCGGCCACTAACAGGGCCGCGCTCGGAAGAGGGCTACATCCTCGACTCCGATGTCATTTATGACAAAATCGCCGAGACCGTCGAGATGGGCGGCACCGGAGTCCTGATGCAGGGCGGCATTCATCCCGACCTCAAAATTGACTGGTTCGAGCGGCTCTTCAGCGGCATCAAGCAGCGCTTCCCGCAGATATGGCTGCATTGCTTGACGGCTTCGGAGATTCTGGCCATCGCAAAATACTCTGATCTGCCGCTGCGCGAGACCATCATCCGTCTGCGCGAAGCGGGCCTGGATTCCATCCCCGGCGGCGGCGCGGAGATTCTCGACGACGACGTCCGCCGCCGCATCGCGCGCATCAAATGCAACACCGAAGAGTGGGTCAGCGTCCATCGTGCCGCGCACCAGTTGGGGATGCGCACCACAGCAACGATGATGTTCGGCGTAGGAGAAACCTTCGAGCAGCGCATCAATCACTTCGAGGTCATCCGCCAATTGCAGGAAGAGACCGGCGGCTTCACGGCCTTCATCCCCTGGAGCTTTCAGCCGCATAACACCGCCCTCGGCGGCCGCGGATGGGAAGAGGCCACCAGCGTCGAGTACCTCAAGACTCTGGCGATCTCCCGCCTCTATCTCGATAACATCGAAAACGTACAAGCAAGCTGGGTAACTCAAGGACTCAAGGTTCTTGAGTTAGGCCTTCACTTCGGCGGCAACGACGTAGGTTCGGTAATGTTAGAAGAAAATGTAGTCAAAGCCGCCGGCACAAGTAACTGCACCACGGAAGAAGAGCTACGCAGAATTATCCGCGATGCCGGCTTCAAGCCCGTCCAGCGCGACACCCTCTACCGGACGATGTTTTTGAACTGAGCAGCCTATAACCTCGTCGATTTTGGGCCTGGACTCCACAGCCGCGCGGTGAACTCCGATGCATCTGAAGTTCCCGGAATTCCGACGTCTTTCAGCCATGAAAAACTTGTCGGCGTCGGTTCTTATCACGAATGGGAAGTTGAAGAGTTGCGCAAGGATCGTGAGTTTGCCATCGGCTATCTGCAGGCGGCCATGGAAGCTCTCGACAATCCCGATGAGCGTGCCGGCGGGCTGATCATGCTGCGAGCCGTGGCGGAGGCTTACGGCGGGGTAGGCGCGGTGGCGGCGCAGGCGGGCATCAGCAGGGAGTCGCTCTATCGCGCGCTCTCGCCCAAAGGCAATCCTACTCTGAAAACGCTGATCGCCGTGCTGAAGACTGTGGGGTTGCGTCTTACTGTCATTCCGCAGGAACAAGTGTCCAAGCGGCAAACAAAAACAAATCACCGCTCTGTCGCAGCCTGATCGCGGCAAATCGCGCTGTAGCATCATTCGCGATTTCGTGCTACCATGATTCTTCGCATGGAAATCGAGTTGCGGGAGTGTGTATGAGCATCTTGAGTAGAATCGGCATTGCTCTCGATTCGGATCTGCTGAAGCGCTTCGACCGCTCGATTGCGCGCAGCGGCTACACTAATCGCTCGGAGGCCTTTCGCGACCTGATTCGCGACCGGCTGGTGAGCGAGCAGACCGCCGCGCCCGATTCGATTGTCGTAGGCACGGTCACGCTGATCTACGACCACCACGCCCACGGCATCACCGAAAAGCTGACCGAGGCGCAGCACGCGCATCACGAGCTGGTGGTCTCCACCAGCCATGCCCACCTGGACCACGATTCCTGCCTGGAAGTGTTGATCGTGCACGGCAAATCGGCCCAGGTGGCGCAGTTTGCCGATCTGCTGATCGGCCTCAAGGGCGTGCAGCACGGCCGCCTGGTGATGACCGTTCC
>JBEKDX010000245.1:0-4434 GCA_050014135.1 Occallatibacter sp.
GGGCTGGATCTTTCTGACCTCGAAACCCAGCGAGCGCGAGGCATTGCGCCCGCTGCACAGCCTGTGGATTGATCTGCTGGTTTTGCGTCTACTCAATGAACCGAAGGAAGGCCAGCACCCGGTCTGGTTTGTGCTGGACGAGTTGGCCAGCTTGCAACGGTTGCCGCAACTCCACACCGCGATCACCGAGAATCGCAAATCGAAGAATCCGATTGTGCTGGGCTTTCAAGGAAAGTCGCAGCTTGAGTACATCTACGGCCACATGGCCGAGGTCATGCTCTCGCAGCCAGCGACAAAAATCTTCCTCAAAACAACTGAGCCGAAGGCCGCCGAGTGGGTATCGAGCGCCATCGGCAAAGTGGAGATTGAGCGGCTGCGCCAGACTCATTTCGATGGCAGTCGCACGGGCAAAAACTTCACACTGGAGCGCCAAGTCGAGCCACTGGTGATGGACTCAGAAATCTCCGGCCTGCCCGACCGGCACGCATATCTCAAGCTCGGCAACTACGTTGCCTGCTTTTCTTTTGCCTATCACGACATCCCGGCAACGCAACCGGCCTTCGTGCCGCGCCCGCTTGATGATGACGAACTAGGATTCGATCCAAAGACGCTGGCAAAGAAACCGTCGGAGCCAGATGTCATTGAAGAGAGCGCGGAAGCCATTCAGAGCGGATTTTCGTTGGGAGACTGAGCCATGTTAAAAATCTCGAAAGCGAATGGCAGGGCAGGCTTGCCGAGAAATACGGTCTCGCCGGAGCAGTTAGTGCCGATGAGTTTCACAGGCTCTCGGATGGTCAGCACCCTCAGACCGGCGAGGAACTTGTCCAACATCGGCAATCCTTCGAGTACCAGGACGCCAATGGAAAGACAATCAAATCCGTAGAGCACCGCGCCGGGTGGGATGCGACCTTCAGCGCGCCGAAGTCGGTTTCACTGACCGCGCTTGTGGGCGGCGACAGCCGGGTCCGCGAAGCTCACCGCATGGCGGTCACGACCGCTCTCGGCGAATTGGAACGGTACACACTGGCGCGGCTTGGCGGCAATCGTCCCGCCGAGTCCACCGCCCAATTCATCGTCGCCAAATTCGAGCACGACACATCGCGGCCCGTTGATGGCTATGCCGCGCCGCAGCTTCATACCCACGCCGTCATCTTCAATGTCACCGAGCGAGCGGATGGAACGACGCGGGCGCTTCAGGAGCGTGGTTTCTTCGAGTCACAGCAGTTTGCAACGGCGGTCTACCAGTCGGAGTTGACCTTCCGGTTGCGTGAATTAGGCTACGAGATCACCCCCGGCAGAAGCGGCGCGCCAGAGATCAAAGGGTATTCGCAGGAATATCTTGACGCTTCGAGCCAGCGCCAGAATCAGATCCTCGCACACATGCAGCAGAATGGTCTCTCTGGCTACGAGGCTGCGGAAATCGCCGCCCACGCAACGCGCGACAAGAAGCAAATTCAGTCGCCTGCCGAAGTGCTTGCGGCGCACCGCAAACTGGCCGCCGAGTTCGGCAATCAACCGAGTCAGGTTGTGGCCGCGGCGCATGAGCGGGCCGAAAAGAAATCCGCCGAACGCGCTCCCGATAAAGTGCAGAAGTTTGCCCAGGAAGCAGTGACCTTTGCCCGCGAACGCAGCTTCGAGCGCGAGGCCGTCACCGACGAGCGCGCCCTCTTTCGCGATGCCTTGCGGCGCGGCATGGGCGAAACGACCTACAGTCAGGTTCGCGCCAGCGTAGAAGCGAGATTGTCCTCTGGCGAGTTTCAGCTTGTCACCGGGACGAAGCACGGTTCTGCGCGGCAGTTCACCACGGCGGAAACCATCCAGGCCGAGAAGGAAATCCTGCGGCAGATGCGCCAGGGGCAAGGCCGGGCCGACCAGATCATGCCTGTTCAGCAGGCCGTGGCGCATACCGCCCAATATTCGATTCTCAATTCATCGCAACGCTCGGCGGCGGAAGAGATACTGACTTCTCGCGATAGAATCCAGGGTCTACAGGGAAGCGCCGGCGTGGGAAAGACCACGGCGCTCAAAACCGTGCGCGAGGCCGCCGAACAGCGCGGGATGATTGTCGAAGGCTTTGCCCCGACCTCCCGCGCCGCGCATCAGCTCCGCGATGCGGGCATCAATGCAGATACGCTGCAAGGCTTCCTCGCCCGACATAAGCAGCCGACTCCAGATCGCCACCTATATATGGTGGATGAGTCCAGTCTCGCCAGCACCAAACAGGTGCGCGATTTTCTTGCAAAGCTCGATCCTGCCGACCGGGTTCTCTTCATTGGCGACACCCGCCAGCATCAGGGCGTCGAAGCCGGAAAGCCCTTTGAGCAGTTGGTCGATGCCGGGATGAAGACGGCCAAGCTGGACCAGATCGTGCGCCAGAAAGACCCGGAATTGCTGCGCGCCGTCGAGCATCTATCGCGCGGCGAAGTTGCCGAGGGCATTGCGCTTCTCGAACAACAGGGCCGCGTCACGGAGATTGCCGATCCCGAAAAGCGCATTGCCTCGATTGCCAGGAACTATGCCGAGAATCCAACCAATACCATCATCGTTTCACCCGACAATGCTTCGCGCCGCGCGATCAATCAGGCGGTGCGCTCTGAGTTGCAGGAACGCGGCATCGTTGAATCCGAAAACCACCCAATGCGCGTCCTTGCGCCTCGTTCCGACATGACCGGGGCTGATCGCGCCTGGGCTGCACGCTATGAGGTTGGCGACGTGCTTCACTATCAGCGTGGCAGCAAGACCCTCGGCATCGAGCAGCGCAGCTACGCGCGTGTGGTCTCGACTGATCCAAAATCGAATCTGCTGACCGTTGAGAAGCCGGATGGCCAGCAGGTCACCTACGATCCGGCCCGACTGCATGGCATCTCCGCTTATCGCGAGATCGAGCGCGAATTTGCCGTTGGCGACCGCCTGCAATTTACCGCTCCGAATCGTGAACTAGGAGTTGCCAATCGCGACCTTGGAACCGTGGAGAAGATCGACGAGCAGGGCAAAATGACCGTCCGCATGGACGGCGGCAAAGATAGGGAGGTCACCTTTGATCCGGCAGAGATGCGGCACTTCGATCACGGCTACGCCGTGACATCGCACAGTTCGCAGGGACTCACCTCGGAGCGCGTTCTAATCAACATGGACACCAATGTTCACCCGGAACTCATTAACACGCGCTTTGCGTATGTCTCAGTCTCCCGCGCCTCGCATGACGCGCAGATATTTACCAACGATGCCGCCACGCTCGCCGAAAGCCTCAGCCGCGATGTCTCCAAGGCTTCGGCGATTGACTTCAGAAAGGCCCAAAGCCCGGTTGCGAACGTGGGATTGGAGCAGGCTGCGGCGGCGTTAACGAAGATACCTGCCGCTGGGCTTGGGTTAGGACTTTGAGATTTACAGGATCGTCTCAATACGCCATTCATCGTGAACAAGGAATGACGTATTGAGATTCATCTATGTCGTCTGATCGAACCGACGCACTCGGATAGAAATAGCGTCAGCTCGTTGCCAACGGTCAATTCTGGAAAGACATTTCCAGTTCGACCCCAGAGTAATTGACATGCGGTACAAGCTGACGATTCGGGCCTTGCTTAAAATGTACCAGGCCATATCGCTCCATCGTCCGCAAGGTTCGGGACAGGTTGGATGTCGCTCTTCCCGACCTTTCCGCCAGTTCGTTGAGGGATTGAGGGCTGGTATCCAGGATGAGCTTGAGCAAAACCCGATTCTGGTCGGAAAGCACTTGAGACAGAGTGCCTAAAGATTCAAACCAAATCTTAGGCTCGCCTCTTGCCGGGACATATTCTCCCTTTGCTATTGCCAGCGTCCTCGTTTTGTAGGCTTCCCGCGAGGCAATTCCAACTTTCAGAGTCTTCATGGCGCTGTACTCCTTTCTTTCAAGATCGACTCAACTTCTTTCCAAAAATCCGCCAGCAATGACATTGCATCCTTGTAGTCGTAAAAGCGGACTCGCTTGCCCTTATGCTTGTGATCGTATTCGATGCGGGTCCGGGCACCGGGTCCCGCCCCTTCACGAATGGGATGAGCGTTGTCGAAGCCCAACAGTCGCTCTCCGTGGCCATCGTGCAGCGTCAGCGAATAGTCCAAACCATGCGGTTTCTCCGGTAGGGCCGGAACCCGTTTTACCTCGAACTTGACCCAGAAATTGCCCTCCACCACGAATGTCTCGCCATCCAGCAGAAGTAGCGTATCGAGGCTGGGATCATGCTTCATTGGAACCAATGTTATCATCAGATGATAATCAAGTCAAGAACCAGAATTTCTGTTGATTTGTTGGCGGGAAGGCGGCGCAGCCCCTTCCCCCGCTGCGACCGCCGATAGAACCGGCGTTCTCCGCTTCCCATCCATACGGGGCCGTTCCCGCCCCGTAACGCCCCACCCCAAAAGCAATGCGGTGCAGCCTTCGGCTGGACCACCGGTTCG
>JBEKDX010000246.1:0-3919 GCA_050014135.1 Occallatibacter sp.
AATGGTCTTCGTTGGTTCGTGGATCTCAGGCTTTTTCATCATCGTCACCGATGCTTGGATGCAGCACCCGGTGGCCTACGATCGATTGCCCAATGGCCAATTCGAAGTGCTCAGCTTCTGGCAACTGCTGATGAATCCGTGGGGACTGTTGCAATACGCGCACAACATGACTGGCGCAGTGATTACCGCATCGTTTGTCATGGCTGCCACCGGTGCTTTCTACCTGTTGGAGGGACGGATCGAAAACTACGGCCACATCTTTCTGAAGGTTGGTGTCATTGCTGGCCTCGTGTCTTCGATCCTCATCATCTTTCCCACTGGCGACCTGCACGGCAAGTATGTTGCGCGCAACCAACCGGCTGCCATCGCCGCAATGGAAGGCCTCTTCAAAACAGAAAACGGCGCGGGCCTGGTGTTGATGGGCCAACCAAATGAAGAGACCGGCCAGATCGACAATCCTGTTGTGGTGAACAATCTTTTGAGTTTCCTCATCTACGGAACGACCAAGGCTGAAGTAAAAGGACTCGACCAGATTCCGCATGACCAATGGCCCACCGCGCTGCCTTTGCTCTACTACGCCTACCACATCATGGCGGGCCTCGGAACCTGGTTTGCGCTACTGATGGCCGTCTCCGCATTCCTGCTCTGGCGCAAGCAACTTTACACGGCGCGGTGGGCATTGTGGGCGCTCCTGTTGAGTTTCCCGCTTCCCTACATCGCCAACACCGCAGGCTGGATGACCGCAGAACTGGGCCGTCAGCCATGGATCATCTACGGTTTGATGCGCACCAGCGAAGGCTACTCGAATACTGTCTCGGCAAGCAACGGACTCTTCACCCTGCTCGGCTTCATGGGGCTTTACCTGCTGCTGGGCATCCTCTTTACCGTTCTGATCTATCGCGAAATCAGTACTGGGCCAGAGCCGAAGGCAATTCCCGCCGCTGCGGTTCATGCCGATTGACAATTGCCGCTCGTCTTTGACGGCCTGAAGTAATAGGAGCTTTTCATGATGGGTTTCATCTGGTTCTGGCTGGTTGCCGTGATGATCGTCGGCTACGTGGTGCTCGATGGTTTTGACCTCGGCGTTGGCGTGCTCCACCTGTTTCTGGTCCGCACTGAAGCCGAACGTCGCACGACCCTCGCCAGCATCGGCCCGGTCTGGGATGGTAACGAGGTCTGGCTGCTGGCCGGCGGCGGCACACTTTACTTTGCTTTTCCGCTGCTCTACGCCTCAGCCTTTAGCGGATTCTATCTCCCGCTGATGATCGTGCTCTGGCTGCTGATCCTGCGCGGCGTAAGTCTGGAGTTGCGCAACCACGTTGAGGTCGGCGTCTGGCGTGCGTTACTCGACGGCCTCTTCGGTCTCTCAAGCGCATTGCTCACGATCTTCTTCGGCGCTGCCCTGGCGAATGTGCTGCGCGGAGTTCCGCTGCAAGCCGACGGCTACTTCTTTCTGCCGCTTTGGACCAACTGGCAGCCTGGCATCCATCCCGGAATTCTGGACTGGTACACCGTGATCGGCGGCCTTGTGGCGCTGGTGGCACTCACGCTGCATGGAGCACTGTGGATCACCATCAAGACCTCTGGAGAACTTGAACAGCGCGCCCGCCGCATAGTCACTCCACTCTGGCTTGCATTGGCGGCCCTCACCGTCGTAAGCCTCGCCGCCACGATCATCGTCCGCCCTGCCAGTCTGAACAACTACTTCAGTTACCCGTTCACTTTTGTCGTTCCCACAGGCGTCGTCGCCGCTCTCGGCTCTGTCTGGCTCTTCAATCGCAAGGCCCAGCCTGTCAAGGCGTTTCTCTCTTCCGGGCTCTATCTCTTTTTTATGCTGGCCGGAGCCTGCTGGGGGCTCTATCCCACGCTTCTCCCCGCTACCACCGGCGCGGATCACGACATCACCCTCGCCCGCGCTATCTCCGGTCCGCATACTCTCGCCGTCGGCCTGGTTTGGTGGATTTTTGGAATGGCTCTGGCGATCGGCTACACCGTCTTTGTGTACCGCGAGTTTCGTGGGAAAATTGATCTGCCCGATAGTGTGCATTGAGCGTGCGGAGGAACTAGTTCGATAGGCAGGAGGGCTTTCAGTCCCGCAGCGCGCAAAGAAAATCATAGCGTTCGCGAAGTATCGGACGTGGTCCCTGAGGGCCTAGCAGTGTCAGTCAAAGACATAACCCCTCCAGACTCACAAAATGGCGAAATACCACCAAATCACTTCCAGGATTCACCAAAAATACCACCAGCGATCCATGGCTTCCATAGTACCGCTTTGAACGGTAAAATCCACAGAATCCCAATGTTTATTGGGTTGTATTTTGATTTTCTGACTTCTTTGAACGGTCTAGAACTAATCTATGGTGGGCAGTGAGGGACTCGAACCCCCGACTTCCTGCTTGTAAGGCAGGCGCTCTAACCAACTGAGCTAACCGCCCACACGGGTGGGAAAGACCTTTGCGGCCTGCTGTAATCATAGCAGTGTGCTAGCGATTCGGTCGCGCCGTCTCTGCTTCGAGTGACGGACCGAGGGCTGAGCGCCCCGTGTTGATACACTCACCCAGTGGGTCGTCTCATCCTCAATGCCGACGATTTCGGGCTGACTGCCGGGGTCAACCGCGCCATCGCCGAGTTGCACCGGGCCGGGAGGCTGACCAGCGCTACACTGATGGCGCGCGCTGCGGCCACCGATGAGGCCATCAATCTGGCTCGCGCGATGCCAACGCTGGGCGTGGGTTGCCACGTGGTGCTGGTGGACGGCGAACCGCAACTGCCCGCGCAGCAGCTTCCCACCCTCGTGGACGCGCGCACGGGCCGTTTTCATCCCACGCTGGGCGCATTCCTGAGACGGCTTCTCGCTGGCCGCATCCGTTCCTCGGAGATCGAGGCCGAGACCGCCGTGCAAATCGCTCTCCTCCAATCCGAGGGCGTGAAGCTCACCCACATTGACACTCACAAGCACACGCATATCTTTCCCGTCGTGCTGCGGCCAGTCTTGCGTGCGGCCACGGCCGCTGGCATTCGCGCCATTCGCAATCCCTTCGAGCCGGAGTGGAGTTTGCGAGCCACGCACAGCGCGCCATTCATTCGCCGCGCCGAGGTTCGCTTGCTACGGTTGCTCGAGCCTGCCTTCCGGCGAATCGTCGCCGAGGAAGGCTTTTCCACCACCGATGGCGCACTCGGCGTACTGGCCACCGGAACCCTCGACGCCGCCACGACCGCTGCCCTGCTCGGCAATCTGCCCGCCGGCACATGGGAGCTGGTCTCGCATCCCGGCTACAACGACGCCGACCTGGCCCGCGCTCACACCCGCCTGCTGGCCTCGCGTGAGACCGAGCGGGAAGCCCTTGCGTCCTTCCATTTGAGGGATGAAATCGAGTTGGTCGATTTTTCCCGTTTGTAAACGCCACACCCGGTAACATGGATGGGAACCCGGTCTGCCGCTCTAGCGTACTCTGTTACGAATGGCACTTGGGAGATCCCCGCGATGATTCAGAACGATGGAGGCATGATGGAATTCACTCTATTGTGGAAGATTTTGGTCTATGGATGGGTCACCTCCGAGATCTTGCTCGGAATCACCACGCGCACGCGGCGCAGCGGTGGCGAAGTGAAGGACCGCGGGTCCCTCCTGATCCTGTGGATAACGATCATACTGGCGATCTTCGCGGCTGAGAAAGTCCATTACACGCTGCCCGCAAACATATTTGGCGGCGCGCATTGGCTCTTGCTGGTGGCCATCCTTTTGCTGCTCGCCGGCATCATCATTCGTGCTACGGCCATTCTCTCGCTGGGAAAGGCTTTCAGCCCGAATGTGGCCATCCGCAACAATCAAACCATCTATCGCGGCGGTCTCTATCGCTTCCTGCGCCATCCCGCTTATACAGGTTCCTTGATTTCGTTTCTCGGCTTGGGGATTGAG
>JBEKDX010000247.1:0-3896 GCA_050014135.1 Occallatibacter sp.
GCCCATCTCGCGCGTTCCAAGCACGGTCAATCCCTCGGGATTGGTGCGCGCCAGGTCTTGCGTGCGGAAGCCTTGCTCGAGCACCTTGCGTACAGCCTTGACGATCGCGTCGGCCTCCACATCAAGCCCGAAGGCGTGGCGCAGCATCATCGCCCCAGTCAGAATCGTGGCCAGCGGATTGGCGATGTTCTTGTTGGCGTGCTTGGGCGCGGAGCCATGAGCCGGCTCATACAAGCCGATCTTGCCGCCGACGGTCCCGGAGGGCAGCATGCCCAGCGAGCCGGTGATCACCGAAGCCTCGTCGGTGAGGATGTCGCCGAAGGTGTTCTCCGTAACGATCACATCGAAGTCGCGCGGCCGCTTCATCAGGTGCATCGACATCGCGTCGACGAACTGGTGCTCCAGCGTCACATCGGGAAATTCTTTGGCCACCTCGATCACCGTGTCGCGCCAAAGCTGCGAGACTTCGAGTACATTGGCCTTGTCCACGCTGGTCAAATGCTTGCGGCGTTTTTGCGCCAACTGAAAGGATGTGCGGGCCACGCGTTCCACTTCGGCGCGGGTGTAGATCATGGTGTTGAGAGCTACGCCCTTTTCCTTGTCCCATCCGCGGGGCTTGCCATAGTAAAGGCCGCCGAGCAACTCGCGAACGAACATAATGTCGGTCCCGTCGATGATCTCAGGCCGCAGCGGGCTGTTCACCGTCAGTTCCTTGAATGCAAAAACGGGCCGCAAGTTGGCGAAGCCGCCCAGGGCCGCGCGAAGTCCCAGCAGACCGGCCTCGGGACGCTGGCTAGTAGGAAGAGAATTGAATTTATCGTCGCCCACCGCGCCTAAAAAAACGGCTTCGGAGTCGAGTGCTGCGGCAACGGTGTCGGCAGGCAGAGGCGTTCCATCCTGGTCGATGGCTACTCCGCCGATGCGCTTGTAATTCAGATCCAACGTGTGACCGCCGGCGGCTGCAACCTCTTGCAATACTCCGATGGCTTCTGCAGTGATTTCGGGACCAATGCCGTCTCCAGGGGTAACGAGAACTTTCAACTTCATTCTTATCTCCTTGTTCTTCGATTGTAGAGGGTTATCCTGTCAGCCTGCCAAATTCCTCGTGTTGGCGAAAAAATCAATCCAGTTCGGAGACCGGCGCACGGCGCTTATCGCGAATCTGATCGGGCAGCAAGCTAACTAAATCATAGTCGTAAATGTTCTTCTTGCGGTCGGCCAGTGCCACAAAGCGGTAGTAGGTGTGTTGCAGTTCTTCGCGGGTAAGCGCGAATCCCATTTGCTCCAGCCGGTGGCGCAGCGCAGCGCGGCCCGAGTGCTTGCCCAGAACCAGATGCGTTTTAGCCACGCCCACCAGCGCCGGAGTCATAATCTCGTAGCAGAGCGGATTGGCCAGCATCCCGTGCTGGTGAATGCCCGATTCGTGCGCAAAGGCGTTGTCGCCCACGATGGCCTTGTTAGGCGATGGGCGGAAGGTGATGATCTGGCCCAGCACTTGGCTGGTGGGGTAGAGCTGGTTCAAATTGATGCCGGAGGTGACGCTGTACCGGTCGCCGCGGACATAAAGCGCGGCGGCAATCTCTTCCAGGGCCGCGTTGCCGGCGCGTTCGCCGATGCCGTTGATGGTGCACTCCACCTGCCGCGCGCCGTTGTTGATGGCAGCCAGTGTGTTGGCCACCGCCAGCCCCAGGTCATTGTGGCAGTGCGACGAGAGGATGATACCCTCGGCGTCGATGGCCGGGATGCGCTCGCGCACTTCGGCGAACATCCGGCCGTACTCGTCCGGGGTCGAGTAGCCTACGGTGTCAGGCATATTGATGGTTGTGGCCCCGGCCTCGACGGCGATGCGCACCATCTCCACCAGAAAGTCGCGATCCGAGCGCGTGGCGTCCTCGGGCGAAAACTCCACATCGTCCACCAGCGAGCGCGCCAGCCGCACCGACTCGCCGGTCAGCTCCAACGCTTCGGCACGGCTGATCTTCAGCTTGTAATCCAGATGCAGGTCGCTCGACGCCAAAAAGACATGGATGCGGGCGCGATCGGCAAATTGCAGGGCGCGGCTCGCCATCTCGATGTCTTCGGTCTTGGCGCGGGCCAAGGATGCAATGCGCGGCTTGCGGACAGCTTGGGTAATTGTGGCGATGGCCGCAAAGTCGCCCTCTGAGGCCATCGCGAAGCCAGCCTCGATGATGTCCACGCCCAGATCCTCCAGGGCGTGCGCCATGGTCAGCTTCTCCTGAGTCGTCATGCTGCAGCCGGGAGATTGCTCGCCGTCGCGCAGTGTGGTATCGAAGAAGTAGATGCGATCTGACACCATGTGCCTGCCTCCAGATAAACCAGATTGTCTGTTCTTTCTAGAATGTCGCATGATTCCGTATAAGGCAAAGTTATTATTGTTGTAGACGCGATTAGAAGTGCTTATACTTGAATAGAGATCAGTTTTTCCGTGGTCAGCAGGCTGCAATCGATTTTGTCGTCAGACGATGCCGAATCCTGCGAGAAAGTTAGTAGCCGCGAAAAATCAATCTGATCTCTCATCTTTGACCCTTGGCACCTGTTATGGAACTGCATCAGCTCGAAACCTTTCTCGCCGTAGCCGAGGAGCGTAGCTTCTCCAAGGCTGCCGTGCGCCTGCTTCGCACTCAGCCGGCTGTCAGCCAGGTCATCCGTAAGCTGGAGGCAGCGGTCGGCGAGACGCTCTTTGACCGCGCGGCTCGCGACGGCTCGCTGACCGCGGCCGGAGTGCTGTTGCGCGAATATGCGTTGCGCTTGCTGGCCCTCCGCCGCGAGGCCTCCAGCGCATTGGACGAGTTGAAGAGCCTGGAGCGCGGACGCCTGCAACTGGCGGCCAACGAATACACCTGTATGTACCTGTTGCCGGCCATCGACCACTTCCGGCGTGAGTTTCCTCAGGTTAGCGTCACCGTGCACCGTATGTTGGCCTCGCGCATCCCCGAAGAACTCAACCTGCGTACTTTTGAACTCGGGATGCTCTCCTTCCGCCCTGATCCGGCGCACTTCCGCAGCATTGCCGTCTACTCTGACAGTCTGGCGCTCGTCGTCAGTCCCAGCCATCCGCTGGCCAGGGCCAGGCACGTCTCCATCAACCAACTGGGCGATGAGCTTTTCGTCGCCCACAACGTCGCTTCGCCGTTGCGGCGCAAGGTCATCGAGGCTTTTCAGCGCTACCGGACGCCGCTGAACATGGGTATCGAGCTGCCCACCATCGAAGCCATCAAGCGCTTTGTGGCCATGGGCAACGGGGTGGCGCTGGTGCCTCACCTGACCGTGGCCAAGGAGCTGGAGACCGGAGACCTGGTGCGTGTACCCGTCGACGAACTCGAGGCCCGGCGCATCTTGCGGCTGGTTTACCGGCGTCAGGCCACGCTCTCCTATGCCGCCCGGGCCTTCCTGCGCACCGTTCGAGCGCTGGCCCAGCAACAGGGTCCGCCCTTTCACTACCAGGTCGAGCGCGCGGGCTGAGTATCCTCAAAAACATTGTTATCCATGGCGGCTGCCGGCGGGTTGATCTGTGCCAAAAGCCTTTGAAAAACCAGCGTTCCCGCTCTTTCATCGGCTCAAAGCACCCCTTTGCCCCTTCCGGCGTCTAATGCCTCAGATTATTTCCGGGTTGCCGTTTGCGACACAGACCGCTCCGGCCAGTTACAATGCTGAGAGTGGGGCCCGGTTCGAACCGGCGCACCGGAATCGATAGTTCGTTGCCAGCCGGACGGTTGCGCAGTCGTGAGGATCAGAACCGAATGAAGAAGATCGTATTTTTTGCATTTCTGCTGGCCATATGCGTGCCCGCAGGCCGCGCTCAGGAAAGCCGACAGGACATCAGCATCAGTGGAAACGAGCTGATTGAGCCGTTTGTAGGTTCGTCAACCGACGTT
>JBEKDX010000248.1:0-3872 GCA_050014135.1 Occallatibacter sp.
ATTGAGATGCTCCTTGCCCATTTTGACGGGGAGTTTTCGGAAGCTTTCGGCACAGCCAAAGCGACCAAAGATGATCGTGTTAATTGACTACTGTACAGGGTTCGCGCATAGCGGTGCAGATCGTGCGAGCCGAAACGCTCGATTCCGATGGCCTTGGCGGGAGTTACAACCAAGGTGTTTTGACAAGACCTCGAAATATACTTTTGTCTTATCTTCGCCACCACAAGATGTGGTATTCTGTAATCATTAGATGTCCAGCTATTGCGCTTTTACGCCAGTTTGCGGCATGAGATGAGCTGACAACGACCGGCCTTTCGGCGCAAGAATGACTGATCTGGGTCCGGCCTCAGGGCCGTAGGGTGTTGTCTACTGATGGCTCTCGCGGTTGGGATCGACCAAGTCGCATCGATGTTGCTACTCCACCGGCATCCCGATGGTGTGATCTCGTTCGCGGTTGAAAGCGACGGCCGCTGGAGGCCGGTGCACGCCGTCCGGGCGCGAGATCTGGAGAGTATATTCCCGGAGTTTCGTGAACAGCTACTCAGGGATTCCTTCGTTTCCATCAACGCGGCTCATCGCATGGCACGGCGGTCCGGCGGCAGGCTCGGGATGCCGGCCCATAAAACAGAGACATTGCGTTACTTGTGCGCCTGCTATTGCGATATCGACTGCTACAAGATTGGCGTCAACTGCGATGCGGCGATTAAGTTTGTCAGCGAGCGTGTAAAGGATGGTGATTTGCCGGCGCCGTCCGCGGTTGTTAGAAGCGGGCAAGGGCTGTGGCTGTTTTGGCTCCTGCATGATGAGGCAGACAAGTCACGAGCACACCTTGGGGCATATGCCGACAACCTGCGAAACCATCTACAGCTATACGCGAGAATAAACCGGGAAATCGGGCGTCGCCTGGCCGAACTGGGCGCTGACCCGGTGGCGACGGATGCAGCAAGATATGTGCGCGTGCCAGGGTCATTTCGCAATGATGTCGAAGAGGAGGTTCGTTGGCAATGGGAAGATCCCAGCGGTGAGACGGTTTTGAGCTACTCGTTGTTGGATCTTGGCGAGAGACTCGGCGTCAACAAGACCACGGCTCGTAAGCCTGCTCCTCAGACCCAGTCAGCAGGGAAGCACCCCCTGCGGCGACATGGCTTCATCGCCGCTAACGCCAACAAGCTCGCGGCATTCCAGTCTCTCCAGGGGCTGCGCGACGGCTTCGCCGAGGGCAAGCGGTCCATTGCTGCTTTCATCTTCGCGGTGTCGCTGAAATGGGCCGGACGTTCACGGTCGGAAGCGACTCGGGAACTGGAGGAATTCGGGCGCACATGTCGCCCGCCGTTCCCTCAAGCGGAATGCCACAGCGCGGTCAAGAGTGCCTACAAGAAAAAGGGAGCAACGATGCGTTACTGTTCGATCGCAGACCAGCTCGACGTGACGCTGTATGAGGCTAGCTGTATTTCTCAAATTATCGGAAAGCCCTTCCCTGCGGCTGCCCGCTTCGGAGGCCAGCCTGCTGTAGCCGCGCCGCGAACGATCAGTGCGCGCGCGACAGCACTCATTTTGCGGCGTATCGAAATACGGAAGCTCGTTGAGGAGCACGGTTACGTTCCATCGTCTCGTGCGCTCCGGGATATGCTCCTGTGTGCTGGAGTGAGCGTCGGCCATGTCACGGTGATGGCGGATTTGAGGGCGATGGGCTTGATTGACGATTCAGCAACTCGGCACCATTCCTCGCTTCCCCCTGCCACCCTTCTTGAGTCTGAGTCTCTGTTTCCTTCCTCCCCCCAGGAAGGAGGTTCCACTTCCTTGATTGCAAAAGAAAGTGAACAGAGCGCAGGAACTTCTTCGTGCAGGGACGAGTGCTTCCCGGATCACATGAGGCAGGCGACCGCTGCGTAGAAGCGGCCACTTTTACCTTTTCGTCGTTGGGCAAAATAGCCCTTATGCAATCGCAGCTAGTGCCTCGATCTCTTCGAGATCAAGCGTGAAGTCAAACACCATTTGAATAGGCTCGCCGGCGTTGTGGTTCTGGTTGTAGCTATCCATATCCCATTTCAGTTGTCGGCAGTCGCCGACAATCTGCTGCCGACGTTGTTGGAAGGCTATCTCCATGTGCTCATGTGGCGCTTTGCGCATATCAGCCCAAAATGACGCCTGTTTGCCATCCTTTTCAATCATGGCAACGTGCTTGACTCGTACTCGCCGTCCTTGCGGATCAGTGATGTATTCCTCTCGCATAGCACGGGCAAGTTCTTCGGCGCAGCGGTTCAAAAGAGTATCGCGCTGTGGTTCCCAAATCCCTTGTTCAATAGCCCACTGAGCAATTTCATGTGCTGTGGCAGGAAGAGGGTGACCCGCTGTTTCATACTTCTTCACGATGTTCTGAAGCTGTTCCGTGTAAGACATAGACACCCTTCCCCTCTGAGATCATATTGCAGTTGCAAAAAAACTTCCGAATCCGTCCGTTAATGCGGACTCGGTCACGATGTGGCGAACCTTGACCAACATCTCACGGTTATGCGAATACGGGATAGCATCGCTGTGGTGGAGCTGCCCCGTGACGATACCAGGGTGAACTCCCAAGCGTGCCGCCAAGCCCTGAATCTTGGCTTTAGAAAACAGCGGCTTAACTCTCAAGATGAAGTTGTCGAGTTCATTCTTCGGAATGGTAAAGCTGGCCGCAAACTCATCTGCGAGTCGTTCAATATCAGGTTTTATGCCTGAACGACGAGAGGATTCGCCTATGAGATCCTTATCGAGGAGTGCTCCTCGATCGAGACCATCCTTCTGCTTAACGTGCATACATTCATGAAGAACAGTGAACCAAAATCCATCAATCCTATCAAATCGCAGCGAAACCGCAATAACGGGAGACTTATCATCTAGCCACAAGCAAGCGCCGTCAATAGGAGTCTGCGGAAGAGTTTCGACCACGATAAAGCGCACCCCTGCTTCGGCAAACACTTTTGGAACCAGTCGCGTATCTTCCGGATTGCGAAGCATCTTCTTCAGGGTTGAAAGAGCAGAAGCGAAGGACTTTTCCGAGAACGGTTTTACTGCCACACATTGCGCTAGTTGACGAGCTCGAAATAGCCAAGCCAACTCGGAAGGCTCCAAATTATCGTACGAAGTCGATTTGCGAGCAGCATGACGAAGCAATTGTGGCTGCTCATCAATTGATTTGATACTGAAGAAGTCGCAAACGCTCTTCTCCAACACGTTGATATTGTCTGTTGGTTCAATCCAGTGACGACGCACCATTTCTTTCACTGGCGCTTTCTCATACATCTTGGCGCGACGAGAGATAGCATCACCCTCGTCATGCTTGAGCCGGGACAGTTGATAAGAGCTTTCCAGATTCAACCAGAGTTGTGCACTGGTTCCAAATGCTGCTGCCAGCCCCTTTGCGGTTTCTGGCGTAACAGCGCGCTTAGCACCGATCAGTTCACTAATCAGCCTAGGCGGCCTACCAATAATTTCGGCAAACTCGACCTGGCTCCAGCCGCGCGCCTCAATTTCCTCCTTGATGAACTCGCCTGGAGGAAATACCTCTGCCGGAGTTCTCTCTGTCGTTTCCACGCCGTTCACCCTCGCCATGCCGGTTGTTTGCAAGCAAAAACCATTAAGCCCCGTTTTAGTGGTAGTCCTCAATGCTGATGACCGCGACCACTTTATTCGGAGCTGTCCCCTCGAATTCAATAACCAGTCTCCATTGCAGGTTGAGTCGCATGGAGTATTGATGGCTTCGATTCCCTAGAAGTTTTTCAAAATGGAGGGATTTCAAGTTGCGGAAGTCCCGTTCATCCAGAGCGTGTCGAATGACTTGAATCCGCTTGCGGTACGCCGAGACGACGGCTTGAGAAAATCCAGCGTCGTAC
>JBEKDX010000249.1:0-3846 GCA_050014135.1 Occallatibacter sp.
GTTCGGCCCAGTGTCGCCCTCGCCGATGCGCTTGTGGTCCTGGGCGGGGACAAGCGGGAGCACGCTTTTGCCGTCGGCCAGGCAGAGGAAGCTGATCTCGTCGCCTTCAAGAAACTCCTCGATAATGATGTGCTGCTCGGTTTCGCCGAGCAGCTTGCCGGTCAACAGATCATGGGCGGCTTCGAGGGCGATGGGGCGCGACTCGCAGATAATGACGCCCTTGCCGGCGTGCAGTCCGTCGGCCTTGACCACGATGGGCGGATGGAAGTACTCGATGGCCTTTTCCAGATCTGCGGCCGTCGCGCAGACTGCATAGTTGGCCGTGGGAATCTTGTGCCGCTGCAGGAAGCGCTTGGCGAAGCCCTTGCTGCTTTCCAGCATGGCAGCGGCGCGGGTAGGTCCGAAGACACGCAGACCGCGTACCTGCAGAGCATCCACGATGCCCAGCGAGAGCGGCAGCTCCGGGCCGATGATGGTCAGGGCAGGCTGCTCGGTCTGGGCCAGATGGACCATCGCGGCCACATCCTTCAAATCCACCGGAACGCAGCGCGCAATCTCGGCGATGCCGCCGTTGCCGGGGGCGCAGACCACTTCCGTCACGCGCGGACTGCGTTTAATTGCCCAGGCCAGCGCATGCTCGCGGCCTCCCGAACCCAGAATCAAGATCTTCATTTACGTTCCTGCTCTTCCTGGTCGTATCCCCGAATGTTTATCTGAGCAAACCGGAGAGGGGAAGTCAAACGGGAGAGACGAAAATGGGTAATGGTCGTATAATTCTGCCATGCTTAAACGCATCTACATCGACAACTTTCGCTGTTTCGTGAACTTCGAGTACAAACCGGAGCAGAAGCAACTGCTGCTGGGAGCCAACGGGAGCGGAAAGTCGTCGCTGCTGGATGCTATTTTGTTTGTAAAGTGGTTTATTGAAGGCGGTGAAAGCCGTTTTACTCAGTCGACGCGAACCCGCTGGCAGGAACGGCCGCTTCAGGTCTTTGAAATCGAAGCGCTGATTGATGAGAAGACTTTTGTATACAGGCTGGAGATTCAGTATGCACCCAAATCCAAACTGCCGTCAATCGGTGTTGAAAGACTAACTGTATCCGGTTCGCCGGTTTTCGAATTTGCGAATGGTAAGATTCACTTCTTCTCCAACGAGGGGACACAGGCGACAGTACTCCCCTGGGAGTCTAAACAATCTGCGCTGCTCCTGGCTCAAGGAAGCAATTCCCTTGTTAGGCATTTCGTTGCATGGGTGAAGACGTTGCACTGCTTTCAAATTGATCCATATCCGGACGAAATGGAGGATACGGCTGACGGGGAAGATGAAGTGCCTGAATTCGATCTATCAAACCTGGCCCCATGGTATCGCCATTTGATACAAGTGGAACCGGAGAACAATGCCCGATTCCTCACCGAGCTGAAAGAAACGTTGTTAGGCTTTCAGTCTTTGCCGCTGTTAAATGTTGAAGGCGGGGTAAAGAAGTTGCATGCAGTTTTTTCGGTCCCGCAAAATGGAGAAGGAAAATATCTAATATCCGAGCTTTCCGAGGGACAGCGAATGTTAATTGGCCTTTATATGGTTCTTCATTTTGTTATAGCCAAGGGTCAGACAGTCATCCTCGATGAGCCGGATAATTATGTATCTCTACGCGAGATTCAGCCGTGGTTATTGGCTGCCGAAGAAGCAGTGGAGAACAGCAAAGGACAGCTTTTCCTTATCTCCCATCACCCGGAGATTTTGAACCAGTGGTCCAAAGAGTACGGTGTGCAATTTGTTCGTGAGGAAAATGGGCAAGTACGACCGCCAGCAAAATTCAAGACCGATTACGACGGGATTCTTGAGCCATCCGAAGTAATTGCACGGGGATGGGAGGATGAATAATCCCACGCCGGTTGTCATATTGGCGGAAGATACGCGACAGGCTCGCCTCGTGCGGGCATATCTGCGGGTTAGGCATCCGAATCTGCATCGAAAAGAAATCCGTGACGCTGAGATGGCTAGCGGCAGATGCGCGGGTGAGCAATGGGTCAGAGAACATTACGTGAATGAGGTTCTGGCACATCTGATTCGCCGGACAAAAATGTCGAACGAGCGCAGGCCGGAGAAGTGGTTAATTGTTGTCATTGATGCAGATAAATTGACTGTGCAGAATAGACTGAATGAATTTCGGCGGCGCATTGCGGAATCGCAAGATGAGCGAGTGCGCAGATGCCGCGTTGAAGAGGTGAACCTAGCGCACCTGATTCCTAAATGGTCGATTGAAACCTGGATTTTGAATCTGAATGGCGAAACGGTCGATGAAAAGACTCCATATAAACGCCAGAACCGTCCTTGGGATCGATTGATTCCATCTGCGGCGACAGCGTTACATCAATGGATCAGAAACAATGAAGACCAAACTGATCGCTGTACACCCTCGCTTAAGCCGGGTATCGAGGAGTTGCGTCGATTGACTGCTTGATTCAGTGGGGATTGTCTCGCGATGGTGCAGACGCGCATCAAACCGTACCTTCAGCAAGTGGCCGAGAAGACGCGGCGCTGGGAGCAGTTGCGGGTTTACCGGCGCAATCAGCTCTTCGGACTGCTCCTGGTGGCGGCGGCGATTTTGCTCTTCTGGCTGCTGCGCACCAAGCCGGAGTGGATCTTTCCGACGGGGTGGTGGCGGCCATGAGTCCTGCGCGGACGACTGCGTCGAGCAGCCCTTTGGATGAGAGCCTGGTTCCTTTGGTCGTGCTGGTGCTGGGGCCGACGGGCAGTGGCAAGACGGCGCTCTCGATGGAGTTAGGCGGGTGCTTCGGCGGCGAGATTGTCAGTTGCGATTCAGTGGCTGTCTATCGCGGCATGGACCTGGGCACGGCCAAGCCGACAGCCGAAGAGCGGGCGCGGCTGCCGCATCATCTGATCGACGTGGTCACGCCGGACCAGCCCTTTACAGCGGGCGAATACAGCCGGCAGGCGCGGGCGGCGCTGCGCGAGATTGCGGCGCGGGGCAGGCTGCCGATCGTGACCGGCGGAACGGGGCTTTATCTGCGCGCGCTGACGGAGGGGCTTTTCGCCGGACCGGAGCGGCAGGTGAAACTGCGCGAGCGCTTGCAGCGCATCATTCAGAAGCGCGGGAGCGTTTGGCTGCATCGGCTGCTGCAGCGGCTCGATCCGGCTTCGGCTGAGCGCATTCACGCCAACGACGTGGCCAAGCTGATTCGCGCGATTGAAGTTTGCCTGACGGCGCGCAGGCCTCTCTCGGAAGTGAGGTCGCGCGATCTGCTAACCGGCTTTCGGCTGCTGCGCGTCGGACTCAACCCGCTGCGGCAGACGCTTTATGAGAAGCTCAACCGGCGTTGCGCAGAAATGTTTGCGGCGGGGCTGGTTGAAGAGACGCGCGGGCTGCTGGAACGCTATGGGCCAGTGAAGGCGCTCGACTCGCTCGGCTACCGGCAGGCGCTGGCCGTGCTGGCGGGGACTTTGAGCGTCGATGAAGCGATGAGCGCTGCTCAGCAAGGCCACAGAAATTACGCAAAGCGGCAGTCGACCTGGTTTCGCCGTGAGCCGGAGGTGCACTGTATTGCGGGCTTCGCCGATCAGCCGGAGACGCTGCGCACGGCAGTCGAGTTGGTTGAAAAGAACCTGTAAGAGCAGCTCACGCACTATGGCTTGCAGAGAAGTTGATGCGCCGCGGCGCTGTCGCGCATCCATTATATTGAACGATGAAATCCGGCGCTTGCGCAGCGCCCATATGAATGGAGTTTTCCTTGACTGACAATTTGACGACTGGAAAGACCGCGCCAGAGACGATTTACGATGTGGCGATTATCGGCGGCGGACCAGCCGGTTACACGGCGGCGATT
>JBEKDX010000250.1:0-8602 GCA_050014135.1 Occallatibacter sp.
AAGGTAGCGTGCATCTCCTTCACCAGCGCAACCTTTTCGAGCTTGGCCTCATTCACGAGCGGAAAAAACTCCGCCAGTTCACGGAGCGCCAGCGCAATCGCCTCTTCGCGCGGCAAGGCAGCAAAGCTCCGCGTAGCGCTGATGACTAATTCGATATAGTGCCCGCCGCGCCCTTGCAATTTTGATTGGTTGTACATCCAATGAATCTCGCGATCCAAGAGAACTGCGTGTTCGAGATCGGTAATGTCGCGATCAAACCACAAATGCACACTGCAAAGGGGCCAGTGCGTGTGCCGCTCAAGCTGCCGCGCCAGATTCTCTTTGCCTTCTTCGGCAGGCAGATGGGGCAACAGCTTCTGCGTTGCTTCAAACGGCAGAGCCAGAATCATGTAATCGGAAACCAACTCGCCGGTGCGTGTGCAGATCAGCCACTTGCTGGAGGCTTCATCCCAGGCCGCGCCTTCGACGTGCGTGTTCAACAACACGCTGCCACCGCGTAGGTTGAGATAGGGAGCTACTTCGGCATATAACTCGCTCAGCGGGACCGTGCTCATGCCCATACTGCCGGCTTGCGCTGAGTACAAAAAAAGCTCACGAATGACTTTGGCCGCGTAAGGCACGGCAATCGAATCGATATCGGCATTCAGCGCGCTTGCAATCACCAGCCGCCAGTAGCGATTGATCGCGCCTTCGGTCTGCTGGTGGCGGCGCAGCCAATCGCCGAGCGATTCATGCGTGTCGATCAGCGCATCCGGCTTCATCATCGCTTGCATCGCGCGGGCTAGCGAGAGTTTGTCGGCAAGCGTGAAGGCGCTTGCGTTGAGAAAGCTGGGCGCGGAATGTAGCGGAGCCGGAAGAGTGAATGGACCCAAACGAAATGGGCCGAGGCGCGAAGCACGGCCACCCGGCTCGATCATCGTCATCGCGCTGGTCCAGTGAATCCTTTCCACGACGCCGATGCGGCGATAGAAGCCAAGCAGATTAGTGCAGCAGCCGAAGAGAACGTGTTGGCAGTTATCGATGACCTCATTGACGCCGGGATGCAGATAGGAGCTGGCGCGACCGCCCAGGTAGCCGCGCTGCTCGACTAACTGCACGCGGAAGCCAGCCTCGGCAAGGGCGCAGGCCGCGCTTATGCCGGCTACGCCAGCGCCGATGACGGTGACGGATTTTTGCGGATCACGCTCCAAACCTATTTCCTCGGGGGCTAAAGCCCGCGTCTTTCGGGCTAATTCATGTACGGGCTAAAGCCCGTACCCTTCAGTCGCCCGTACCCTTCAGTCCTATGGTGATTCCATCCGTTGAAACCAGGTTCATGTTAACCCAACAACCGCGCCCACCCCATGCGCGCCATTCCTATAGCCAGAATGCCGAGCTTTTGCGGCATGGGCACGCTGGCGCGAGTCGAGAAGACATCGTAGTCGGCGCGCTCAATGCGCTTGAGCAGGCCGTGATAGATCGAAACCAGCACCCATAGCGCTGGACGGCTCTCACAGTCGATCAAGGGCAGCAACTCCTTGGCCGACTGATAATACTCTTCGGCACGCTGGGCGATAGCCTTTAGCAAGGCGCGTTCACTGGCCGTGGGCGGCGCTCCTGGCGCGCGATGCAGCAAAGAACCTAGCGCGACATTGTGGGCAGCCAAATCCTCGAGCGGCAGATAGACGCGATGGCGCTCCGCATCCTCGGTTACGTCGCGCAGAATGTTGGTAAGCTGGAAGGCTATGCCGGTCTCTTCGGCGAGCTTCTCGGCGCGCGGGTCGGTGTATCCGAAGATACGAATGCAGACCAGGCCGACGACCGAGGCTACAAGGTAACAGTAGCGGTAGAGATCGGCGAAGGTGGCATAGGTATCTGGCGCATCGGATGCCGCCCGATCCAGGTCCATGGTCACGCCGGCAACTAACTCATCAAGCAAGTTGAGCGGGATGTTGAAGCGCTCGACGGCATCACGAACAGCGTAGAAGACAAGATCCGAAGTGGCTGGATTGGCGGAGATTGGACCTTCGCAAACTGAGCGCCACTCGGCCAGCCACGCATCCAGAGAGCGGCGGCGCTCGTCGCGGGGCAGGGAATCGTCGTCGGCGAGATCGTCGGCCTTGCGCATGAATGCGTAGATGGCGCAGATGGCGTTTCTTCTTGGTTTTGGAAGAGCGACAAAGGAAAAATAAAAATTCTTCGCCTCGCGCCGCGCGATGGCGCGGCAAGCCGCATAGGTCACGTCCGGCCGCCGAGGCGCAGAAAGGGCAGCGCCTTGCCGCTGACGGCGCGCGTCAGCAGAGCCAGTTTTCTGCTTTTGGAGATAGCAGGCCGTGCGCTGAGCACGTCGTAGTCGCGCCTCTCGATGGCGCGCAGAATCTCCAGGCCGCCGCGGCTGAATAGGTCGAGATCGAGAGCCAGATCACGATTGACCCGGCCGATCAGCGGCAGTCCTTCTTCAAAAAGCGAACGCGCATAATCGACCTCGCAGTGCATCAGCGCGCGAAACTCCGGAGTAACAACGCCATTGGCAAAATACGCTTCGCTGACTTGATAAAACTCCATATCGTTTTGCGGAAGATAAATGCGGCCTCGAACGTAGTCCTGGCGCACATCCTGCCAGAAGTTAGCCAACTGCAAGGCGGAACAGGTCAAATCGGATAGACGGAAGTTTTCATCATTTGCCTCGTCGCAAGCGTAAAGCACCAGGCGCCCAACCGGATTGGCCGAATAGCGGCAGTAGCCGAGCACGTCCTCCATCGTCTCGTAATGCGTGACGGTCTGATCCTGGCGAAAGGCAACGAGCAGATCGGCAAATGGCTCTTTGGGAATCGCGCATTCGCGGATGGTCTCGGCCAGCGCGACAAAGACCGGATGACGCGCGCTGCCTTGATAGCAGGCATCGAGTTCCCGGCCCCAAAGATCGAGCAGCGCCAGAGCCACTGCGGGGTCGCCCACCTCGTCGCCGAGATCGTCGGAGACGCGGCAGTAGGCATAGATCGCATGAAAATGCGGGCGCAGTTTCTTGGGCAAAAACCACGACGCGACATGGAAGTTTTCGTAATGCGATTCAGCCAACTGACGGCACCATGCGCGAGCTTCGTCCAGTGTGGGCGCAACCTCGGGGAAAGCGTAGCTTGCAGGCAGCGCCGCCCAGCCGCAGGCGAGCAGCTCGTCTTGCGTGAGCGTTTCCCTGCCCAGCGTTTCATCATCCGGTGCTTGATCTTCCGTCGTCATGGCTTCGCCTCAGGGCACGATGGCGGTCTTGATTTCGCTGCCGCGCTTCATCAGCTTCTCAAAGACGCGGTTGAGTTCGTAGAGGTGAGCGTGGCCGGTGATAAAGGCTCCGGCCTGGAAGCGGCCGCTGGCGATCAGATCAAGCGCCTTGCGGCAAAAGGCCGGAGTGTGATGGAAGGTGGCGCGCAGAGTGATGTCAGAGTAATGAATGCGATTGGTGTCGAGCGTAACGCGCGTGCCCACGGCGCATCCGCCAAAGAAATTCACGGTGCCGCCCTTGCGCACCATTTCGACGGCTTCTTCCCAGGACTCCGGAACCCCAACAGCCTCGATGGCAATGTCCACGCCGCGATTCATCGCGGTGAGCGCGCGGGTTTCGCTGATAGCTTTGCGGATGTTGGTGGTCTGCACCACGTGGGCCGCGCCGAGCTGGCGCGCTGCCTCAACCTGGCCATCGTGCTTGACGATGGCGATTACCTCGCAGCCGGCCAAAGCTGCCACGTGCAGAATCATCAACCCCAGCGGGCCGCCGCCGATGACGGCCACCGTATCGCCGCGGTGCGGGCGCGAGTCTTCAAAGCCGTGCACCGCGCAGGCCAGCGGCTCGGTCAGCGCTGCATGCTCCAACGGCACGTGGTCGAGAACATGGAGGGTATTCATCGCCACAATACGCGCTGGGATGCGGATGAACTCGGCGTATGCGCCGTTGTTGAAAAGGAGATCGTCGCAGAGGTTCTCCTGGCCGCGCGCGCAGAAATAACACTGGCCGCAAGGGGCGGAGTTGAGCGCGACAACGCGGTCGCCGGCGGCAAAGCCCGTGACTCCCTCGCCGGCCTCGACGACGGTTCCGGCCAGCTCATGGCCAAAGAGCGCCGGAGGCACGATCATGCGCGCATGATAGCCGCGGCGAAAGACCTTCAAGTCGGTTCCGCAGGTGAGCGCCGCGCCTACGCTGACAATCAGTTCGCCCGGCCCGGCCTCGGGAATCGGCACAGCCTCGATGCGAATATCCTCGCGTCCGTGGAGGATGGCAGCCTGCATCGTGTTGCGGCCATGCAGTAGCGCTTGCTCAACCGTTTTGCGGCCCAGGCTGACGGCGGATTCGACCTTCTTACGGCCTTCGACCACCACCGTCTCGACCGTGTTGAAGCCGACCTCAACCACCGCATCGACAGTATTGAGGCCCTCCTCGACGACTTTCTCGGCCTTCTTGCGGCTCTCTTCGACAACTGTCTCGACGGTCTTGCGGCCCCGGAGAATCGCGGCTTTTACCGTGCCTGCCATCTCTCGCCTCCCCGCTCTGCCCCAGCTCCAGGCACAGGCTCTATCATAATCTTCATCGAGTCCGCCTGCGGGTGAGATGCAACCGCGATGGCTTTTACCGCCTCTTCCAGCGGAAAGCGGTGCGAGATCAGTTGCGTCAGATCGAAGCCATTGCGATAGCCGCCGAAGACCAGCTCTTCAACCTCTGGCTGAATCGCTGTCGAAGCCGAGTAGGAACCAAGCAGGCTCTTCTCGTCCATGCACACCGCGCCCGGATCGAACTTTGCTTCGCCGTGCTGCGTCTGGGCAAAGAGCATCACCTTGCCGCCGGGCCGCACCGCCTCGATCGCGGTTTTGATCAGCGCGTTGACGCCCACGGCCAGAATCACCACATCCGCGCCACGGCCATCGGTAGCGACCAGCGCACGCTCGATGACGTTTTCGCTGCCCGCGTGAATCGGTTCGTTTAAACCGAATTTGGCGGCGATGGTGTGGCGCTCAGGATAAAGATCCGAGGTGAGCACTCGAGCGCCGGTACGGCGCGAGAACGCTGCCAGCATCACGCCGATGGGACCTTGGCCGATCACGCCGCCCATCTCGACGATCCAATTCATCACCCGGATGTACTCGGCAAAGCCGCCGCCGGATGGCTCCATGCCTGCCGTCGCGCCCACTTTTTTGTAGACCGCGCATTGCGCCGGCGTCTGCTTGCGACAGTAGTAGCAATGGCCGCAGGGGATGTGATGAAAGACCATCACCCGCTCGCCGAGACGGAATTTGCTCACGCCCTCGCCCACCTGCACGATGGTTCCGGCCATCTCATGGCCGAAGATGCGCGGCGCGGAGTGCGAGCCGGTCGAGATTTTCTTCAGGTCCGTGCCGCAGACGCCGCAGGTGGCAATTTTGACCAGCAACTCGCCGGGGCCGATCACGGGCACGGGCACGGTTTCCAAGCGCAGATCGTTTACGCCGCGATAGACGACGGCCCGCATCGAGGCAGGGATTTCTCGAGCCGAAATCCGCATATCGAGTTGGCTTTCAGCTTTGGTGGTTTGGGTAGCCATTGCGCTTACTTGTGGTCCCTCAATGATCCAGAAGATCGAGCAGAGACGCCGCGATGCCGCGGGCAGCCTTGCTGCTATTTTCGCCCATCCGGACGAGTGCCCGCCAGTGCCAGGGACGCAGAAGGGCAAAAAGCACGAAACGAGCCAGTTGGAATTGGCCATTTGGCAAAATAAAGCGATTGAAATCAGGAAGTTGATCGTTATAACCATCGCTGATTCCCTTGATGCAATAAAACGGGAGGCCGCGCATCTGCGCGAGGCGGGCAACGACGGAGGCTTCCATGTCAACCAGCGCGGCTTCGTAGGTGGAGGCAAGACGCTGCTTCTCGGTGTGGTCGGCGACCTTTGGGCTGGTCACCAGCCAGCAATCGTTCACGGGAATGGCAGTGACGAAACGCTCACCCGTGCGGGCGTCGATGACGGCCGAAACGTCGTAAGCCTCACCGGGCACAAGCTCCTCGCGCAAGGCTCCCGCCCAACCGGTGGAGATGACTTTATCGAGTTCTCCGCACTTCTCGACTTCGGCAAAGGCTCGCGTGGCCGCATGGACGCCGGCTCCGGCACAGGCGGCTATCCATTCGCCGTCCGCGTGTGAGCGGCACCAGAGATCGACGCCGTTCGAGCGCGAGTGCCGCCAGCCGCGCACCAGCGGCTTCAACTCGGCGGGCATGGCGGCGATGATGGCGGTGCGGGTCATGCGTTGGGCGCATACCCATGCGCGCGGAACCAATCAATCGCAGCCTTCATTGCAGGGTTGACGGGCAAGATGCGGAAGCCCAGCTCCTGCTGGGCGCGGGCGCTGCTGGCGTACATCTTCTTGCGGCCCATGCGGACCTCTTCGAGTGTGGCGCGAGGCTCGCGTTTGCGGATGCGGCCGGTGATCCACTCCTCAAAAAACGCATAAGTCGCGGCGACGATAAATGGAATCTCGACCGTTGGCGACTTGAGTCCGGTCAGCAATGCCATCTTGTCGAGAATCTGCTTGAGGGTGAGGTTTTCGCCACCCAGAATGTAGCGCCGGCCCGATTGTCCTTTGGTGAGCGCGGTGACGTGGGTGCGCGCGACCTCGGCAACGTCAACCAAATTTAGCCCGGTGTCCATGTAGGCGGGAAATTTGCCGTTCAAAAAATCCAGAAAAATCTGCCCCGTCGGCGTGGGCTTGGAGTCGTTGGGGCCGATGGGGCTTGTGGGATTCAGTATCACCACGCGCTGTCCACTCGCCGCCGCACGGATCGCCTCCTGCTCGGCTAAAAACTTCGACCGCTTGTAGTGGCCGACCATGTCGCGCAACGAAACGGGCGTGTCTTCGTTGATCACCAAGCCGTCGCGGCGGAAGTGCATCGTGGCGACACTGGAGGTGTAGACGAAGCGCTTCACCTTGGCCTCGCGGGCCATGCGCAGCAGCTCGCGCGTGCCGTCCACGTTGGCCTTGTACATCGCTGCTGGGTCGGGAATCCATAGCCGGTAGTCAGCGGCCACATGGACCACGGCATCGCAGCCTGTGAGCGCCGGACGGAGCGACTCGGGGTCAGAGAGGTCACCCACGTGGGTCTCGCCCTGAATGCCTTCGAGGTTAGCCAGATTGCTCGTCTTGCGAACCAGCATCCGCAGCTTGGCACCATCAGCGGCAAGAGCTCGCGCCACATGATGGCCTACAAATCCCGTCGCGCCTGTGAGAAAGACTTTCATAGTCAGTGAACAGTGTACTGTTGTCCGTGGTCAGTATAAGACAGTTTGCAAAGATATGAAAAATCAAGCTACGAGGCTAGCATCTACTGTTCACTGACCACTGTTTCGCTACTCCAGCGCATCCGGCGCAAGGCCGATATTCTTCTCGCCCGCGGCCTTCTTTTCATTGTAGGCTTTGACCCAGTCTTCCCAGTGTTTGCCGGCGGCGCGATCCTTGCCGCTGAAGGTGATGCCGGCTATCTCGGCATAACTCACTTTGCGCTTTTCCGGTGCTCCGGGCGTGAAGTACTGCACGCAGGAATCATCCAGCGTGGGGCCGGATTTGCAATTAAAAATAAATGCCTCTATAGTCTCTCCGGATTTGAGCGTGAGAGTAACATCGCCGCGATAGTCGAGCGCCTTGGAGAGTGCCTCGCCTAACTCATCTTCGCTGGTAATCGCAAGCATCAAGCCTTCCAGGTTCTCGCGCTCCGCGCCGGGAGCCAGTTCCAGCGCCTCGACCTGCTCCAGCGTGTATCTCTTTACTTCAGCGCTCATGCGTGGGTCTCCTCAAGCTCGGGCTCGAGTTCTGCAATCTGCACCAGCGGCGAGTGCGGCGCGGCTTCATTCAACTGCTGCAGCGCGAGTGCGTCAGGGTACTTGTTGAAGGAGCCTTTGACCATTGCGAGAAAACCCTTCCATGAACCAAAACCATCCATCACGGCTGGCGTCTCATAGCCGCAACTGACCATGCAGTTCGCGCACTTGGGATTGCCGCTGGGTACTCCGTACTCTTCCCACTTGGTAGTTTCCAATAACTCTTTGTAACTCTCGGCGTAGCCGTCTTGAAGCAGATAACAGGGTTTCTGCCAACCGAAGATGTTATAAGTCGGCATTCCCCAGGGAACACACTCATAATTCCGGTCGCCCATCAGAAATTCCAGAAACAACGGCGACATATTGAACTTCCACTCCGGCTTGCGGTTGGAAAGTATCGCGCGGAAGAGCCGCCGCACGCGGGCGCGGCCCATGAAGTGATTCTGGTCGGGAGCCTTGTCGTAACTATAGCCGGGCGATAAGATGATACCCTCGACGCCCATGCCCATCACTTCATCGAAGAAGGCGCGGACGCTGTTAGGGTCCGTGCCGTCGAAGAAGGTGGCGTTGGTAGTTACGCGGAAGCCGCGCTGGACGGCCTCTTTGATGCCTTCGACGGCGATGTCATAGCCGCCTTCGCGGCAAACGGAAAAGTCATGATGCTCGCGCTGCCCATCCAGATGCACCGAGAAGGTAAGGTACTTCGAGGGCGTAAACTCCGGGAGCCGCTTCTTGAGTTCCAGAGCATTGGTGCAAAGATAAATGTACTTCTTGCGCGCGACCATGCCGTTGAC
>JBEKDX010000251.1:0-3649 GCA_050014135.1 Occallatibacter sp.
TGTAGCCCAGAGCGACGTGGGAATACGATTGAGGCGGCTGTGATTATTTTTCGCCGCCTGTGAAGGCCCGCTGTGTGCGGCTCTGCAATCCGGCGACATAGTGATTTACAACTCGAACTCGCGCCGCGGCGTCACAGAACTCTCGCCAGCCACTTGCCGGTGTGCGAAAGAAGATTCGTCGCAACTTCTTCGGGTGTGCCCTCGGCCACAATGCGGCCGCCGGCTTCGCCGCCTTCCGGACCCAGGTCGATCACCCAATCGGCGCATTTAATTACATCGAGATTGTGTTCGATCACGATCAGCGAGCCGCCGCCATCAATCAACTTGCGAAAGGCGGTCAGCAGCTTGGATACATCGTCGAAGTGCAGGCCGGTGGTCGGCTCATCGAGGATGTAGAGCACGCGGCTGGCTTGTGATGGCTTGGCGGTGGCGTTGGCGGCGCGCACCTGGGCCAGATGAGCGGCCAGCTTGACGCGCTGCGCCTCGCCGCCGGAAAGTGTCGTCGCTGACTGGCCCAGGCGCAGGTATCCGAGGCCTATCTCGTCCAGCACGGCAAGTTTGTCCAGCAGGCGCGATTGCCCGGCAAAGAAGCGCAGCGCCTCCTTGACGGTCATTTGCAGCACATCGTGAATGTTCTTGCCCTTGTACTCGACGTTGAGCACCTTGGCTTGATAGCGAGTGCCGTTGCAGTCTTCGCAGGGCAGCTCGACGTCGGCCAGGAACTGCATTTCGACAGTGACCGTGCCGTCCCCCTCGCAGGTGTTGCAACGGCCGCCGGGCACGTTGAAGGAAAAATGCCCCGGCGTGAGCGAGAGGCGCTTGGCCTCGGGCTGCTGGGCAAAGAGCTCGCGGACCAGGTCGAAGCCCTTGATGTACGTGATGGGATTGGAGCGCGGCGTGCGCCCAATGGGCGTTTGATCCACTAGCACCACGTCGTTGATGCGCTCGACGCCAGTGAGGGATTTATAGACGCTCGATGGGTCAGCGCCTTCGGATTGGCCCAGCGCACGCGCCACGGCACGATAGAGCACCTGATGCACGAGCGTAGATTTTCCCGAGCCGGAGACGCCGGTGATGGCGACCAGCATTCCGAGAGGAATTTCAACGTCGAGCGAGTGAATGTTGTTGGCCGTGGCGCCGCGCAGAACCAGACGATCACGGCCCGGCAGACGGCGGCGCGTGGGGATGGGAATCGAGAGTTGGCCGGAGAGATAGCGCCCAGTGAGCGAATTGGCATTGGCTTCGATCTCCGCCAGCACACCCTCGGCCAACAGCTTGCCGCCCAACTCGCCCGCGCCGGGGCCAAGGTCGAGCAGGTGGTCGGCTGCGCGCAGAATGTCGGCGTCGTGCTCGACGACAAGGATGGTATTGCCCAGGTCGCGCAGCTCTTCAAGAATATGAATCAGCCGCGCCGTGTCGCGCGAGTGCAGGCCGATGGAAGGCTCGTCGAGCACATAAAGCGCGCCCACCAGTCGCGAACCCAGCGAAGTGGCCAGTTGAATACGCTGCGCCTCGCCGCCGGAGAGCGACGAGGCCAGCCGGTCGAGGGTGAGGTATTCGAGGCCGACCGCGTCGAGAAAGCTCAACCGCTGGCGCACCTCGTGCAGAATCGGACCGGCAATCTCCTCCTGCATCGGCGACAGCCTGAGCGCGTCAAAGAATTCTTTCGCTTCAGCGATAGTAAGCGCGGTTGCCTGGCAGATACTCTGGCCGTTGATGCGCACGCTGCGCGCCTCGGCCCTCAAACGCTGACCGCGACAATCGGGACACTCGGCGTATCCGCGATACTTGCTCAACATCACGCGCACATGCAGCTTATATTTTTTGCGTTCCATCTGCGCAAAAAAACCATAGACACCGGCAAAGCTTCCCTTGCCGCGCAGCATCGTCTCCTGCGCCGCTTCCGGCAACTCGCGCCAGGGCACGTCCAGCGGAACACCCAGCTCCGTCGCGTGCTTGCGAAACTCCGTGTACCATGGCCGGTATTTGGGGCGATTCCAAGGGTCGATCGCGCCGTCGCTCAGGCTGAGGCTCTTGTCGGGAATCACCAGATTCAGGTCGAAGTCCATCGTGTTGCCGAAGCCCTGGCAGCGCGGACAGGCCCCGAAGGGGTTGTTGAAGCTGAACAGGCGCGGCTCCGGCTCGCGGCCTGCGCGATGGCAGCTCTTGCACTCATAGGCGCCGGAGAATCGGTGGCGCGAACGAGCAGCGTTCTCATCGCGCGGAACTTCTTCAAAAGTCACTTCGCCGGCCTCGCGGTAGGCGATCTCCGCGGCATCGACGATGCGAGCGCGGTTCTCCGCATCGACAACGATGCGATCCAAAAGGACGAAGACGGGAAGCGTGAAGTCGAGGTCAAGCAGCGACTCCGGCGTCGAAAACTCGAAGATGCGGCCCTGCTGATAAAGACGGTTGAAGCCGGAGGCGCGCAGTTCGATGAGACGCGCCTTGAGCGCCTCGGTCAGCGGAGATTCAGAACTGGGCTTGGCAGCGGATTTGGCCGTGGATTTCAGAACGCGGCGAACAGGCTTGGCTTCCGCTTCCGGCGCGACTTCGGCGTGGCGCACCGGAAAGAGCGCATTGAGACGCATCCCTTCGCCCAGGGCCAGCGTCGCTTCGGCAATCTCGTCGATGGAGTCGCGCTTCACCAAGCCGTCGCAATGGACGCAGTGAACCGTGCCGCAGCGCGCGTAAAGCAGGCGGAGATAGTCGTAGATCTCCGTGGCCGTGGCGACCGTCGAGCGGGGATTGCGCGTCGAGTTTTTCTGCTTGATTGCGATCGCCGGCGCCAGACCGTCGATCAGGTCAACGTCCGGCTTTTCGATGCGCTCCAGAAACTGCCGCGCATAGGCCGACAGCGACTCGACATAGCGCCGCTGCCCCTCGGCATAAATGGTGTCGAAGGCCAGCGAACTCTTCCCCGATCCCGATACGCCGCTGACCACCGTCAGCTTGTCGTGGGGAATCTCGCAGGAGATGTTCTTCAGATTGTGTGTCCGCGCGCCGCGGATAATGATGGAGTCATTCAAAGGGAAGCACCGGGCAAGAAGCCGACCAACTGCGCCTGTGCCTCGTCAGAGAGGCTCAAAACACAGAAAGCCATTCTTCATTATAGGACGCGGGAGGCCAGAGGGAATAGAGCTGTCTCTACGCTCCGCCGCGAAACTGAATGATGCGCCGCCGGTCGCGCTTCGATGGCCGACGCTCAGGCAACGGCGCGAACTGCTGCATCGCCTTGCGCTCGGCGGCGGCCTTGGCTCGCGCCGCAATGCTCGCTTCGCTCTCGCGATAAAGCCCCTGTGCCACCGCCGCCGGTCCGCGCATCTGGCTCAGCGCCAGAACCTCGATCTGAAACTCGCCGCCCTCGTTCTTCACTCCCAGCTTGTCGCCAACGAGGATCTCGCGCGAGGGCTTGGCCTCATGCCCGTTCCAGAGAATGCGGCCCAGATCACAGGCCTTGGAGGCCAGCGCCCGCGTCTTGAAGAAGCGCGCCGCCCACAGCCATTTGTCGATGCGAATCGAGTCCATCACTCTATTGTCATCTATGTTACAGAACAGCAGCTGCCATCCGCACGCAAAACGCGCAGGATGACAGCGGCTGGATGGATTCGGAAATGCCTACTTCGCTTTGACCACTGCGATCCGCATC
>JBEKDX010000252.1:0-3643 GCA_050014135.1 Occallatibacter sp.
ACATGATCCTTGCAGTGGGACTCAAGGTGCGGTTTTACTTTGTGAATGGCTTGCGCGCCGATATTACCAGCGAGGAATTTGTGGATCGCGCGATCGAAGCTGGCGCTGTGTGGTTCACTTACGCCGTCGAGTCGGCCACGGAAGAAATTCAGAGCCTGGTGAATAAGAATCTTGATCTGGAGAAGGTGAAACACATCATCGCATATACGCAGAGCAAGAAGGTGGCCGTGAATATATCGACGATGTATGGCTTCCCCACCGAGACTCGGGAGTTGGCGCAGCGCACTCTTGACTGGCTGGGCGAATTGCCCAAGCCGTCGCTGCTTCCCTACCATTTTTGCTTGCGCTTCTTTCCCGGCTGCGATATCAACCAGCAGGCGATTGAGGCAGGGTGGGATCCGGAAAGAATGGGAATGACCAGCCGGTTTTCTTACAACGATATGCCGATGGGCACTCCAACCTTGTCAAAGCACGAGATGAGCGACATTCAACTTGAATATCACCGTCGCTTTGGAATGAGCAATCCCGCGGCTGTTAATGGCGCGATTCCCACACTCCGCTTAATCGGATACAGTGACACGGATATTCTCCATATGTACTCGGTATTAAAGAGAAAGGTATTTCATAACGTCAGCGAGTTATTGACGGCTGGTGGTAACTAATGCGCTGGTACGAACATCGATTTCACAATGTACCTGCTCTCCAGATCTTGTTCTGGGTCATGCCGAAGATGCCGCGCTTCGTCCATCCCCCTTTGGCGGCGGTAACGGCGCTTGTATTCTTTCTGATCTTGAAGCGCGAGCGCAAGGCAGTGGCTCGCAATCTGCGTTGCGTCTCGGGCAAGCGCGGCCTGGCACTTTATTGGAAGGTCTTTCGGGTCTTCTATTCGTTCTGCGATCTGATGGTCTCCTATTGCTTTGTCCCGCAGGCTAGCCATGCGCAACTGCTCTCGATGCTGACGGACAAGGATCGTGGCGCCGCGATGATCGACCAATGCCTGGAGGCCGGCAACGGGCTGATAGTGTGGACAGCTCACCTGGGAAATCCGGAATTCGCGTCACGCCTGCTTGAAATGCATGGCCGGCCGGTCAACGTGGCGCGGGTGGTTGAGGACAAGCCGGCGGAGAAGATGCTGCGGGACAAAATGGCAAACGAGCGACTCAAGATCGTGGACTTGAGAGATGGCGCACGGGCCACAATCGAACTCTTGCAGGCCTTGCGACGCAATGAGATCGTGGCGATCCAGGGGGACCGCGTGTATCATCGGCGTCAGGGCGCCGAGGTGCAATTCTTTTCCAAGCCGGCAGTTTTTCCTCTTGGCCCATTCGTACTTTCGCAGGTATCAGGCGCTCCGGTGCTGCCCGGGTTTGTGATACGCGAGGGCTGGCTGCGCTATCGCGTGCTGATGGGCGAGCCAATCTTGCCCATAGCTTCTGGCGACCGCGATGCTAGCCAGCGCGCCGGTTTGCGGCAAGCCGTCAGGTTCCTTGAAACAACCTTGCCGGTTCATTATGATCAATGGGTGAATTTCTTTGACTTCTGGCCGGTTGATTCCAGTGATTGATCCGAATAAAACCATCGTCGTTACTGGGATTGGCGTTATCAGTCCCTATGGCATCGGCCTCGAAGCCATGCAGGCAGGCATGTTATCTGGCAAGTGCTGCCTGACGCCGAGCACAGATTTGTTTCCTGATTTTGAAGCTACGACGGCCCCTGTCAGCGAAGTACCGAACCTAGTCGAGGGATCATTCTTCCATTACTCACGCACGGATCGTCTTGCAGCGGCGGCGGCTCAGGATGCAGTCGCCGGATTGGATCGCGAGAGTTTTGCATTCCGGGAGAGCGGTGTGGTGATGGCCAGTACGGTCGCTGGCTTATCTGAGATCGATCCGGAAATCGCACGAGATTCAGCCGCATGGTACCGGCACGGCGGGCTGGCGCGCGCCTCCTCCTATCCTGTCTCGCGTGTTGCCTCTTCAGTTGTTGAGCAGTTGGGAGTTCACGGACCGAACTGCGCTGTTTCGGTGGCTTGCGCTTCAGGCGCGATGGCTATTGCGCTGGGCGCCAATCTTCTGCTCGACGGCGCCGCGCCGATGATTCTGGCAGGAGGAAGCGATGCGTTGTGCCCGTTCACCTTGAGCGGATTTAATTCTCTTCAGGCTTTGGACCCAATCCCCTGCCGGCCCTTCGATCAGAATCGCAAAGGGCTGAATCTGGGAGAAGGAGCCGCGGTTCTCGTTCTGGAAACACTCGCCGGCGCTACGGCACGACATGCCAATGTTATTGCTGTGTTACGCGGATGGGCGATGACCAATGACGCATCGCATCCCACCGCGCCGCAGAAAGACGGAATCGGTTTGGCGGAGTGCATTCGCCGCGCCATGGAGATGGCCGAGTGCGGCAGCGATGATATCGGCTATGTGAATGCCCACGGCACAGGTACTCCTTTGAATGATATTGCTGAAACCAACGCATATCAGTCGGCTTTTTCCGGACGCAGCCGTCCTATTCCCGTATCTTCGACTAAGTCTTATTTCGGCCACTGCCTTGGGGCAGCCGGCGCCTTGGAAGCAGCCATCACCATCACTGCCATTCGCTGCGGAGCACTGTTCCCAACGCTGCGGCTGACAGACCCCATTGAGAGCGAAGGTATCGACTGGCTCCGTGGAGAAGTCAGACGTCAGCCGCTGCCGCTGGCCATGTCGGTTTCCGCGGGCTTTGGCGGAAGCAACGCGGCCCTCATCTTCGGGAGCGGCCGCCGATGAATATTAATTTCCCAGTTATAACTGGAATAGGTTCCGTCAGCCCATATGGTCCTTTGTCCGGGCTGATACCGGCCCGTTCCTTGCAGCCCGGAGTTATCACTGCATGGAACACCACTGAGTTGCGGCGAGCTTTTCTTGTAGAGCCATTCCGTCCTGCCAGCGTAATTCCAGGACTGAAAACCAGGCGTCTGGATAGTCTGTCGGCGTGGGCGCTGGTAGCTTCTTCACTCGCCATTCAGGATGCCGGAATTGACCTTGGCAGCATGGACCGCTCCAGAGTTGCAGTGGTCTTTGCTACCGGATTCGGCTGTGTTGAACTTACTGATTCCTTCTTTCAAAGCGCAGCCGTAAATGGTTGGACCGGAACCGATCCTATTACTTTCCCAGAGACATTAACTAATGCTCCAGCCGCGCACGTGGCCTTATTTCACGGCCTGCGTGGAGCGAATCTCACGGTCAACAGTAAAACTTTTGCGGCGGAAAGCGCGCTGATTCAAGCCGCTTCACTCATTCGACATGGGCAGGCTGACTTAGCCATTGTGATTGCAGGAGATACTCTTACCCAATCTGTTTATGGATGGTACGAGGCGGCGGGTCTGCTATCGCCGGCCTGCTATAACTCGGAGCCTTTGCCGGAAGCCGCCGGCTTCGTTCCCAGTGAAGGTGTAGCGGCATTGGTGCTGGAGCCGGCTGGCAAGCACGGAGCACGAACTTATGCTCATTTGCGCTCGGGCCGATGGGCAACAGGAGGAGAGCCGGCTGAAACCATCCGCAAGATGCTCGACGGGACGGTTCCGAATCTTATCATCGGCGCAGGAAACGGCGCGCCTTGCGCCATTAGTCCACTAACTAACCTGGCACATGATATTTCTGGCCCT
>JBEKDX010000253.1:0-3632 GCA_050014135.1 Occallatibacter sp.
CCTGGGAGCTTCGCCGCCGCCGATGGAGCTGACGCTGCGCGACGACTGCGCCAAGCTGGCCTTGTCACTGCCGCCGATGCTCGCCGCCTTCCTGCCTGGCGACGAACCTTTCTATACCGTTTATGTGGTTCCCGACTTCGACACCACCGCTGACATTCCGCCGATGAACATCCATCCCTCCTCCGGCGCAACGGTGACCGTCGATGGGCTGACGCCGGGCAGCTACCACATCTACACCTTCGACCATCCGGTGCGGTTGGAGTACCGCAACCCGGCCGTGTTGGCGGCGCTGCCTACTCCCGGCCAGGCGGTGACACTCTCCGCCGGGACGACCGGCAACCTCATGCTGGAGGTGCCGCAATAATGAGGAAATTTCGCGCTTTAATTAATAAGCTAGTTCCCTGCTACATCGCGTTCTTGCTTGCAACAGGGACAATCGGCGCACAGCAGCAATCCGCTCCAGCGCCCAAGCCTGCTTCCGGCTACCGCATTGCCGGAATGGTAGTGAACGCGGCCACCGGCGATCCGGTGCGGCGGGCGACGGTTGCCGTGCTCTCCGAGGCGGACAGCCATGCAATCGAGTCGGTCGAGACGGACAGCGAGGGACGCTTTGTACTCGATGGTCTGGCAGCGGACAAATATCAGTTGACAGCCTCGAAGCGAGGATTCATCACCGCCTTCTACGACCAGCACGAGGAGTTCAACACCGCGATTGTCACCGGTCCCGGCCAAGAGGCCAGCGGCCTCATCTTCCGGCTTGCACCCGGAGCTGTGCTGCACGGCTTGGTGACCGGCGGCGGCGGCGATCCAGTCGAAGAGGCCAAGGTAATGCTCTTCGTCAAACCGCACATCCACAATCCCGGCGCGCGAATCACCCAGGTAGGCGAAGCCATCACCGACGACACCGGCGCTTACGAGTTCGACGGCCTGGCCGCGGGCGAGTATTTGTTGGCGGTCAAGGCGGAGCCGTGGTACGCGTACCATCACTCTGCTCCCGGTCCAGCACATCAACAAGAATTGGAAGCCGGCGCACCGCTCGACGTAGCGTACCCCATCACATTCTTCGACTCGACCAGCGACGAATCTTCTTCGTCCCCAATCGTTCTGACCGGAGGCAGCCGCGATGAGGCAAACTTCAACCTGCATACGCTTCCAGCGCTGCGGCTGACGGTCGAATCGCCGATGAGGCAGGACCGGACAATGATTCAACCGGAACTCCGCCAAACTGTCTTCGGGACGGCGCTTTCGGAAACGCATTGGGGAACATCCTCCGATCCTCAGACCGGCGCAATTGAACTCAGCGGCGTAGCTCCCGGCCATTACGAACTGACGCTAGGCGATCCGCCGCGCGTTGCCGAGCTGGACCTCACCTCCAGCCAGCAGATTGATCCGGAGCTGGGCACAGCCACTGTGGTTGTCTCAGGCACGGTGCGAAATGCCTCTGGAGCCGCGCTGCCGAAAATTTTGGAAGTGCATCTGGAGTCTCTCTCTGGCGCACACACGCCTTTAAGGGCGCGAGTGGAGGGCAATCAAGGCAAGTTCAGCTTCGCGTCCGTCCCGCCAGGGGCATGGGCGCTATCGACGGCCTACCTCGACGCCGTCAATAACTACAAGCGGCTCCCCGTCGTCTCAATCACGATGGGCAGCTCAATCCACACCGGCGACCTGCTGACCGTCCAGGATAAGCCTCTTACACTTCAAGTGACGATAAGCGATGGTCAAACCCGCGTCGAGGGCTTTGCCCGCAAGGATAAGAAGGGTCAGCCCGGCGTCATGGTAGTGCTGGTGCCCAGGGAGCCGGCGGCCTTCCGAGCCTTGGCGCGCCGCGACCAGTCGGACTCCGACGGCAGCTTTGCCCTGCGCGATGTAGCCCCAGGGCGGTATACCGTCGTGGCCATCCAGGACGGCTGGGAGCTGGATTGGGAGCAGCCCAACGTGATTGGCCGCTACCTTCCTCAAGGAATCAGCGTCACAGTAAATGGCGATTCCGGAAAACTATTGCACCTGCCGCAGGGAGTTCCCGTTCAAAGCCGCTGACCGGAGCTTCGCAGCACGAATTTGGGGCCTGACTTCATCAAACCCGGCCTGAGGAGATAGTCTAGGAGTGGAGAAAGCCGATCCGGGTTACGGTAGCCGATCTAAGGGTGCCGCCACGCGGCGGAATAGACACAACAAGAGATTGAGGAGAAACCCAAATTGAAGAGGAAGTTGCTTGCGATTCTGGCCGTGGTTCCGGCCCTGTTTTTGCCCCTGGCAGCCACCAGCCAGATCATCCATGAACGGGGAGCGGCTCCCGCTGAGAAGTCTGCTCCAACCTACAAGTACGAGATTTCCGCCGGCTATGGCTACACCAGCCTCAACCAGGTGGATAATTCGAAGAATGGATTGCAGGGCGTGGACCTCTCGATAACCCGCGATTGGGGCAAGTTCTTTGGAATTATCGCCGATGGCGGCGTTTACAAGTACCCCTACGACGCGACCAACCCCGGCAACCCCTCAGTGGATTCGGTCCTCTTTGGACCGGTCTTTCATGCGAATCTCTACGGCCGTTTCGACGGGTTTGTTCGTGTGCTGGTCGGAGGGGAACACACTGCCGGTGAGAACGCGACACCCAAAGTCTCCTTTGCGGGAGGGTACGGTGCCGGATTGGACTACAAATTGAGCCCGCGCTTTTTCATCCGCGCCTCGGGTGACGATATCCTCTCATCGTTTTTGGCCAACGCCAATCCATCGCTCTGCCCTAGCTCGGCTGACTGCTCGGCGAATATGCGCAAGAACTCTCGCGCTGCCTTCGCCGTGGTCTACAAGTTCTGAGGGCAACAAGGCGGCGCTATGGCAGAACCAGGAATGATGTATCCCGGCGTGAGGTAGTCCGGACAGTTTTTGCTTTTTCCTTAAGGGGAAGTTCTTGCTTTTGTTTTTAGGCTGCCATGGATTCTGGCTGGCGCAAGGATTCTGGCAGGCGGTTGAAGTATACCTGATCGGGCGTGAGCGCTTTCAGGCTGGAGTGTGGCCGGGTGGTGTTGTAGAACTCGATGTAACGGCCGAGGGATCTTCTGGCGTCGCTGACCGAGGCGTAGGCGTGCAAGTAGACCTCCTCGTACTTGATCGATTTCCAGATGCGCTCGACGAAGACGTTATCGCGCCGGCGGCCCTTGCCGTCCATGCCGATCCTGATCCCTTCTTTCTTTAGCCGCCCGATAAAGGCCTCACTGGGGAACTGCGAGCCTTGGTCGGTGTTGAAGATCTCCGGTTTTTCATTCGTGGAAAGAGCTTCTTCGAGTGCTTCGATGCAGAAGTTGGTCTCCATGGTGATCAACACCTTCCATGCCAGCACGCGGCGGCTGAACCAGTCGACCACCGCGGCCAGATAGACGAAGCCGCGAGCCATGGGGATGTACGTGATGTCCATGGCCCAGACCTGGTTCGGCCGCGTGATGGCCAGGCCGCGCAGCAGATAGGGGTATCTGTGTCCTGGAGCGGGTTTTGAGGTGTTGGGCTTGCGATAGATCGGGTGCGCTATCTGAACCCCATCTTGTAAGACTTTGTTTTGAGTGGCAGTCTTTATGCATGGGCGCAACGAGACAGCGGAGACGAACAGACTGGCGCGAGTTGGTCAGTGAGTATGCACG
>JBEKDX010000254.1:0-3622 GCA_050014135.1 Occallatibacter sp.
GATCGCTCCTGCCGGGCAATTCGGCCGCATTCTGAATTCTTCTGTCTGAGCCAGTTGCGCTCTGCCTGGCAGGGCCTGAAAAGTGTCGATGAGCCTGTTCTGGCTGCGGCTACTTTGCAGTCAACCTGGACGGGCATAGCTGCGCCCCCTGCTATTGCCAAGCGACAGGACAGTATTGGGAGAAATGGCCGAGATGCTTCAACCTGAAAAGCCCGCATTTGACGCAGAGAACTTTTTAGTGAGCGCTGGTCTCGGGCGCAGAATCGTCAATCTCCGCGAAAAGCAAACCATCTTTTCGCAGGGAGACGCCGCCGACGCCGTCTTCTATCTTCAGAGCGGCCACGCCAAGCTGACGGTTGTCGCCAAAAATGGCAAAGAAGCCACAATCACACTTATTTCCGCAGGTGAGTTTGTGGGAGAAGAGTCGCTGGCGAGCTTAGGCGCACTGCATTTGGCCACGGCCACAGCCGTTTCCGAATGCATCGCGCTCTGGATCGAGCGGGAGGCCATGCTCCGCGTGATGCACGAGGAGTATCCATTCACCGAATTGTTCATCAGGTTTCTTCTTGTTCGTGGAATGCGCATTCAGTCCGATCTTATCGACCAGCTCTTCGATTCCGGCGAAAAACGATTGGCGAGAATATTGTTGTTGATGGCGGAGTTTGGCGAACAAAATGAGTTGGAAAAATTGATTCCCGAGGTCACGAAAGATAGCCTGGCGGAGATGATTGGCGCGACGCCATCGAGCGTCAACTTCTTCATGAATCGTTTCCGCGAGTTTGGCCTTATTGATTACAACGGACGCATTCGGGTGCGCAAAGCGCTGCTCAATGTGATACTGCACGATCAATTGCCGGGCGACAACGCCGCCAAGCCCATCATTCCCGATATTGCGCGGAGACTATCAGAGCCGTTTGAAGAAACCGATTCAAGCACCCGATTCATTAACTGATAGGCGCGGGATTGCGTCGTTGAAGGCTACACGCGCGTTCAGTTCCATGGAACATCTGAATATGTTTCTGTTTTGATCGGGCACGACTCATGCCGCGCCCAGAGGCAAACTACTTGCAGGATTAAGTTGATCCGGAGAGCGTCATAGGAAATTTGGCTTGTTCATTCTCTGGAGAAATGGTTGGTTACGATGAATTACGTAGGTTTCAAGTCGCTGCTTCGACAGATGGTTGTGGTTCCCATGGTGGTTACGGCAGCTCTTGCAATACTGCTATTGTGGGAAACTTATGACTTGAACAAATCCCTGCAGTGGGTTGACCAAACAGATAGGATTCTCGACCAATCCGGTCATCTGCTCAAGTTAATGATCGACATGGAATCCGGCACGCGCGGATACATCGCAACTGGCGACGAGAGCTTTCTTCAACATTATCTGGAAAGTACGAAGAAGCTAGATCCCGAATATCAGGCCTTGTATGGAATGGTGGCTGACAATCTCTCGCAGCAGCGGCAGCGGCTGAGGGATATTCATGCCGGCTATGTTGAGTGGGAAGGATACACCAACAGGATTATCTCCGTTCGCCGCGCAGGACAAGCCGATCCCACTCTCTATGAGAACCAGCAAGGAAAACGCAGGATGGATCTGCTTCGAGAGCAGATATCGGAGTTCCAAGCTGTGGAAGCTGGACTGCGGATCGAGCGTGTTCAAGCCGCGCACCAGCGATGGATCCTGATGGTGACCAGCTTCCTTGTCCTGGGCTTTGGAGTGGGTGTTTTCCTGGCCCTGTTCACTCGGTACAACGTCGAAAAGCTGGGCACCAAGCTGCTGCAAAGTGAGGAGCGATGGACCGCGACCCTAGGCAGCATAGGCGAGGCAGTTATCGCAACAGATAGCGAGGCTCGAGTTACCTTTTTCAATCCGGTCGCCGCAGCTCTCACCGGATGGCCAGCGGAAGAAGCCTTAGGCCAGCCGATCGGGAAAGTACTCAATCTTATCAACGAGAAATCCGGGATGAGCACGGACAACGAAGTGGCCCGAGTACTTACAGAGAAACAAGTTATTACCATGGCTAACCATGTTGGCCTGATCACCCGGGATGGCCGCGAAATTTCCGTGGAACACAGTGCCGCGCCCATTCTCGCCGGCAAAGGGAAAGTCATCGGCGTGGTGCTGGTCTTCCGCGACGTTGCCGAAAGACGCCGGGAGCAGATAGCGACCGCCGAGCAGGCGTCGCTAATCGAACTGACGCAGGACTCCGCCTTGGTGATCGACATGGAAGGGAAGATCCTCTTTTGGAGTCGCGGAGCAGAGGCGATGCTGGGATACACCAAAGCCCAGGCCGTCGGCAATATCTCGCACGACCTGCTGCGCACCGAGTTTCCCCAGCCGTTGACTGAAATCCGAGCGGAACTACTGCGCACCGGGCATTGGGAAGGATATCTCGTCAAGACCGCGCAGGACGGCAGGCGTATTGTGGTGTCCGGTCGCTGGGCACTGCAATGGAGCAAGCGTGGCCAGGCTCCTCGTATTCTGGAAATCAACAGTGACATCACGGAACGCAAGCGCGGGGAAGAGTCGCTCGTCTTGCAAAGAGAGCAACTACGGGCGCTGGCGGAGCGCTTGCAATGGGTGCGCGAAGAGGATCGCAAGAGGGTCGCTCGTGACCTTCACGACCAAATCGGGCAAATTCTAACCGCGATTAAAATGGATATGACATGGATCATTCGTCATCTTCCAGAGTCGGAAACCGCAGTGCTCGCACGGCTCACGGAATCGATTCAGTTGATCAATGATGGAGTCAAGTCGGTGCGTACGATCTGCAGCGGGCTGCGTCCTGGAGTATTGGATGACCTTGGTTTGGCGGCAGCCATTGAATGGCAGGCCAGCGACTTCGCTTCTCGGAATAGTATCCTTTGCCAGGTCTCTGTCCCCCCTGTTGATTTACACTTGGATGGTGATCGGGCCACCGCGACATTCCGGATCTTTCAGGAATGTTTGACCAACGTGATTCGCCACGCGCAGGCAAAGTCGGTGCGAATTGATCTATGCCAGGAGGATGAGAACATTCTTCTTGTTGTGGAGGACGATGGCATAGGCTTCAGTGAATCCGGCCGGTCAAACTCTGTTGGGTCTTTAGGACTCCTGGGCATGAAAGAAAGAGCGCAGTTTTGCGGAGGCGACGTACAGATCTCCAGTTCTCCCGGCAACGGGACGACGGTGACAGTTCGGGTTCCGTTAGATGTTCCCAGCGCCGTGAGGAGCAGCATATGCAGATCCTGATCGCGGATGACCATGCGGTCGTCCGCCGCGGGCTGAGAGAGATACTGGCGGATGCTCTTCCCGGCGCGGAGTTTGCCGAAGCCGGCAACGGCGATGAGGTGCTTAGCCACCTGGGCAAATCCCAAATAGGCCTGCTGGTGCTGGATATCAGTATGCCTGGGCGGAGCGGGATGGACGTGTTACGGGATGTAAAGCACGTATACCCGCGGCTGCCGGTTATCATCCTTAGTTGCCAGCCCGAGGAACAGTATGCCGTACGCTGCTTGCGGGCAGGGGCCTCCGCGTACATCAACAAAGAGAGCGCTCCGGAAGAACTAGCGCGGGCGACAAAGAAGATACTGAGCGGCGGCCGGTACGTCAGTGCAAGCCTCGCGGAGAAACTGATCGCGA
>JBEKDX010000255.1:0-6409 GCA_050014135.1 Occallatibacter sp.
GGTGCCCGACGATGAGATCAACCGCCGCGTCCGCGACGCCCTGCGCTTTGTCGAGTTGGAGGAGACCTTCGATCTGTTTCCCGCCAGCCTCTCGGGCGGAATGCGCCGCCGCGTAGCCATCGCCCGCGCATTCATCCGCCAGCCCGAGCTGCTCCTCTACGACTCGCCCACCGGCGGACTCGACCCGCTCACTTCCACCACCATCATCGAGTTGATCGTCAAGGAGCGCGACGTCTACCACACTCCTTCGATCATGGTCACCCACCGCATTCAAGACGCCTTCCTCCTCTGCAACAACCGCTTCGATCCCGAGCAGGGTTGCATGGTCCCCTACCCCAAAGGCGAAACCGACCCCAGCACGACCTTCCTCATGCTCGAAGAAGGCCGCCTCATCTTCGACGGCTCTCTGCACCAGCTGGTCAAAAGCAAAAATCCCTTCGTCCGCGAGTTTCTGGAGTAAGATATGGAATTGGGATTATTCCCTATTCCCTCCTCCCACCCCCATCTGCTACCCTTGCCTGTCTCGATCTCCCGAGCGAATCGGCAGGTGCAATCATGGGCTTCAAATTCCAGGGCTTCGATCTTCTTCAGCTCGACTCCAGCCTCTTCAACGAAGACGAACTGCTGGTCCGCAAAACCGCCCGCAACTTTGTCGAGGACAACCTCATTCCCATCATCGAGGAGTGCTTTCGCACCGAGCGCTTTCCGCGCGAGCTGGTGCCGGTCATGGGCGAATTGGGATTCTTCGGCGCCAACCTCGAAGGCTATGGCTGCGCCGGAATGTCCAACGTCGAGTACGGCCTGGTGATGCAGGAGCTCGAGCGCGGCGACTCCGGCTTCCGCAGCTTTGTCAGCGTGCAATCCGGCCTGGTCATGTACCCCATCCACGCCTTCGGCTCCGAAGAGCAGAAAAACACATGGCTGCCGCAAATGGTCGCGGGCGCCAAACTCGGATGCTTCGGCCTCACCGAGCCCGGTGCCGGCTCCAACCCCGCCATCATGACCACCACAGCTCGCAAGGCCGGCGACGAGTACATCCTCAACGGCGAAAAGCTGTGGATCACCTCCGGCAACCTCGCCGATGTCGCCATCGTCTTTGCCAAAGTCGAAGACGAAGACAATCGCATCCGCGGCTTCCTGGTGGAAACCAATCGCCCCGGCTTCACCGCCTACGAGGTGCACGGCAAGTGGAGCTTGCGCGCCTCGGTCACCAGCGGCCTCTCGCTGCAAGACGTGCGCGTGCCGCTTACGGCGCTCATGCCCGGCGCCATCGGCATCAAGAGCGCCTTCCTATGCCTCAACCAGGCCCGCTACGGCATCAGTTGGGGAGCCATCGGCGCGGCCATGTCTTGTTATGACACCGCGCTGCAATACGCCAAATTCCGCAAACAGTTCCGCAACGAGCCCATCGCCAGCCATCAACTTGTCCAGCAGAAGCTGGTCTGGATGGCCAACGAAATCTCCAAGGCGCAGTTGCTCGCGCTGCACGTCGGCCGGCTGAAGGATGCCGGAACCGTCGGCCACGAACACATCTCGCTCGCCAAGCGCAACAATGTATGGATGGCTCTGGAGTGCGCCCGCATCGCCCGCGATATTCTGGGCGCAAATGGAATCACCGAGGACTACCCCATCATGCGCCACATGATGAATCTGGAATCGGTGATCACCTACGAGGGAACGCACGACATCCACACGCTGATCTTGGGCCAGCACCTCACCGGCATTTCCGCCTACTGAAAAGCGCGTGCGTATCTACTGTCTAACTATTTCTTTGCGCTGATCAGCCGCAGGCGCGCCGTAAAAACTCTCCCCACGTCCTCGGTGAAACGACCATACTGCGGAGAATCCACCACGTTGTTCACCACCAGGGGATTGTTGCTGTTGGTCATGTTTTCGATTACCCCGCGCAGCCCGAAGTAACTGTGGTGAAAATGAAAGCGCCATTCCAGCCCTGGGCTGATTGCCACGTAATCTGGAAAGCGCTGCGATCCTGCCGCGCCCACCACCTGGGAGTTGTCGCTCACTGGCGTAAATGGGAAGCCCGTGTGCCAGTCAACGGAGTAAACAAAGTCCCAGTTCTTTTTGAGGTGCGGCACGGGAACAGGCAGCCAGCCCCAACTGAGCACGCGATTCGGCGTCTCCCACGCCAACGGTCCGCTCTGCTGGGGGCCGAGCATCGAGAGCGTCGGTACATAATCGATCGCCGCATTGGTCCGAGCGGAGGAATGCGTGTAGGAGGCGAAGAGCGTGTATCCGCCGGCAAAGGTACGCCGCGCCTCAATCTCGGCTGAATTGTCGCTATCCCTTCTGCCATTCGTCAGCACATGGTTTCCGTAAAGCGGCGACAGTGTATTTTGGTTCTCGTAGGTGAACTCATCAGTCACGCGATTGTGCAAATAATTCGCTTTGACATAAATGGATGCCGGCAGCCGTTCTTCGATCCCGGCGCTCCAGTTCACTGCCCGGGCCTCATGCAGCGTTCCGTAGCTGGCGGAAAATGTCGTCATCACTGCCGCGCCCGTCGGGGTAACGCCATCGCTTTCGTAGTAGCTGTCGTTGCGGATACCGGCCAGCGCTCGTGTCAGGTACTCCAATTGCGTGTGCTCATAATAAAGCCCAATGCCCGCGGAAAGTTTTGTTCGTCCATGGGCGGCGGCAGGCGAGTAGATCGCGGCTAGGCGCGGTGAAAGCAGCGGGCTGCGGATGATCTCGTCCCAATCGAAGCGCAAGCCCGGCTCGATAAGCAGGCCGGCGCGCGGCGTCCATCGATCTTGCAGGTATGCGCCGGCTTCCACGTTGTGGCGGATAAACGGCGCGGTCGCGGGAAATGTGCTGCGCCGCAGAAGTGTTCCATCCTCGCGCAAATACTCCACCGCCGCGCGCGTGACGTTCTCGCCGAAGCCGATGTGGTCCACATCGATGCCGGCCTTCAAATCATGCTCCCCGGCCCAGTGTTTCGGTGGCAGATAGAGCGCCGCGTTCCCCTCGATGCGCTGCGAATGGTCGGTCTCATTCTCAAAATAACTCCCCTCGGAAATCTCCGGAGTGATTTCAAAGGGCGTGTTTCCATGCGGCTCGTAGCCGTCGCCGATGCGCTCCACGCCAAGCCCCACATCCAGCAGCGCGCCCTTGCGGAAGCTGTGCTGATCGCGAAGATACGGCAGCCAGGCAATCGTATTCCTGTCGGTGGTGCTGGCCTGCGGAAGCAGCGTCGAAATCCCGTCGTAGGGCGAGTGATACACGTTGTACAACAGGCCGCCTGACAGAATGTTGGCTGGCGTGGCATTCGCCTGAAACTTGATCAGGTTGCTTCCCCGGATCAAATGATTGCTATCGGCGCCCTGGGGGAGTTCCGTAATGTAGATATTGTCGTATTCCGTCTCCACACCGTCGAAAAACCAGGCCCGGTTGCGTATCAGCGGGCCGGAAAATGTGACCCTCGGAACAAACTTGTCAAAGCGAATTCCATTCGCTTCCTTGTACGACGGAATGAAATTTGTGGCATTGAAGCGGAACGTGTTGTCGCCCATTCCTGTATAGAACGCCAACACGCCCCCGGTGCTTCTGCCGTATTCCACCGGGTAGCGCGTCGCCTCCTTGTCAATCGAGCGAACCGGGCAGCAGATCGCGGATGTCGCGCGAGGTTGGGTAAGGCACATTGATGATATCCGGCAAGTCCATGGTCAGTTCGTCCGAGCTCCGTTCCATATCGATGCCCGCGACCGAGGCCGTTACGCTCACCTGCTCCTGCACTATCTGTTCGTGGTTCAGCACCACCCGGATTTCAAGAATCTGCGGATCTGTCTGCGTCACAACCGTCTCGTAAAAACCGGGCTTGGCGATGCGCAGAAAGTAGGGTTGGCTTCCCTTGACGTGATACGTCCCATGCCCGGCGTAGTCGGTCGAGAAACGAATCTCGACCTCTCCCGGCTCCTCGATAACCACCTGCGCGTCGGATACAGCCGCACCAACTTCGTCCACTACCGTTAGCACCGCTGGAGCTATGACCGCCGTCGTCTGCGCCCCGGCAAAACCAATGCCGCCAAAAAGCAAAAGCCCGGAAATCACTCCGCCCGCACACTTGAAATCTCGCATAACTTCTCCGCAGCCAGTCTCCCATTTTAGAGCGATTCACCAATTCTGTGCTGCGCTTCTGTTGTTGTTCTGAGGAACCTCTGAGTAAATCGAAGTTTTCTAAGGGAACGGTTTTATAGCTTGCGGATAAATGCGAATGGTAGAACAAGAAGTGTCAGTGCACACTGGTAGGTCAGGGCGTTAGCCCTGACTGCCGCAAGACGCCGAGATAATGGATGGGCTTCAACCCTTGAGGGAACACCTCTGGCATTCCCAACGGCATTATTGAAACACACTCAAGCAGGAAAGCAGCCGCTCACAACGCCGGGGGAGGCGCAGCAGCAGCAGCTTTTGCCTTCTTGGCTTCTTGCTTCTCTGCCTTCTGCTCCATTATCCTGTCCAGCACTTGCGTGTACCGCAGCGGCTTCACCTGCTTGAGAGAATCCTTGATCGCCTTGCGATAGGCAGCCAGGTAAATGGAATACAGGATCGCGATCGATCCTAATATCCCCCACGCGAATCCCCAGCAGAATCCCGAGAGAGCAGCCCGGCCAAATTCACCCATCGAAATCATCTCCCCCATATTCACCTCAAAATGCGACTATACATCTTTATACCGCAACGATAAAGCTGTCTTCCGTGCGCGTCACTGAGTGGTAAAGGGTGTCGCGTTCCACCGGCACGCGGCCCGCTTCACTGATCAACCGGCAAAGCTCCTTGCGGGTCATTCCCTGCGGCGTGGTGGCGCCGGCATCGTGGTAAATCTTCTCTTCGATGACCGTGCCGTCCAAGTCGTCCGCGCCGAAGCGCAGCGCAATCTGCGCAATCTTCGCCGTCAGCATCTGCCAATAAGCCTTGATGTGCGGAAAGTTGTCCAGCAGCAGCCGGCTCACCGCAACCTGGCGAATATCCGTCAATCCCGTGGTCACCGGCAGGTGGTCGAGCGCCGTGTTCTCCGGATGAAAGGCCAGCGGAATAAAGGTCTGGAACCCGCCCGTCTCGTCCTGAAGGGCGCGCAGTTTCAGCAGATGATCGACGCGGTCTTCGTCGTTCTCGATGTGCCCATACAACATCGTCGCGTTGGATTTGAAGCCCAGCTTGTGCGCCAGCCGCGCCGTCGTGAGCCATTCTTCGCCGTCAATCTTGTGGTCGCAGATGATCGAGCGCACGCGATCGGCAAAGATCTCAGCGCCGCCTCCCGGCATCGAGTCCACGCCCGCCTCGCGCATCTTGATCAGTGTCTGCTCGATGCTCAGCTTGGCCCGCCGCGCCAGAAATGCGACCTCGACCATCGTGAAGGCTTTGATGTGAACCTTGGGAAAGCGCTGCTTCAAACCGCTGACCAGATCGAGAAAGTATTCCAGAGGCAGGTCGGGATGCAAGCCGCCGACGATGTGAAACTCCGTGACCGCCTCCGAGTAGCCCGAGGCCGCCACAGCCCAGGCCTCTTCCAGAGCCATCGTATAGCCGGCCGCATCATTTTTCTTGCGTCCGAAGGCACACAGCTTGCAGTTGGCCACGCAGACATTCGTCGGGTTGATGTGGCGATTGACGTTGAAATAAGTCACATCGCCGTGCATCCGCTCGCGCACATGATTCGCCAGCCAGCCCACGGCCAGCACGTCCGGCGAGCCGTAGAGCGCGAGGCCGTCGTCGAACCCCAGCCGCTCGCGCGCCAGCACCTTGGCGGCGATTGCCTCAAGCCGTGGGTCGTGCGTCCGAAAAGCTGCTGGCGGGCGTGTTACCGCTCTCTCGCTCTGCATATTCCGATAATACAGAATTTTGCTCTCTGCAATCACTTCGGAGCTGCATCCGTCGCGGCAGCCTGCGGCTCAACCAGCACGCCATCATAGAGCGAGGCCGCCAGCAGCCGTTCGCCCATCGCCCGCACCCGGTTGATGCGGTAGCCGGTCTGCGCAAATCTCCACTCCAGCGTCTTGGGATCGATGACATAAACTTGGTCGCTCAATCGCGAGCTGGCCAGAATTTTATTCATCTGAGCGTCAAAGCTCAGGTCATCCACATTGCTCAACGGGAAGTGTTGAACCCACATCCAGCTCTTGCCCAGGTCGCGTGAAAAATAGACGCCCTCGCGCGCGCCGATCCACAGCGTCCCATCGGCGGAAAAGGCAACGCAATGAATCCGCGTCAGCACCGCCGGAATCCCAATCGGCATCCAGCTCTGCCCGCCGTCGCTGGAGAGAACCACTCCATTCTGCCGCGCGGCGATCAGCACATCCCCGCGCGCGGCGACGGAGAGATACTCCACCGAACTCATCACCGGCCCGCCCTGCCATGTTGCGCCCTGATCGTTGCTGGTAAAAAGGCCGCCGGT
>JBEKDX010000256.1:0-3495 GCA_050014135.1 Occallatibacter sp.
CCCTCCACAAAGGCACCCCCCCCACCCCCCTATTGACTGTGAAACTGTGTAGCGGTGAACAAAATGCCCGGTAGCCCAGCTCCTAAACCCCCTGAATCGCGCGTGCCGGTGCCCTACCCTTGAAATAATCAAACAGGATGGGGTACCGGGATTTTCATCGCCGTAAACAGCAAGGCCGCGGCATTACTTGCGGATTCGGCGGGCAGCGGCCTCCGTGCTCCAGAGATCAGAGGGCAGCTCCTGGTTGTAGCTCACGTGCACCAGGAAGTACTGGCGGATGATGTCGTCGTCTTTGAAGCGCGTGATGATGAAGGGCGTCGAGATGCCGTCCACCGTGATGTACTCGTCATACTTCTCGGCGTCTACGCTGGTGTTGTCCTTGTAAACCGGGTCGCGCCAGACGAACGAGCGGCTGAGCGGCAGGTGGGTAGCAGCGTCGATCTGGATGGTCACCGCGTCGTTTTGCGCCGAAATCAGCGTCACCTGATCGGCCGTGTGCTGATCGACCGTGCGCCGGCCCTCGTTCACCAGAAGGGTCTTGGGATCGTTAAGCCAGAGTTTGATGACGGTCTCGATCGAGTGGTCGCGACGGCGCAGGAACTCGTCCACAGGCTCCTGGGGCAGCGGAGTATCGCCGCGAAAGGTGACTTCAGAACCAGTGCGCCCGAGGAAGAACTGCACAATGTCGCGATGCCTCGAGAACTCCAGGCGGTCGTGATCGGGCCACGCGTGGTACTGCCAGAATTCCGACTCACCGCCCGAACGCAGGCCATGGAAGTAGGCCTCGATGCGTCCTTGGCTCACCTGATTTTTCTGGTTGAGCCAGGCCTCGCCGCCCAGGGCTTGCACCATCGCGTCGAGGGTTGCGCGCGCCTGCCGCGCGTTCTTCTGGGTGGCTTCATCGACCACCTGCGCCGGCGCGACCAGCAGCATCACAGCCAGCAGCATCGCGATCAGCGCCACCGGCAAAGCTCTGCGCATCCAAGACTCCCTGATAAATTGCGGAGACCAATGCTACGCCCCGTGCGCTCACAGTATCGCAGCAAGCCGCAGGAACGCAAGCGGTCTACTGCTGTTTTATCGGAGCCGTTGACGCGATGGGCGCGGAGGCGGCCTTCCGAACACCTGCCGGCGGCTTGGATTTGTAGGTTGCGGCGGCCACGGTGGCTGGGGGCTTCTCCAACGTGTCCACATCTATATTTGATTTATCCGGAACGCTCTTCGTTTTGTCCGGAGACGGCGCCGGTGCCGCAACCGGAACCAGAATCGGTCTCGGCGCAGGTACAGGCGATGCGGCCGGAGGCCGTACCGCGCACGCGATCGGGAGCAGCCTTGCTTTGTGCGCGACTGGAGTTGCCCGGTGAGCGACCGGCTTGGCGTGGTGTACCACAGGCTTAATCGCAACCCGCCTGACCGGAATGCGCGCTTGAGCTTTGACGGGCACGCTGGCTGTGGCTGATACCGAAGCTGTGATAGGAGCGGGAGCTGGTGCGGAAACTGGTGCAGGAGCCTCGAGTACTGTTTCCAGCGAAACGAGCGCCGGCGCTACCAAAACAACCTCGGCGAGAGGAGGGTGTGGAGTAGGCTGAATGGCCTGGTTCGCGATATGCGCCGGCGGCAGCGTAGCGGGGATTGCCGCCGGACCGGCAGCGGGAGCCGGAGTCGGCCGGGTTGATGCGACGCCGATCAACTTCATCAGCGCATTCTCATCTTCGCCTTTGACGAAGACCGTGAAGACGCCAGGCGCGTCCACGACCGTGGCAATGCCGCAGCGATTGGGCGCGCTGAGGCCGTCGCGGCGAATCAGTTCGACGCTGAAGCTGGCCGCGCGGGGATTAGCCTGGCAAAGCGGCTTCTTGTTGACCCAAACCTGGAGCCAGGGAAGGTTCGCCAACTGGTTCGAGAGCCGCGTCTGGCCATGCGCATCGGTGAGCCGCTCCTCCCGGTAGAGCTGGCGCCGAAGGTCGTGCTGGTCATAGCCCCCCAAAAGGATGAGATGGAGATGGGCGAGAGGCTGACCGTTCTCACCGCTGAGGATGCGTACCGTGATGGGCTCTCGGTGGACGACGGGGAAGGTCTCATCGGCGCGGGATAGGGCAGCGGAGGCGAGAGCCAATCCGGCGGCAAGCGACAGAGCGAGAGGTCTGACCATGGGTTGCGCCCTGGGTAACATATCGGCGCAACGGGTTGATTTAGAGATTTTTCATTCCCCGAGCCTTGCTGCGGGCTAATCAGACGGCCCGGATGAGCCGTGCGGGAAGCAGAATCACCGCGCTGACCAGCTCCAGCACACCGTCCACAGCGATTCCCAGCAAGCGAAAGGGCAGAAGCAACAGCCATACCAGCGGATAGAGCACCAGCGCAGCCAGCGCCAGCGGCCAGCAGAGCACCAGCAGTATGCACCAGAGCAAGAACTTGATCATGGCTTCTGTCCTCCTGTGCGCGGCTTCCAGTCAGCGCGTTGCAGAAAAATACGTGGGCAAGCCAGGCGCAGTTCTCGCCGCCTCAGCCGTGTTTCGCCTTGTTCTGCCCGGCCAGCAGCTTCTGCCGTTCGCGGATGAGCTTGGCGCGCTCCTTTTCTGGCAAGGCAAGCACGGCTTTCGTGCGCTTGGGCAGCTTCTCGTATATCAGTGCGTGGGCGCGAGCCAGCTCGGCCTCGATCTCGCGCGGGCGGAGCGCATCCCAGCGTTCCAGAGCGATCCACATCGCCCGTCCGAGGTGAGGCGCGGGGCAGATGCCGTCGATCTCGAGAAATTCGTGATAGCGCTCCGCTCCGCAGTGGAAGCTGAGGACGACATCCCCGCCGCCATCGGCGTTGGTCAGTGCGAACATCTTGCCGCCAATCGCGCGGTCACACACCCAGTAGACGAGCACATGGCCCCAGTTCAGGCTCTCGGCGGTATGCGGCAGAGCCAGGCAGATCTCGCGAATGCGTTCGTTGTCCATGGGGTGAGTGTAAGGCGAAAGAGGCGAGGAAGGAAACCACCTGTACAAACTCAACCCTATGGATTCTTCGTGCAATTCCTGCCCTGCCAGTGGCATCGTGGAGAGCAACGATTCTTCCAGAAGCAAGCAAGAGGTGATAGTAACCGACGCAGAGAAACTCGAATTATGCTGCTCTTGTAGCAGGGTACTACTGGTAGGTCAGGGCTTTACAGGCTGCGGAAGAACCCACGTCGGAGGGAGACGGGGGTTTTAACCCCCGTGTAAAGCCAATTGAATCAATGAGGGCTTCAGCCCCGAAGGAGCGCTTTGCATCAATTGTGCCAGAAGATCCAAGTTTTTCCGCAGCCTGCTTAGCTCTGACTGCCGCAAGCCAAATAAAATATGAGCCGGGCTTCAGCCCCTGAAGGAACCTTCACCCCACAGCGATCCTCTTTCAGAAGTTTTCCTGCAGATTGACCGCGCAATTGTTGACAGTCGCCTCATGCAAAGGCCCGTCAACACAAGTTGTGAACCCTGTGCGAGCGGATCGATGGACCCTTGGCGACTTCC
>JBEKDX010000257.1:0-3453 GCA_050014135.1 Occallatibacter sp.
GCTGAAAAAGACCCCGCCACTTATCGCGAAGTGATCCGCCGCCATGAGTCAACGCCGCACGTCGGCAACAAGCCGCAAAGCTGCTGGATGATCGGCAACAGCCCCAAGAGCGACATCAATCCCGCCCTTGCTGCGGGACTCAACGCCGTCTTTCTCTTTCACAAAGACACCTGGGTGTTGGAACACGCCACGCTTGATGCCGCGCCTGAGGGCCAGCAGTTGATTGAGCTGGATTCCTTTACCAAGCTCAGCACCATCTTCTGATACGATTTTCCTGGTTCATACTCCGCGACGATTTCGCGCTGCTATCATTTTCTTCGACTACTATGCCCGACTCACCGCCATCTCCGCGTCAAGAACCCGAGCTTGAGGGCGACTACCGTCCGGCCGGCCCTGGGGTGCATCTTGCCCCGGAGAATATCCGCGTCGAACCGGCTGACGTCGCCTACCTGATGCAGTTGGCCGAGGAGTTGAACACCACTCTGGATCTGGAAACCCTGCTGCGGCGCACTGCGGAGCTGGTGCGCGCCGTGATCCCCTACCGCATCTTTGCCATTCTGCTGGTCAACGACCGCACTCAGGAGCTGCGCATGAGATTCCAGATCGGCCACACCGCGCAGGTGCAGCGGCTGCGCGTTCCCTTGGGCAAGGGCGTTGTGGGTCAGGTGGCGCTCACTCGCGAGCCGGTGCTGCTCAACGACGTTGCCAGCGCCGATTACTACGTTCCCGCCAATCCTGGCGTGCGCTCTGAGCTGGCGGTGCCGCTGATAGCCAAAAACCGGCTGATCGGCGTGATCGACATGGAGAGCGAGCAGGCCGGCTACTTCGGTCCCGAGCACCTGCGCCTGCTCACGCTGACCGCCTCGCGCATCGCTCAGGCGATAGAAAACGCGCGCCTCTATGCGCGTGTCTCCCGCCAGGCGCAGACGCTCGCGGTGCTCAACGAAATTGCTGTCGAACTGACTTCGATTCTCGACCTGGACCCGCTGCTGGAGCGGGTGGGGCGCTTGCTGCGCCGGATGATCGACTACCAGATGTTCACCGTGATGCTGCTGGACGAGAAGGGCGAGACGCTCATTACGCGCTACGCATGGCGCTTTGGCCACGCGCACGCGCCGCTGCGCAGCATCCCCATTACCAGCGGCCTGGTGGGCGCGGCGGTACGCGAGTGGCGGATGGTGAACGTGCCCGACGTGCTCAAGGACCCGCGCTATGTGGCCATGAATCCTGAAACGCGCTCGGAGCTGATTGTGCCCTTGTTTCACAAGGGGCGCATCATCGGCGTGCTCGACCTGGAACACACGCGCGCCGGCTTCTTCAACGAAGAGCACGAGCACGTGTTGACCACTCTGGCCGCGCAGGTGGCCATCGCCATCGAAAACGCTCGGCTCTATCAAGAGGTCCGCTCACAAGAGCGGCAACTGGAGCGCGACATCGCCATGGCCCGCGAGGTGCAACTGCGCCTGCTGCCGCCAACCGCGCCGGAGATGGCCAACGCCGAGATGGCGGTGCGCTTTTTGCCCGCGCGCTCGATCGGCGGCGACCTTTACGATTTTGTCGAGTACGGCCCAGGCCAGATGGCCATCGTGCTGGGCGACGTGAGCGGCAAGGCGGCGCCGGCGGCCCTGTTTGCGGCACTGGTCAGCGGCATCATGCGCTCGGCGGCGCAACAGCAGCCGAAGCCGGCCGAGATGCTGGCTCTGCTCAACGATGCGATCCAGGAGCGCAAGCTCGAATCGCAGTACGTCACCATGCTCTTTGCCTTGTGGAACGACGAAAAACGCACCCTGCAAGTGGCCAACTCGGGCGCGGTGCAGCCCATCTTCTGTCGCCCCGGCGAATCGTCCACGGTGCGCGCTGAAGGCTTCCCACTGGGCCTGTTTCCTGACGTGACCTACGACGAAATGAACGTGGCCGCCGAACCGGGAGACGTACTCGTCTTTGTCTCCGACGGGATTCAGGACGCGGAGAACGCACATGGCGAGATGTACGGCCAGGAGCGGCTCTCCAGCCTCTTGTGCAGCCACCGCGACGACTCCGCGCAGCAGATCGCCGACGCCATCCTCGCCGACGCCGGCCGCTTTCAGGGCGAGCACGAGCGCTTCGATGATGAGACGGTGATTGTGCTGAAGGTAAGATAATTGAAGCGATTCATTCGCTAAACTTGATTTTGTACGTCTCCCGGAGCCGCCTTGACAGAAGAACGCCTCATCCGCCCGGCAAGGAATGTTTTTGGCAGTCTGCGCCTGCCCGGCGACAAGTCCATCAGCCACCGCTACGGAATGCTGGCGGCCTTTGCCGAAGGCGCGTCGCGCTTCACCAATTTCTCGACCGGGGCCGATTGCTCTTCGACCCTTGCCTGTATGCAAGCGCTGGGCGCGATGGTGCGCCGCCTCGAAGACGGCACGGTGGAAGTGACCGGCGTCGGCGGTCGTGTGACGCCCTGCGCCGCACCGCTGGATTGCGGAAACTCCGGCTCGACGATGCGGATGATCTCTGGCCTGCTTGCGCCGCAGCAGGGCCGCTTTACGCTGGTGGGCGACGAATCACTCTCCAAGCGGCCGATGGGGAGGATTCAAAAACCTCTCGAAGAGATGGGCGCGCGGCTCACGCTCACCGAGGGCCACGCGCCGCTGATCATTGAAGGCAGCGCGCTGAAGGCCATCGACTACACCACGCCGGTGCCCAGCGCCCAAGTGAAGACGTGCATCCTGCTGGCCGGCTTGCAAACCGCGGGAGCAACTACAGTGCGCGAAGCGGTGCGTACCCGCGACCACAGCGAATTGGCGTTGCGAGCCTTTGGCGCTACGCTGACACGCACGCTGGATTCGGTGTCGATTTCCGGGCCACAGACGCTCCACGCCATCGACGCCGCAGTCCCCGGCGACCTCTCTTCGGCGGCCTTTTTTCTCTGCGCAGCGGCTCTGTTCCCCGGCTCCAGCCTGGTTCTGGATGCGCTCGGCCTCAACCCCACGCGCGCCGCGCTGCTGGACGTGCTGACCGCTCTGGGAGCGCGTGTTTCGGTTTTGAATCTGGAAGAGAAGAACGCCGAGTTGGTGGGCACGGTGCGGGTGAGCGCGCCGCCCGAAGGCCTGGGGACGACAGAGATTTCCGGCGCTCTGTCCGCGCAACTGATCGACGAGCTGCCGGTGCTGGCGGCGATTGCACCCTTCACCAGCGGCGGCATTCGCATTCGCGACGCGAAGGAACTGCGCGTCAAGGAATCGGACCGCATTGCTCTTGTCGTGAAGAATCTGCGCGCGATGGGCGCCGAGGTCATTGAATTTGAAGACGGTCTCGATGTGCCTGGCGGGCAGCAGTTGCACGGCGCGACGATTGACTCCGGCAGCGACCACCGCATCGCGATGGCCTTCAGCGTGGCCGCGCTCCGGGCCGAGGGCGAGACGCTGATTCAGGGCGCGGAATCAGCCGCCATCAGCTTCCCCGAGTTCT
>JBEKDX010000258.1:0-3438 GCA_050014135.1 Occallatibacter sp.
CATCACACTGCTCGCTCTCCAGCCCATAATGACGTTGTAATCAAACGCCCATGGACTTGTGCAGTGTCAGGCATGTCCCCGGTTCAATCTGTCAGGCATGTCCCCGGTCTGTACCAGGGGTAGGGGGCCCGGCCCGCCCCAAATAAAGATTTTGCAGGTAATTAATTAGTAACGATGTAGCGGAGGGCCTCCCTTCACACGATTCTCTTGTCAAGCAGCGTGTTGACAGCGATAGTTGCCCTGCCTAGAATTAAAGAGGAGAGCTTTGCTCTATTTCTGGCATAAACGCTAGAAAAATCAATTGCTTAACGGGTTTCATCCGGCTCTGTAAAATGCCGGATGAAGTCGTACAGAGAGCGGGGAAGATGTCGGATGCGCGCGTCAGCCCGCGAGAGCGGCTGGTGCTCACGGCCATCATCGAGATGTACATCGCTACCGGCGAGCCAGTGGCCTCGCAGGCCGTTGCCCGGAATTTTTCCAATCAGGATGGTCTCAGTTCGGCCACCATCCGCAATGTGATGGCCACGCTCGGTGACCAAGGCCTGTTGGAGCAGCCGCACACCTCGGCCGGCCGCGTGCCCACTGCCGCCGCCTTCCGCTACTACGTCGAACAGATTACTCAGTCGAGCCGCATGGCCGTCGGCGCGCAGCCTTCAAGCCTGCCGCCAAGCCCGTCGCCGATGAGCGAAGCCCGCCGCGGCCAGATCGAAGAGAGCTTCACGGGTGTGGCCAGCAGCAACGACTATCTCGAGCGCACCTCGCACGTGCTGGCGCTGCTCTCCAGCGGGCTAGGCGTGGCGCTGGCCAGCTCCACAGCTGGCCAGGTCCTCGAGCACATTCACTTTTCACGCCTCTCGCAAGGCCGCGTGCTGGCCGTGCTGGTCACGCAGGCTGGAGCGGTGCAGGATCGCGTGCTCGCTCTCGACCACGAACTGACCCACCTCGAGCTGGAAACCGCCGCCCGCTACCTCAATGAGAACTTCCGCGGCTGGCCCATCGAGCGCATTCGCGTCGAAGTGGCGCGCCGCGTCGAGCAGGAGCAGGCCGCCTATCATCAGATGCTGGCCTCAGTCGAGGAGCTTTGCCGCAAGGGCGCGCTGGCCGCGGGCGATGCCGGACCGGCCATCTTCGTCGACGGCATGGCCAACCTCATCGCCGCCGAGGTAGATCGCGAGCGCCTGCGCCAGATGCTGCTGGCTCTCGAGGCCAAGCAGCGGCTTGTCGAGTTGCTCACTGCCTACGTGGATGGCCGCCAGCAGGAGGTGCGCGTCGTCGTCGGCCTCGACGATACTTCGCCGGCAATGCAGGACCTGGTGCTGATCGGCGCTCCGGCGCGTCTGGGCGGCGCAAATCTGGGAACGGTTGCCGTGATCGCTCCAACCCGCATCCAATATCAGGAGATGATCCAGGCCGTTCGCTACATCGCGCGGCTCTCCGAGCGCCTGCTGGAAGTTCCCACCGATTAGAAATCAGGCCCTTTTCGGAACCCGGGTTGCTTCCGATGAGCGACAGTGAAGCCCGCGCCAGCCATGCAAATTATCATGGAAATACATGAGAAGGGTTCTTCGGAGAATGCATAGAGAAATGCCAGATCAAGAATCAGAGTTGACCTTGTCAGAAGAAGCGTCTGCTGCGGCCGCTGAAGCTGCCGTGATTGAAGCCCGGCAAGAAGCGGAGGCCGGCCAGCCCGTCACCCCCGCCGAGTTTGACCAGCTCAAGACCGAGCGCGACCAGTTGCTCGACCGGCTGGCTCGCCTGCAGGCCGAGTTTGAAAACGCCCGCAAACGCGCCGAGCGCGAGAAGATCGAGTATCGCGACTATGCCACCGGCAACGTCGTCGAAAATTTTCTGCCCGTGCTCGACCACTTCGAGCTGGCGCTCAACTCCAGCGGCACCGCCGAGCAGTTGCGCTCCGGCGTCGAATTGATTGTGAAGCAGATGGAGGATGTTCTGCGCCAGTTGCACGTCAATGCGGTTCCTGCCGTGGGTGAGGACTTCGATCCCCGCGTTCATGAGGCGCTCGGCTCGGTCGAGCGCCACGACCTGCCCGACCAGCACGTCGTCGAAGAGATTCGCCGCGGCTATAAGCTGCGCGACCGGCTCTTGCGCCCCGCGCTGGTGCGCATCAATTCCAACCCCAAACAGATTAGCGAATAGGATTTGAATACAAGAGTGAGCAAAGCCGACTATTACGAAGTTCTTGGCGTCTCGCGCGATGTGAGCGACCAGGAGTTGAAGAGCGCTTATCGCAAGCTGGCGATGAAGCACCACCCTGACCGCAACCCCGGCGATCATGCCGCCGAGGAAAAGTTCAAGGAGGCCAGCGAGGCCTATCAAGTGTTGAGCGACGCCGACAAGCGCGCCGCCTATGACCGCTACGGCCATGCCGGATTGGGCGGCCAGGGCTTCGGCGCTTCACCCTTTGCCGGCGGCGTGGACATCGGCGATATCTTCGGCGACCTCTTTGGCGAGATGTTTTCCATGGGCGGCACTCAGCGGCGCCCCAGCCGTCAGCAGCGCGGCGACGACCTGCGCTTCGATCTGACCATCGACTTCGAGGAAGCCCTCTTCGGCCACGAGACCGAAGTGAAGATTCGCCGCCTGGAGAGCTGTGCCGCCTGTCATGGCCGCGGCAGCGCCTCCGGGCGCGGTCCTTCTGTCTGCGGCCAATGTCAGGGCCACGGCCAGGTTCGCTTTCAGCAGGGCTTCTTCGCCGTGGCTCGTACCTGCCCAGCTTGCAGCGGCACCGGCCAGGTCATCGGCGATCCCTGCACCGTCTGCCGCGGCGAAACCCGCGTCAGCAAAGAACTCAAGCTCACCGTCAAGGTGCCGCCCGGCGTCGAGAACGGAACCCGCATCCGCTACGCTGGCGAAGGCGACGCGGGCCGCGCTGGCGCTCCCAAAGGCGACCTGTATGTAGTGCTCTCCGTTCGCCCGCATGAGTTCTTCGAGCGCGATGGACACAACCTGCGCTGTGTCATCCCCATCAGCTTTCCCCAGGCCGCGCTGGGCGCCGAGATCGAGATTCCTGGCCTTGATGGCCCGGTCAAATTGAAGATTCCCGAGGGCACGCAGAGCGGTCGCGAGCTGCGCGTGCGCGGGCGCGGCGTTCCCTTCCTCAACGAAAAGGGAACCGGTGACCTGCTGGTAAAAGTAATGGTCGAGATTCCCAAAAAGCTCAACCGCGCTCAGCGCGAGTTGGTAAGCCAGTTAGCCGAGTCGCTGGCGGTCGAAAACAAGCCCGCCTCGCCAAGTCTGATCGAGAAGATGAAGGACCTGTTCAACTAGAGCATTTTAGTTTTTGCTATAAACTTCCGTGCCCCATGTATGACAGCGCCGTCTCCTGTCAAGCGCGTTTTTTCAATTCGCGCGCAAAGTCTTCCTCTGGTGGCCGGGGCGGGGTCAAGGGCGCCGTACTTTGGCGTTCATCTTGACCCT
>JBEKDX010000259.1:0-3430 GCA_050014135.1 Occallatibacter sp.
CAAAATGGCCGTAACGCATGAAAAACCTCCAAAGAACAATTCGACTTAATCGTTGACCGCGTTTATTGACGCGATAAGTTTGTATCTTCCCAGGCTCCAAATATGGGACTTGGTACACCCATAGTTCAATGAACAACAAGCGATCTAGGACTCAGAACTCTTATTGTCCTGCCGTGGCAAACTGCCGCAGCCAGTGGATCATCTCGCGGGCTTTTTCCTCGGTATCAGCCTGTACGGAGAACCTCAGCACAGGCTCGGTCCCGGAGAAGCGCAATAGCGCCCAATTGTCATTTTCCAGAAACAGCTTGGTGCCGTCGTCGTGCGAGATGCGAACGACCGGGTAGCGGCCGATGTGGCTGGTGGGCGCCTCTTTCAGCAGGCGGGGCACGGCGATGCGCATCTCGGGCGTGGCGGGAATAGCTTCTTCCAGATCGTACAACGAACCCGTAATTGCATAGACGCGGTCGCGCAATTCGGTGATCTTCTGGCCGGTGCGGGCCAGCATCTCGACCACCAGCGCGGATGCGAAGATACCGTCCTTTCCAAGAATGTGGCCGCGAATAGTAAGCCCGCCCGACGATTCCCCGCCCAGCAGGGCGTTATGCTGCTGCATCACGTTGACGATGTGCTTGAAGCCGACCGGAACCTCATAACATTCCTCTCCCATGTGATGAGCGAGGCGGTCGAGCAAGTGAGTGGTCGCCAGGTTGCGCACCACGCCGCCGCGCTCGCCGCGCACCTCATGGAGATACCAATAGAGCAGCAGCAGGAGATCGTTGACGGAGATGTAGCGGCCCTTTTCATCGAGAATCGCAATGCGATCGGCATCGCCGTCCATCGCCAGGCCCACGTCGTAGCCGTCCTCCTCCATCTGCGAACTCAACATACGCAGCCCTTCGAGGCTGGGAGCCGGAGAGCGTCCGCCAAACAAGGGATTGTGGCGCTCGTGAATAAAGGTAACGCGGCATCGGGCCTCGGTCAAAACAATACCCAGCGTGAGCTGGCCCACGCCATACATTGGATCGACAATCACTTTGAGGCCGGCTTTGCGAATCGCCTCCAAATCAATCAGCGCCTCGACTGCATTGACGTATTGGTTGGTATAATCCATGCGCCTGACCACGCCGGCATCGAGCGCGAGGTCCAACTCGAGCTTGATCACGTCATTGGGCGTGAGCGCGTTGGTCTCGGTTTCGATCTGGCGAGTTTCATCGTCGAGCAGCAGCGAACCATCGGTGCGAAAGACCTTCAGCCCATTCCACTCCGGCGGATTGTGGCTGGCGGTGAAGACCAGTCCGTATGCGGCGCCTTCGAGCGCGGTAGCGTAGGTGATCAGCGGCGTGGGAGCATCTTCGCTCAGCAGAATGGTGGGAATGTTATTGCCGGCGAAGACCTCGGAGGATGCTTCGGCGGCCTGCTTGGAGAGAAAGCGCCGATCGTAGCCGATCAGGACTCCGTGCTTCTCATCTCTGCGCCGGGTGATCTCGTTCGCCAAAGCCTGACTCAAGCGGCGAACGTTGTGCATGGTGAAACCTTCGCCGATAATGGCGCGCCAGCCGCCGGTTCCGAAGGCCACCAGATTCTGCTCTTCCTGGCGGTGAGGGCGAAAGAGGCGCTTCTGCAAGATGAATTCGGCGTGCTTCAAGTCTTGCGGCGTGTTGATGCCCTGCACTTCGTCCTGATCGTACAGTTGATAATTTGTCACGCGCAGACCGGAGCGGATCAGTTGATGAACGCAATCGGTGAGCCGGTAATCGCCATCGCGCGGCGAAGGAGAAAGACTCTCCAGCGCGACTTTGAGAACTCCAGCATTGAAGACATAAGCACCGACGTTCAACTCGCGAATCTGGCGAACGTCGGGGGAGGCTTCCATGTCTTCGATGATGTCAATGATCTGGCCAGATGCGTCGCGAATGATGCGCCCGTAGGGAAGCGGACGGTCCACATTCGCGGTGAGAAGTGTTAGATCCGCCTTCTGCAATTGATGGCGGTTGAGCAAGCCGCGAATCGAGTCGGGCCGGAAGAGCGGCGTGTCGCCATAGAGGATCAAGAGGTTGCCGGAAAGATCCTTGAGCACTCTGGATACCTCGAGCATAGCGTGACCTGTGCCGAGGGGCTCTTCCTGAACAATGTAATTGAAGCTGGGGCCGAGCTGGGCGCGCACGTCGTCCTGATGATAGCCGACGACAATATAAATATCTTGAGCGGGGACGACTTGCAGGGCATTCTGCACTACACACTGCAAGATGCTGCGCTCGCCCAGCTTTTGCAGCACCAGCGGCTCGCCGTCGGTCGTGATGGCCTCTTTGCCGGCCGCCAGGATGACGGCCTTCAATCCGGCGTGGGCCGTCTCAGATGCCTGATCCAGTGTTTCAGATAGCGCCGCTAAGGCCATTGCGATACCTCCCGATGAATAACTTGATGAACTAACCTTGCTGCTCGGCGACCAGCGGCGGCAGAGCTTGTGCTCCCCCGTGGATCGGAATGAAGCGGGAGAGAATCAGCGCAGGCAAGGCGCAGACAACCGTCCAAATGAAAAAGTGCTGGTATCCGAGGATGCTTTGAATCCAGCCACTGACCGCGCCCGCGGCAATGAAGCTGAGATTCATCAGCGCATTGGCAAAGGCATAGTGCGCGGTCTGATACTTGCCGGGAGCAATCTCCTGCATCATCAGCAGAATGACGCCCACGGAACCAAAGCCGTAGCCGAACTGCTCAAGAGCCAATGCCGCGCCGACTGTCAGATACTCGCTGAAGGAAAGCGAAACTGGATTGTGAACGGGCAGCGCGAAGCTCAGGAAGATGTAGGAAAAAAGAGGCAAGGCCAAGACCAGCAGCAGCCATGTCAAGGCTCGCTTCAAACTCAGCCGGGCGACAAAGTATCCCGCGGCAATGCCGCCCAGCAGCACACCCCAGGCAACAACCGCATAGATTCTTCCAAAATCGGTGGAACTCATCTCGAGGCCGCCGGAGGAGCGCAAGGCGCGCAAAAACAGCGGACCGACTTTGGCCACCTGGCCTTCGCCGGCGCGATAGAGCAGGATGAAGACCAGCAGCAGAAGGATGTGCGGCTTTTTGAAGAAGCTGACAACGACGTCGCCGAAGGTTCCAGCCATCTGCGCCACGGATTCGGTTTTTCTCTCTTCGCCGCCGGTGGGCAACATACGGGCGTGATAAATGCTGAGCGCGACCAGCACCAGTCCGACGATGCCGAAGGCAACCATCCAGGCATGGACCAGAGGAGCGGCGGCGTGCGCCCGGGCGAATTTATCGCTGAGCACGCCCACCAGCCAGAGCAAAGCACCCATGGAAAATACACGAGCCAAATTGTAGCTAGCACCCTGCCAGCCGATGTAGGCGGCCTGCTGCTTGGGTGTGAGAGAGGCGATGTAGACGCCGTCTGCCGCAATATCGTGGGTCGCGGAACAGA
>JBEKDX010000260.1:0-5845 GCA_050014135.1 Occallatibacter sp.
CGCGCTTCTCGACGACATGATCGACGACACCGTAACCGTCGAGGTGCGCGCCGAATTGCAAGCCCACCTGGGCCGTTGCCCGCACTGCGAGGTCATCTTCAACACCACCCGCAAAACCATCGAAATCTACCGATCCCACGAGATTTACGACCTGCCCTCCGGCCTCCGCGACCGCCTCCACTCCGCAATCATGGCCCGCTGCAAAAAAGGCTGCTGACCACCTGAAGTGGGGCCAGCCGCTCGCTCTTCGCTCGCATGGACAGATCGGGTGCCCCACCCCCACCCTCGCCCTGTCATCCTGAGCGAAGCGTAGCGGAGTCGAAGGACCTGCGTTTCGTTCCGTTGCGGCTAGGGTGGGAAACCATAAACCAAAAGCTCCCTACTCACCCAGATAACATTCCCCCGCGCCTTTTTTCTGGCGCGGACAAGCCGAAGGCATTTGGCCCCACCGCAGGTGGCCGAAGGCGGTTGGCCTCACCGCAGGTGGATGATTTACCCTCAAAGTCGTTATGAAACTCACGCACACCTTTCTCGCCCCCGCACTGGCCGCGGCCTTTGCCGCCACGGCACTCGCCCAAACCTCCTCAAACGACCTGCCCGACGCGCCCGCGGCCACTGCGGCCGCCCTCGCCCGCCCCAACGGTCCCACCGTGGTGATGGACACCTCGATGGGCCGCATCACCTGCCAGTTCTATCAGCGGCAAGCGCCCCTCGCCGTGGCCAATTTCATCGGGTTGGCCGAAGGCACTAAAGACTGGACCGATCCCGCCACCAAGACCAAGCGGCACAACAAGCGCTACTTCGACGGCACCATCTTCCATCGCGTCATCCCCGAGTTCATGGCCCAGGGCGGCGATCCCACAGGCACCGGCATGGGCGATCCCGGCTACGCCTTCGCCGATGAGTTCGATCCCGATCTGAACTTCGACAAGCCCGGCCGTCTGGCCATGGCTAACAGCGGCCCCAACACCAACGGCAGCCAGTTCTTCATCACCGAGCAGGCCTACGACTCGCTCAACCAGCACTACACCCTCTTCGGACAGTGCGACGACGCCAGCATCGCAGTCGTCAAGGCCATCACCCACGTCCAGCGCGACGCCAACGACAAGCCGCTCACACCCGTGGTGCTGAAGAAAGTGACCATCGTGCCAGAAGGCAAGCCCTTGCCGCCTGATCCGAATGCGCTGCCGCCCGCCCCCAAGCCCGCGCCGTTCAAGACCACTACAGTCACCCGATAACTTGGGTGCCCCACCCTCGCGACGTTTTTGTTTTTGTCGCTAGGGTGGGAATCCAAGAACCCAACACGAATTCCCCAACTTAGAAGTGAGGAGCATTTCATGGCACAGTCAGCAGGAACCTACGCCGTCTTCTCCACCACCGAAGGCAAGATCACCGTCAAGCTCTTCGAGTCCGACGCGCCCATCACCGTCAAGAACTTCGTCGAACTGGCCGAGGGAGCCAAGGAGTGGACTCACCCCACCACCCGCGCCAAGTCCAAGGACAAGCTCTTCGACGGCACCATCTTCCATCGCGTCATTCCCGACTTCATGATCCAGGGTGGCGACCCCGCCGGCACCGGCATGGGCGGACCCGGCTACCGCTTCGGCGACGAGACCAAAGGCTCGCCCCACAAATTCGACAAGTCCGGCAAACTGGCCATGGCCAACAGCGGCCCCGGAACCAACGGCTGCCAGTTCTTCATCACCGTAGCCGCCACCCCCTGGCTCACCGGCAACCACACCATCTTCGGCGAAGTCGTCGAAGGCATGGAGATCGTCAACAAAATCTCCAAAGTTGCCCGCGACAGCCAGGACAAGCCCAAAAAGCCCGTCGTCCTGGAATCAGTCCTCATCGAACGCATTGCGTAAAGTTCTTTCACTATTACAAGAATCTGGTTGGTCAATTGAATCCATGTGCCCCACCCTCGACGCGTTCTTGTTGTTGCGGTTAGGGTGGGAAACTACGATCCCTACAGGCCATCACAAGTAGTTCGTTCGTCATCCCCTAACACGGCTCATGATAGATGGAGCGATAAGACGGAGCATCGATGAAACCCACTCTCGCAGCCCGCATCCTCCGCGCAGCAACAATGTCGCAGATTGCACTTCTCCTCTTAGCCGTTGCAGCCCTTGCGCAAAGCACCCCGCCCGCCAAAGCCACCGTTCCCGCGCTCCTCGTCAGCGACATTCACTTCGAGCCGTTTTGGGATCCGGCCAAGGCTCCGCGGTTGGCCGCCGCGCCCACGAGTGAGTGGAAGGCCATTCTTGCCGCCGCGCCCTCGCCTGATCGTGAGCAGCGCTTTGCCGCGTTGCAGCAGAGCTGCCACGCCCGAGGAACCGACACTTCTCCAGCCCTCTTCGATTCCAGCTTGAAGGCGATGCGCGCGCACGCCGCCGGGGCTGACTTTGTCACCGTCAGCGGCGATCTTGTCTCTCATGCTATTCAATGCAAATACAACGCGCTCTTTCCTGACTCGATGCCCAACGGCTACGCAAAATTCGTTGAAAAGACCTTGGACTACCTGATCGGCGAGTTATACGCAGCTTTTCCCGGCGTGCCCGTTTATGTAGCTCTGGGAAATAACGACTCCGACTGCGGCGACTACCGTCTCGACACCCATAGCAACTTTCTCGAAGTGACCGGCAAGATAGTTACCAGAAACTTTCCCGCCGCCGAAGACCAACAGGCCCAGGAAAGCTTCGCCGCCGGCGGCTACTATAGCGTCTCTCTCCCCGCGCCCATCCAGAACACTCGCCTGCTGGTTCTGAATAACATCTTTATGTCAAGCAACTACGCGACCTGTTCAGGCAAGCCCGATCAAACAGCGGCAGTCGCTCAGCTTGCATGGCTCACGCAGCAGCTTGCCCAGGCCCGCTCCAACAAACAAAAAATTTGGGTGATGGGCCACATCCCGTCCGGTGTCGATCTCTACGCGACAGCAAAGAGAATGGACGATTTCTGCGCCAGCCAGAAGCCGGTCATGTTTCTCTCTTCGGAAAAGATTGCCGACGTGCTGGTCGAGTATGGCGATGTGATCCAGTTAGCTATCTTCGCCCACACGCACATGGACGAGATTCACCTTTTGCGCAACAGCAGCGTGGGCGCGGCCTCTGGCCCAAGCGTCGCCGTCAAGATGATTTCGTCGATCTCGCCGATCAACGGAAATCATCCCTCCTTCACCGTCGCACAAGTCGATCCTTCATCGGCTGCGCTCGCCGACTACAAGGTCTTCATCGCGTCGAACCTGACCGGCGTCGATGCCACGTGGAGCGAAGAATATGACTTTGCGCGCAGCTATCACAAAGCCGCATTTACTTCGTCCACGGTCAGTGAGTTAGTCGCCGGCTTCGCCGCGGACCCCGGCGCAAGTCAAAACTATATTGCTGATTTCTCCTCAGGCTACGCATCGCCCCTGCTCAGCCTGGCTTGGCCGCAGTATGTTTGCGCCATCTCGAACCACTCCGCGCAAGCCTTCAAAGCCTGTGTCTGCCCCGCTGCGCAGTGAACGGCTATTCACTTCGCCGCGCCGCACAACCCCAGAATCGCCTCGCCAAACCGCTCTGTCTTGGCCGGTCCCATGCCGCTGATCTCTTGCAGTTGTTTCGGATTCGCCGGGCGCGTATGCGCGATGGCCGTCAGCGTCCGGTCGTGCAGCACAACGTAGGCCGGAACCCGCAGCCGTTTGGCCTCCGCCACGCGCCACTCTCGCAGTCTTGCCGCCAGAGCCTCTCCCGCTGCTGACAGCCGCACCGGCGCGCTCTCCGCCGCCTTCACCGCGCCAGCCTTTGCCTTGCTCTTCTTCGCACGCGCCGGTGCAAGCCCTCGTCCGCCGAACTCCTCCACCACGCCATCGCTGAGCAGCAACTCGACCGGCGTGCCTGGCCGCAACTCCTGTCCAGCTCCGGTGAGCCGCACCTTGCGATAACGGATGACTTCTCCGTTTTTCTCGAACTCGGCCTCTTCAATCTCGATCAGCGCGGCACGCGCCATCGCATCCAGCAGCGTGTCAAATTCATCGCGGCTGATTTTGCCCGTCGAATCAAGGTTGCGTTGCAGCGTTCCAATAGCCTCGTACTCCACGGTCCGCAACTCATCGGCAATCGCCTGCACCAACTCCCGCTCAGTCGCTGTTGGCCGCCTGAAGAGCCTGAGCACCGCGCTCGCCGGGTCACACACATCGCAGATCCCGCACGAACGGCTCGCATCCTCCACGTCGCCGAAGTGCCTGACCAGCACCGCCATCCGGCACTCGGACGAGGTGGTGAAGCGCAGCACCTTCTCGAACTGCTCGGCGCGATACTGCGCCTGCACCGAATAAGTCTTCTTCCAGCCCGCGCCGCCGGCGGTCACATTGCCGCCAAAGTCCACCCGCGCCCCGCCGTGAATCTCCAGCTTCTCCAGCGCCTTGTCGAACTCCTCTTCGCCGAGCTTCGAGGCTGCGCGCACTTCTTCCACCATCTGCGGCTCCTCGCTCAGCGCGCCGTGCACCTGTTGCAAATGCTCCACCGGCGGGTAGTCGCGGTTCAGGAAAAAATCATGCGTCCGCTGGTCGGCATAGGAGTGCATCAGGTAGGTCCGGCTCGGCGCTCCGTCGCGCCCCGCGCGGCCAATCTCCTGGTAATAGCCTTCGAGGGTAGCCGGCAGCCCGGCGTGAATCACCGTGCGAATGTCGGCTTTGTCGATGCCCATTCCAAAGGCTATGGTGGCGACAACCACCTCCAATTCGCCAGCTTGAAAGGCAGTCTGCACCCGCTCGCGTGTCGCCGGGTCCAGGCCCGCATGGTAGGCCGCCGCGGGAACCAGGCGTGAAAGTTCTTCGGCCAGCTTCTCCGCCATCTTTCGCGAGGTGGCATACACAATCGCTGGCCGCCGCTCGGTGCTCGTCAGCAGGCCGCAGATCGCTCCCGGCCGCTCCGGCATCGGAAGCTCGACCACTTCAATGGCCAGATTGTCGCGCCGGAAGCCGTGAATGAAGCGGGCAGGGTTGATCATTCCCAATTGCGTGAGAATGTCAGCCTGCACCGCGGGAGTGGCCGTAGCCGTCAGCGCCAGCACCGGAGCCGGTCGCAGCGCGGGCAGGTACTGGCCCAGCATCCGGTAGTCAGGCCGGAAGTCATGCCCCCATTGTGAGATGCAATGAGCCTCGTCAATGGCGATCAGCGCCGGCTTACGCTTGGCCAGCATCTCGCCAAAGCCCGGAACCCGCAGCCGCTCCGGCGCGATGAAGAGGAATTGCAAGCTCCCTTGCAAATAATCCACGCACACCTGCCGCGCCACGCCCCGGTCGAGGCCAGAGTGAATTCGCCCCACCCTCAAGCCCAGCGCCTTGAGCTTGGCCGCCTGGTCTTCCATCAGCGCAATCAAGGGCGAGATCACCAGCGCCGTGCCGCCCAAGGCAACCGCGGGCAACTGGTAGCAGAGCGACTTGCCAAAGCCGGTCGGCATCACCAGCAGCAGATCGCGCCCCGCGATGGCCGCGCGGCAAACCACCTCCTGGTTGGCGCGAAAACGCGCAAAGCCGAAGACCGAGCGCAGCAGGCCGGAAAGCTCAACCGAACTTTCCGGCGCATCCGAATTGTGTGGAGTCGTCAAGAGAAGAAGGCCAGACGCCAAATAACCTCATGATGGAGTCGCGAAGCGTCTCTTCCAACTTTACAGGAGATGCTCATAATTCCAGCGCAGGCCGCGCCGGTCGTCATTGAAACCGCGAGAATACACAGAGCCGCCAGCAAAAAGGCTGACCGGCGAGCCGGTCAGCCTTTTTGAGCTTCAACTGCCTTCCACCCTACTTGCCAGCTTTGGCCGGCGCGGCGAGCTTCTTGCCGGCCGGATTCTTCTTGTCCAG
>JBEKDX010000261.1:0-3364 GCA_050014135.1 Occallatibacter sp.
ATCCAGGCCAGTGACGGTCGAATTCAACTGATCTACGTGGGAAGCCGCACCTTGTGCAATACTGCCTGCCTTGCGGGCCTGACTACCGGCGGTGGTAGCAGTCTGGTTAGCCGCGTCGGCGCTGGACTGGGCACTGCGGATGCCCGCCTGCGCCCTTTGGTCCATATCCTGTATTTGGCGGCTGTTTTTCGCGTTGACTTCATCCAACTCACCGAGCTGATCCTTGAGGGGGTCCACCCTATTGTTGACCCACTTCTTGCGCGCAAAAGGATTGACCCGGCCCCAGAACCCTTCCTTCGGAGCATTGGAAGAAGATGAAGGAGTGTTCATGGAAGTGGGTTGCTCTTCGATCGTGGCAGGCGGAGTGTTCTGCTGGGCTGTCGCGGTCTGTCCCTGTTGCGCGATGGCGGGTATGGCAACTGCAGATGCCAGCAAAAGTACGGCAAGCCGGCTAGGGAACAAGGTGCGAATTGGTATGACTTGTTTCATCAGATGGACACCCCCGAGGGGATTTCTCCGCCGAATTTCTCGGAGAGAGCGGTCTTGCCTGCTCTGTGATTGAGGAAGCAATGCCAGGGCCAAACCAGTCTGGTCGGCAATAATACATTGATTAGCTTTGGATTGTTTAGCTTGGAACGCTCCATTCGCTTTAGGCAGTGCAAAACGAGCGATGGTCGTGGCGACTTTGGCGGGTAAATATTGCTGATGACGGTAGTTTTTACCCGGTAAAATCGGCTGCCATAGACTATTTGCTCACGACGTGAAGAATGCGAATCTCCGGGAAAGCGCCGTCCCAGTCTGGCTTGACAGAATCGAAGATCAGGCGGAACTCCTTCACATCCCCCGGCTTGAGCGGAGCCGCGGAGACCGGCTCGACATCAATATATGGCTCGCGCACCCGGATGAGCTTCAGGGGTTGGCTCTCGTTCTGTGCCACCTCGTGGGCAAAATCGCGAAAAAGTACCTGCACGGTGACAGCAGTGACGGTGTGTTCGCCCTGATTCGATATCTGACCGTCCAAGTATGTAACCTTGCCCCCAACCAGATTGCTGGATTCGCTCAACGCCAAGCGCGTCAGAGCCAGGCTGCCCGCGTAGGGGTCCAGCGGCGCGGAGATCGGCATAACCCCGAGCTTGCCACGGGCGCTTCTATGCTCCAGGCCCAGAATCGCCCCGCCAGCAACCAGCAGGACAACAGCGGCAGCCATCGCCAGGGGCAGCCAATTGCGTTCTTCCTTGTCTTGCGCATGAGCGAGTTTGGGAACTGCGTCGGTCATCGAAATCTCCGGGGCCACGAGCGAGATTTTACACCACTCAACGAAAAACTTCCCGTTGTTTTGGAAAATCGTGTAGAATTGCGCCGTATTCGTGATTGATCGATTTGTAACATTTGCACGTTTTCCGGCCGAGAGGATAATATGTCGGACAATCATCTCCCAGATCAAACGCCAGCCTACACATTTCAGGGCAGTTCGCCAGCCGAAGAATTCCTTGAAATTGCTCGCATCCACCACAAGGAAGCCAAACAGATGTTTGAAAGCGCTGATACGGCAAAAGCCGAGGGGCGTGAGGAAGAGGCCCGTTTGTTGACGGATCTGGCGATCGCACGGCGCGAACGCGCGGAAGAATTCGAGAGGGCAGCCAGGGGCGAGGGCAGCGATCCAATTGTGACCGAAATTCTGGATTGGCAGAAAGAACTGAGCGAAGGATATATTCCTTATACCTCAACCTATACACCCACGGACGGAGAACTTCCGGCTGGATGGTTTGAGGAGTTGCAACCGCCGCGGCGCGGACCGATCGCTCGCGCTGTTGCTTGGATCGGGGGCTGGTTCGCGTGAGATGCTGACCGCGCCTTGAAAAAGGCGCTTCCGTCTTCGCGGCAAGACAGGTCACAGTAGCCGGGTCAGCATTTCCTTCTCCAAATGGGCCGAGCTGATGCAAAACATAAAGGAGCGGAGTTTTCCACCCATTACTGAAGGAATCTTTTCCCTATTCATATCCCGTTAAAAGAACAAATCATTTTCCGTTCTTGACCGATAGGCAAAGCAGCGTCACAATTTCTTCACATCTTCATCATTGCCGCGCTTCTTTTGCAGAGATACTGTGTCTAAGGATTGAGGCGAGTGAAGCAGGTGTCTGCAAAACGCGTGTCCCTAGCCGAAAGTCGATGAAAGGCAGGCCAGCAATGCAATCTTCCCCCCAAACCGTATCAATCCCGATGTCAAAGTATATCGGCGGAATAGAGAGTCCCCGCCAGATGGATGACCTTGTCTATCAGGCTATGACGGTCGCGGCTGTCCTGCTGGTGTTGGGAAGCCTCTGGGTATTTTGAAGCCTACCTTGTGACCGGGCCCCGCATCAGTGCGGTCCGTCTCCCATACCAGGAGAGTTCTGAGCAAGCCCTTACTTTGATCATGCATTTGCTCAGGTGCTAAGGTCTGTATTTGTTTTGTCGCATTTCGGCACCCTTCGACTTCGCTGAGAGGCCTTAAAAGTCGTGCGCTTTCCATGCGCCGACTTGCTCAGAGGTTCCTTAGCACCGCCACCGACGATGTAAAATACATAGGATGGCCTCTTGCAATGCCGTTTGGTCCTTGCCGGCTTGCATTAATTCCATTTTGATCAGGAGTGAACGATTGATGGGGCACGGATTGAATATCAGCAAAAGCGGGGCGTTGGATTTTCTTTCGCTGGGCGCGTTGGTGCATCGGCTTGATACGGGAATTATTCCCTTCCGCAAGGCTACGGAATGCAAGATTCACGTCAGCGGCGGCGAATTCAATGTAGCGGCCAACCTCGCGGACTGTTTTGGGTTGAAGACGGCAATCGCAACCGCAATGTCAGACTATCCAATTGGCGATCTGATCGCCGAGCGGGTACGCGCCATGGGCGTGAAGCCGTTCTACAAGCACTTCAAGCACAATGGCGTCACCGGTCCCAACATGGCCACGGTGTATAGCGACCGCGGCTTCGGGGTGCGTGCGCCGGTGGTCTTCTACAACCGGGCGAACGAGGCCGCTGGACTCCTGAAGCCAGGGGATTTCGACTGGAAGGCGATCTTTGCCGGGGGAGTGCGCTGGGTGCATTGCGGAGGCATCTTTGCCGCTCTGTCGCCGACAACCGCTCCGCTGGCCGCGGAGATGATGAAGGAAGCCAAGGCCGTGGGAGCGATCACCTCATTTGATCTGAACTACCGCCAGAAGCTGTGGGATATCTCCGGCGGCGCTGAAAAGGCCGTGGAGACCATCGGCAAGATTGTTGAGAACGTAGACGTTTTGGTGGGCAACGAAGAGGATTTGCAAAAGGGGTTGGGCATTCCCGGGCCAGAGGTCGCGACCAAATCAAAACTCGATCCCAGCGTC
>JBEKDX010000262.1:0-5611 GCA_050014135.1 Occallatibacter sp.
CGCCTTGATCGTAGGCGAAAAGCAGTTTACGGCGTAGATCATCCCCAATGGGTTTTCCCATGTCTTTGTTCGCCGCAGAGATTCGCCAAATCAAGTCTACACTATTTAAGAAAACGCTCTAAAACCCCGTCTCCCTCCGGCGTGGATTACTCCGCAGCGTGTAAAACCCGATTGAATTGGGCAGCATTTGCAGCACGTCTAAAGCCGTGCCCTTTCAAAGCGCCGACTTGTTCATAGATTCTCTGTAGACTGATCTTCATTGGAGGTTGTCGATGGCCACACTGCTCCAGGATTTGCGGTATGCCGTGCGCGTCTTGCGCAAATCCCCTGGTTTTACTATTACCGCAGTCTTGACGCTGGCGCTGGCCATCGGCGCGAATGCCATCGTCTTCGGCATCTTCGACGGCATGATTCTACGCCCGCTGAATGTGCCGCAGGCGGAGAATCTCTACGGAACCCAATATGGAGAGAATCCGGGTTGGCAGTCGTATCCCAATTATCTCGACCTGCGCGACCGTAACCACAGCTTCGAATCTCTGGCCGCGACCAACTTCGCCTTTGTTGGCTTTGACACGGGCAAAAATCCCTCTTTCGCCACCGGCTATGCCACCAGCGGCAACTACTTTGACGTGCTGAGGATTCAGCCATATCTGGGCCGCTTCTTCCACGGCGCCGATGAGCGCGGACCCAACAGCGTGCCTTATGTGGTGCTCGCTTACGCGTATTGGCATAGCCATTTTCAGGACGACCGCGGGGTGGTGGGGCGCACGGTTTTGTTGAACAAGCATCCGTTCACCATCATCGGCGTAGCGCCACCCGGATTCCACGGAACCGTGGCCTTTGCCTTTGTAGATTTTTTCATGCCGATTGTGAACGAGGGACAGCTTTACGGCGGGGACGTACTGGACGAGCGCGGGAGCAACACCGCGATCTTTGAAATCTTCGGGCACCTGAAGCCGGGCGTGACGCTGGCGCAGGCGTCGGCAGATGTGAACGCCGTGGGCGGTTATCTGGAAAAGAGCTATCCCAAGGACTTCAGTCACAAAAGCACAACACTTGCCCGCCAAGGCCTGACGGCGTTTGGCGGGGCGGCGAAGGCATTCCTGGCGGGACTGATGGTACTTTCGGGTTTGATTTTGCTGGCGGCTTGCGCCAACCTGGGCAGCTTGTTTGCGGCGCGCACCGCTGATCGCTCCCGCGAAGTGGCGCTGCGGCTTGCGCTGGGCTCGAGCCGCAATCGCATTCTGCGCCAGATTTTGACCGAGGCGATGCTGATTGCCCTGGCCGGGGGCGCGGCGGGAGTGTTTGTCAGCGTGGCTCTGTTGCGCCGTTTGAGCAACTGGCAGCCGTTTCCCGCGGCTCCGGCGCATCTGCCGGTTGCGCCGGACGCAAAAGTCTATTTTGTCGCATTGTTTCTGGCGCTGGTCAGCGGATTGCTTTTCGCGATTGTTCCTTTGCGCCAGGTGCTCGGGGCCAATCCATATGAGATCGTCAAAGCGGGGATGAGCGCAAGGATGGGGCGGCGGGTCACGGTGCGTGATGTGCTGCTGGTGGTGCAAATCGTCATCTGCGCTGTTCTGGTGACCTCATCGCTGGTGGCGGTGCGCGGACTGGCGCGCTCGCTGCACAGCAACTACGGATTCGAACCGCGCAACGCGATGATGCTCAATATCGATCTGGCCCAGTTCGGCTACAGTGGCGAGCAGGCGTCGGCGATGAATCGGCGTATATTTGAGGCCATGGGGACGATTCCTGGAGTTGAGCGCGTGGGATGGGTGAATGATTATCCCCCGCTGGCTTATGGTTCCAACTTCAGATTCAATATCTACAGGGATGAAACCTCCGATCTACGGAAGTCCAATGCCGCGGCCATGCCTTTCCGGTATAACATTTCGCCGGGATACTTTGAGGCTGCCAAGACCAGCTTGTTGACGGGCAGGAGCATCAACTGGAGCGACGAGAAGGGCGCGCCCGCGGTTGCCGTAATCAATCGCGAATTTGCGGTGAAGATCTTCGGGTCAGTCAGCGGAGCGGTGGGCCGGAATTACAAGCTGCAAGATGGGACGCGGGTGCAGGTGGTGGGGGTGGTTGAAGACGGAAAGTATCTGAGCCTCAACGAAGATCCGCAGCCGGCGATGTTTCTTCCCGCGCTGCAATCGCCATCGAGCCATGCCTATATGGTGGTGCGCTCGAGTCGCGATCCAGAACAGCTTACCGCGGCGATGAGAGGCAAGCTGCGCGAACTGGATGCGGGGTTGTCGGCCGACATCGAGACATGGAACGAAGTGCTGGCGCTGGTTCTGTTTCCCTCGCGGATGGCGACAATGGCGCTGGGGGTGCTGGGGCTGATGGGAGCGATGCTGTCGATTACGGGAATCTTTGGCATGGCGGCGTATGCGGTGAGCAAGCGGCTGCGCGAGCTGGGGCTTCGGATGACGCCGGGCGATCCGCTGGTTCTGGGCGGGGTTCTGGTGGCGATGATCATGCTGGGCCTGGTGGCGACCTGGATTCCGGCGCAGCGGGCGCTATCGGTGAACCCGATGATTCTTCTGCGCGAGGAGTGAGGTGGCGGTAAAAGTCCGAACGGCTAGCAAATTTCCCTCGGGGGCTAAAGCCCTGCTGAATTTGCAGTTTTTATGTACGGGCTAAAGCCCGTACCCTTCATTTTTCGCCCAAGTCTCAAAAGAAATTGCGCTGGCTAATGCGCGATAGCCGGTGGCGGCGGAAACCGGCTTGCGCTATACTGATAAGAGCCTCAAGAGGATAGGGGATTCCCTGTCTCAAGGGCGAGTTGGCGGGGTGTTTCCACTCCGTCGAAAAACGAGAAGAAAATGCCCAAGTTGAAGACCCATACGGGCGCGGCCAAGCGCTTCAGCAAGACAGGCACCGGGAAGATCAAGCGGGGCCAGACGAAGACGCGGCACATCCTTACTTCGAAATCGCCGAAAGTGAAGCGGAAGCTGGGCAAGACCCTGATGGTTTCCGATGGCGACTACAAGAAGGTAGCGCGCATGATTCCTTACGCCTGAGCACTGCGTGCGGCAGCCTTTTCAATCGGCGCCGCAGGTATGCCAATGGGCCGAAAGGCCCCCGCCAAAAGCGAAACGCGTTCGCCCCGGCGAGAGATTCAGGCTTGATAAAGCGAGTGAAGAGGCTTACCGCCCGACCCTAAAAGTTGGACCTCCTGCCTCCAGCCGCATCACCGAACGCAAAATGGAGAGAAAGCTATGCCCCGCGTAAAACGCAGTACCAAGCGGAGTGACCGCCGGAAGAAGATACTGGAACGAGCAAGCGGTTATTTCCTTACGAAATCCAAGCTCTACCAGGCGGCCCAAGAGGCTGTCGAGCGCGGCCTGAAGTTTGCCTACACGGGCCGCAAGCAGAAGAAGCGGCAGTTCCGTTCGCTTTGGATCGTGCGCATCTCGGCCGCGGCCAAGCTGAACAACTTCAGCTATTCGCAACTGATCAACGGCCTGAAGAAGGCCGGCATTGAACTGGATCGCAAGATTCTGGCCGATATTGCCGTGAAGGATGCGGCGGGCTTCACCGCTCTGATTGAGAAGGCCAAGGCGGCGCTGGCCGCGGAGAAGAAGGCGGCGTAGCAGCGAGTCAGCTAGTCAGCAAGTCAGCCCGGAGTCTCCATGACTTCGGGCTGTTTTGCGTGTGCGGCGGGCAATCCCATTTCTAAATATCGTGCCCTTCAATGACTCAAATGCGATTGCCCTGTGCAGGTGCGCTTGAAACCGGCGCTGCTGCATTCTTTGTATACTCTTGGTATGAGTTGCCAGCCTTTGAAAAAAGACCGAACATCTGAAAAACTTGCCTCGGGGGCTAAAGCCCACTCTTTATTTTCGGCGTCTTGCGGCACGACTAAACTGGCTGCGGAAAAAATTGGATTCTCAGGGGAATCTGAAGATGATTTTCCCTCGGGGGCTAAAGCCCGCATTGATTTTGCAGGGTTTATGTACGGGCTAAAGCCCGTACCCTTCACCGAATCGAGTTTTTCCGCAGCCTGTAAAGTCGTGCCCTTTCAAAGACCGACTGGCTTTTATGGGAGTTTGCTGCCTGCATGAATCGTCCGCGAATTTTCTTTGATTTTTTATTACGACGTGGAGTGATCGCGCAAATCTCACTTTTGATTTTGTGTTCTTTTGCCGTTTCACGGATGGCGGCGCAGACGCTTTGGAGCGCGATTGGCCCGGCGGGCGGTGACGCGCGCGCGTTTGCGGCGGTCCCTGGCGAGCCTCATCATCTGTATCTGGGCACAACCAACAGCTGGCTCTACGAGTCATTGGATGGCGGCGCGAACTGGCATCGGCTCTCGAAGCTGGACTCTGCGGATGATTTGATTTTGGATCATATCGTCGTGGACCCATTGAATCCCGCCACGGTTTTTGTGGCCGCGTGGAAGCTGGACTATCCCGGCGGCGGGCTGTGGGTGAGCCGCGATGGAGGCCACACGTGGAGCGAGGTCGAAGGGCTGCGCGGGCAGTCGATTCGCGCCTTTGCGCAGGCACCGTCGAATCCCAAGATTCTCTTTGCAGGAACATTGGAGGGGGTTTTCCGCAGCACGGATGCCGGCGCCTCGTGGACGCAGATCAGCCCGGCGGGCAGCCAGGAGATTCACGAGATCGAATCGCTGGCTATCGACCCGACCGATCCCGGAATTATCTACGCCGGAAGCTGGCATCTGCCCTGGAAGACTACCGATGGCGGCCAGAACTGGAGCAACATCAAGAAGGGGATTATCGACGACTCGGATGTCTTCTCGATCCTCGTCGATCCGACGCAGCCGAGCATTGTCTTCGCCAGCGCGTGCAGTGGTATTTACAAGAGCGAGAACGCGGCTGAGGAGTTCAAGCAGATCAAGGGCATTCCCTCGGACGCGCGTAGGACGCGAGTGCTGAAGCTGGATCCGTCGAGTCGCGATATTGTCTACGCGGGAACCACCGAGGGACTTTACAAGAGCGTAGACGGCGGCAAGAGCTTTCAGAGCATGACGGGAGCGGACGTGATCGTGAACGATGTTTTTGTCGATCCGCAGGACTCGAATCACGTGCTGCTGGCTACCGATCGCGGCGGCGTGCTGTTGAGTCAGGACGCGGCGGTGAGCTTTGCGGCGGCGAATGAGGGATTCAGCGGGCGCAAGGTCGAGGCGCTGCTGGTGACCCCTGCGGTGGGGCCAACTGCGCCTTCGGCGCCACCACCTGCGCCTGTTGCGCGTATTTTTGCCGGGGTGGTGAATGACAAATCCTATGGCGGTGTTTTTGTTTCCAGCGATAGCGGGGCGCATTGGGAGCAGTCCAGCAAGGGACTCGATGGGCGCGATGTCTTTGCACTGGCCGAATCGCCGGAGGGAACGATCCTGGCGGGAACCAACCACGGCATCTTCGCGCTGGACGAGACGGGGGCGAGTTGGAGCGCGCGCTCGACGATTCAGAACACACTGCTGAAGCCAGCAACCGAAACGATCCGAGGAAAGCGCGTCAACGTCGAGAAGCAGGTGAAGGATACACGACGCGAGATGGACAGCCGGGTGCGCGCGCTGGAGCTTTCCGGCAGTGTTTGGCTGGCCTCGACCACCGGCGGCCTTTTTACCAGCAACGATCAG
>JBEKDX010000263.1:0-3256 GCA_050014135.1 Occallatibacter sp.
CCTCTCGGAATCGAGAGGCTGATTGCTTTTGGGGCGATTACAGAGCAACTTCGCTTCAGACATCGCTCTTTTATTTCTTGTCTGGCATCGGGAAAGAAATCCGCGCTCTTATACCTCTTCGACCTCGCGCAAGAGAGCGATTGCGGAAAAGTCCTCCAGTGTTGTGATGTCGCCTTTGATCTCGCCGTTGGAGGCAAGTTCGCGGAGCAGACGGCGCATGATCTTGCCGTAGCGGGTCTTGGGTAGGATCTCGGTGAAGCGGATCAGGTCGGGTCGGGCCAGCGCGCCAATCTCCTTGGCGACCCACTGGCGCAGTTCCTCTTTCAGCGCCACGCTGGGCTTGTTTCCGTGCTCCAGGCAAACAAACGCGGCGATGGCCTGGCCTTTCATCTCGTCGGGACGGCCAACGACAGCGGCCTCGGCGACCATCGGATGCGCCACAAGCGCCGACTCGATCTCCATTGTGCCCAGCCGGTGGCCGCTTACGTTGATCACGTCGTCGACCCGGCCCATCAACCAGAAGTAGCCATCCGCATCCACGCGCGCTCCGTCGCCGGTAAAGTAGCTGCCCTCGATGTCGCTCCAGTAGGTTGTGCGGAATCGCTCGGGATCCCCGTGGATCGTGCGGGCCATCGACGGCCAGGGCTTGCGAATGACGAGCAGGCCGCCGTGGCCGGGCGGAACCGGATTGCCTTCCTTGTTGACGATCTCGGGCACAATTCCGAAGAAGGGGCGCGTCGCCGAGCCGGGCTTGGTGGGCGTAGCGCCTGGCAGCGGCGCAATCAGAATGGCCCCGGTCTCGGTCTGCCACCAGGTATCGACGATCGGGCAGCGGTTGTGGCCAACCTTCTCGCGATACCACATCCAGGCCTCGGGATTGATTGGCTCGCCCACCGTGCCCAGCAGCCGCAGCGAATCGAGCTTGTAGTTCTCAACGTACTCATCGCCCCACTTCATAAAGGCACGAATCGCCGTGGGAGCGGTATAGAAGACGCTCACCTTGAGGTCATCGACGATCTTCCAGAAGCGGGAGACATCGGGCCAGTTGGGCGCGCCTTCGTACATCACAACAGTGGCGCCGTTCTGCAGCGGGCCGTAGACCACGTAGGAGTGACCGGTGACCCAGCCAATATCCGCCGTACACCAGTAGACGTCCTCCTCGCGCAGGTCGAAGACATACTTCGTCGTCAGGTAGGTCTGCACCGCGTAGCCGCCGGTAGTGTGCACCAGGCCCTTGGGTTTGCCGGTGGTGCCGGATGTGTAAAGGATGTAGAGCGGGTCTTCGGAATCCAGCTCGGCGGCCGGGCAAACCGGAGAGGCGGCAGCGGTCAGCTCGTGCCACCAATGATCGCGGCCCTCGACCATCGTGACCTCCGAACCGCTGCGGCGCAAGACCACCACGTGGCGAACCGTTGGGCAGGAAAGGACAGCTTCATCGACGGTTCGCTTGAGTTGGATTTCGCTGCCGCGCCGATAGCCTGAGTCCTGCGTGAGAATCGCCACGCAACCGGAGTCGTTGACACGATCAACGATGGCGTTGGCTGCGAATCCGCCAAAAATCACCGAATGCACCGCCCCTATGCGCGCGCAGGCGAGCAGAGCAATAGCCAGCTCGGGCGTCATGCCCATATAAATGGCGACGCGGTCGCCCTTCTGAATGCCCAGAGCCTTGAGGGCATTGGCGAAGCGCTGCACCTCGACGTGCAGCTCGGCGTAAGTCAGGCGGCGCTGCTCCCCCGGTTCGCCCTCCCAGATCAGCGCGGTCTTCTGGCCGAGCTTGCCGAGCGCATGGCGGTCGACACAGTTATAGCTCAGGTTCAGCTTACCGCCGACAAACCACTTAGCCCAGGGAAGCTGCCATTCAAGCACCTTGTCCCAGCGCCGGAACCAATGCAGATTCGCAGCAGCATCGGCCCAGAAGGCCTCGGGATCGGCGATGGATTGGCGGTACAGAGCCTCGTACTCCGCCATGCTGCCGATGTGAGCCTTGGCGCTGAACTCGGCCGAAGGCGGAAAGATGCGGTCCTCGTGGAGCGTGGAATCAATGTCCTGACTGGCAGGCTTGCCAGCGGTGGGTACCAGGGTCAGACGGGGTGATTCCTCCTCGCCGAAGCGAGTGGAGATAGCTGTAGCCATAATCTGATCGACCTCGCAAATTGCTGTGTGCCGCCATCCAAAGGAGACGGCTGTGCGCTCTGGGGGAAGCCAGAGTGCACACATCAACATTGCTGCTGTTCAGGGTCAATTGTCAAGAAGATTTGCCGAAGAGGAAGATCAATTTATCAGCAGAGAAGGGAGCCTCAGCCACTGGAGAGAGCGGTGCCGAATACTCTCCGTCTCACGAATTATGTTTTGCAGCGGGAATTTTTTGTAATACATTGATTCCATGTCGGTTATTTTTATCAAAGCTGGCGTCTTACCATAAATATGTCACATAAATACATATTTATGCTATATTCCTCGTATGCGGACCAGTATCGACATTCCGGACGAAATCTATCGCGATCTGAAGATCAAGGCCGCGCGCGAGGGTAAACCGGTGCGGCAGATTGTCATACATGGTATTCAGCGGGAGTTGGCGGGGACGGAGGAGAAGCCGGTGCGAAAGCTGCAACTGCCGCTGATTCGCTCCTCTCGCCCAGGCACGCTGGAATTGACCAACGAGCAGATCGATGACCTCACCGCTTTTTCCTGATGTGAACGTATGGATCGCGCTGAATTCCGAGGTGCACGCGCATCATGCGACGGCAAAGCGGTGGTATGATTCCATTCCGCCCAGCACGACGATTGTCTTTTGCCAGCAAACGCAACTCGGCCTCTTCCGAATCCTGACCACCGCCGCGGTCATGGGAGAAGAAGTTCTGACCCAGCTGCAATGCTGGCGGATCTACGACCAATGGAGTTCAACCGGCCAGGTGGCCTGGGCAGACGAGCCTCGCAACCTTGAGACTAAACTGCGGGCGCTGACTGCGGGAGCCACTTCATCGCCAAAGACCTGGATGGATGCCTATCTGGCGGCATTCGCAGAAGCCGCAAACCTGACGCTCGTCACCTTCGACCGCGCGCTGGCCGGAAAGGTGAAGGGGGCGGTGCTACTGGGTTGAACGATTCGATCCCAGGTCTTAAAATCGAGACCTAAGAACTTGTTGAAATTCGATTAGATTTCCGCGTCATGTGGGTCTTCCGATTCATCGAATAGTTATGCGTGGAGATGAGCGAGTACAAGATGGGATGTTCAGCTATGTTTCGTTGGAGC
>JBEKDX010000264.1:0-3245 GCA_050014135.1 Occallatibacter sp.
GTGCCAGTCGAAGAGGTTCACTTCCACGAAGTGGGCGCGGTGGACACGATCATCGACATCGTCTGCGCCGCCGCGGGAGCTGAGTGGCTGGGCCTAACGCCGGGTGTTGCCCGTTGGTTCAGCTCGCCGCTTAACGTCGGCAGCGGAACCGTTGTCTGCCAGCATGGCACGCTCCCCGTTCCCGCGCCGGCCACGCTGGCCCTGCTCATGGACGCGCCGGTTTACGCGGCAGGTGAGCCGATGGAGCGCGTGACACCGACTGGCGCTGTCCTGCTGCGTATGCTCGATGTGCAGTATGCGCCGCTGCCGCAGATGCGCGTCCTGCAAACAGGCTACGGCGCGGGCGGGCGCGAGACGCACGGCCAGCCCAACTTGCTGCGCTTGCTGGTGGGCGAAGAGACATCTGATGACCCCACAGAATCCATCGCGGTCATCGAGACTGTGATCGACGACGCCACTCCGCAGTTGCTTGCCTACGTCAGCGAGAAGCTGCTTGAAGCCGGCGCGTGGGATGTTTACCGAGCCTCTGTCCAGATGAAGAAGGGCCGCTGCGGTGTGCAGATGACCGTTCTCTGCCGCCCTGATCTTGTGCCTACGCTTCAAGAGCTGCTCTTCCGCGAGACCACCACCATCGGACTACGCTGGCGTATGGAGAACAAGGCCGCCCTGGCGCGCGAGTTTGTTGCGGTGGATACGCGTTGGGGCAAGGTGAGCATCAAGATCGCCCGCCTTCCCAACGGAGTCATCGCTAATGCCGCGCCCGAGTACGAGGATTGCCGCAAGATTGCCACGGAGCATTCGGTCCCCCTCAAACAAGTGATGGAGGAAGCGATACAGGCCTACGCGGCCACAAAGGAGAATCGCTGATGGATCGCGCCGCAATCGAAGCTCTGCTCAATGAAGTTCACGAGGGCCGCACGGAAGTCTCCGCCGCGCTCGACCGGCTGCGAGATCTACCGTTCGAGGACATCGGCTTTGCCAAGCTCGATCATCATCGCTCGCTACGCACCGGAATGCCCGAGGTGATCTTCGCTTCAGGAAAGACCGCCGCGCAGGTGGCGGCGATCTTTTCCCGCATGGCGCAGGCCGGCGGCAACGTGCTGGCCACGCGCGCGACGCGAGAGATGTTCAAGGCCGTTCAGGCTCTCGAACCGAACATTCAGAGCCCGCGCGCTGAGTTTCACGAGACGGCTCGCGCCATCACGCTCACTCAGGCTCCGGCGGCGAGCGGGAAAGGAACCATCGCCGTGATCTGCGCGGGCACCAGCGACCTTCCCGTCGCCGAAGAGGCGGTAGTGACTGCGCGGCTGATGGGCAACACGGTCGAGTTGATTGCCGATGTCGGCGTCGCCGGCATTCATCGCTTGCTGGCGCAGAAACACTCTCTGCAATCGGCGCGTGTGCTGATCGTCTGCGCCGGGATGGAGGGCGCGCTGCCTACTGTCGTCGGCGGTCTGGTGAACGCGCCGGTTCTGGCTGTCCCCACCAGCATCGGTTACGGCGCATCCTTCGGCGGCATCGCCGCTCTCTTGGGAATGTTGAACACCTGCTCGCCCAATGTTTCGGTGGTCAACATCGACAACGGCTTCGGAGCGGCCTGCATCGCTTCGCTCATCAACAGGATGTGAAAAGTTGGCCGTCTTCCCGCACGATCTCCTGGTAGTAGGCCTCAGTGTCTTCGATCATCTTGCTCAACAGAAATCTGTCATGAGCCGTGCGGTATGCCTGCACGCCGAGGCGTTGCCGAAGCGCGGCATCGCCCACCAGCTGTTCGATTGCCTTGGCGAGGGCCTCCACGTCTCTGACCGGAAAGACAATCCCTTCGCAGTCATTCGTGATCGCTTCGGGCGTTCCTCCCGAGGCCGATACCAGCAGTGGCCTGGCCGCGAACATCCCTTCGATAATGGTGACAGCGAAAGGTTCCCGATGCGACGGAAGCAGAATTACGTCGGAGGCTTTCATTACGGCTGGGATATTCGCTTGAAATCCGCAGAAGATCACACGCTCGCCCAGGCCGCGGCGCGCAACCATATCCTGGAGTTTTTTCTTGTCCTTGCCTTCGCCCACGATCAGGCACTTCAAATTCAAACCGGCCGGAAGCAACCGTAGCGCTTCGATCAGATCATAGTGGCCCTTCGATTTCGTGATGCGCGCAATCATGCTAAAGACAACCTCGCTGCCAATGCCAAAGTTCTGACGGAAGAGCGCAGCCTCTTCGCAGCTCGCCTTTTCGATTCGCGCCGGATCAACCCCATTATGGATAATCCGCACCCGCTCGGCGGCAATGCCGAAGTTCTCTATCAGGCCCCGTTTGATAAAGCCGCTGACGGCGATCAACCGCCGGAAGATTTTGCCGTGCAATCTCTTGAAGGGAGCACGGTGCCAGATATCGTGAACCGTGATGACATAAGGCACTGCTTTGCTGCGAAAGATTGCCTCGGCAAAGTAGCCGCCGGTCCGGTGATGCGCATGGATGATGTCGATACCGTGCAGGGCGACGATCTCTTTCAACCGGCGGTAAGCCGTCACTTTGTCGAATGGATTCAAGCTCTGAAAGGGCAGTCGGTATTCCGCCAGGACGCCGGGGGGCATTGTCTCCATGCTGGTGTGCCCGCTGGAGGATACAAAGTATATTTGATGACCGCGCAGACTCAGTTCCTTCATCAGTTGCAGTGCGTGGGTCTCCGCGCCTCCCGCTTTTCCTCCCCGCCAAATGTGGGAGAAGAGCACGAGAATCTTGAGTTTCTTCTCCTCGGGCGACGGTGGAGGCGACGACAGTTCGGCGGCTGAGCTAGAGTTAGCGGAATGCATGGCAGAACTGATTTTATCGGGCGAGATGGGGATCTGGCTTGGTCAGCTCAGCAATATGGGCAGGCTGCAGAAGCTGGTGGCTACGAGGCAAAAAAGGGCCCCCGTCATTAACGGGGGCCAAATTGCCTTGGTTCTCTCTAACTGCGAGAGCTTTATTGGCGGCCGGATGGCACGGGGTTGCCACCGACGCGGAAGGGAGCCACGGGGGAGGGGCTGCGGCTTATTACGGCCGCTCCGCGCCGGTCAGAGAGGCCGCGCCACGAGTGGGCGCGGCTTCCTGGGCCGCCAAACTGTTTTCCATCAACCGGATGCGCACGCTGCTCGTCTTCGCGGGCCGAGTCTCTTCGGAGCCGGCGACGGAGGCATTGCCGAGGGCTACGGAGTGCAGACGGTAGACGGGAATCTGATGTTCTGTAACGAAGTAGCGCTTGACC
>JBEKDX010000265.1:0-4495 GCA_050014135.1 Occallatibacter sp.
ACAAGGAAATTATCGATGAAAATACTTAGCAAATGGATTCGTAGTTACTTGCCCGGACTGCCGGTGGACGACGCGCAACTCGCTGAAGACCTGACCTTGCGCGGCATTGCCGTCGAGGGTGTTTTCGATCTCGGCGCGGGCAACGGTTCGCTCTTCGAGATGGACATCACCACCAACCGCGTCGATGCGATGAACCACTACGGCGTGGCGCGCGAGGCTGCGGCGATCTATGGGCTGGCGCTGCCCGCTCTCGCCTTTGAACTCCCCAAAGCCCGACCGGCTGCCAAGGCTTTTTCCGTGAAGATCGAGGCCGAGGACGCCTGCGGACGCTTCACGGCGCGAGTCTTGCGCGTTGTCACGATTGGCGACTCGCGCGACTGGTTCGCCGGCGCGGAGGTGGGTACTTACTTTGGACTTCTGGAGCAGAAGCTGATCTCGAACGCCGTGGACGCGACCAACTTCTGCTGGATTGCGATGGGCCAACCGACGCACGTCTTCGACCTGGACAAGATCGAGGGCGGCATCGTCGTGCGGCGCGCAAAAAAAGGCGAGCGGCTCAAGACGCTGGATGGCGTCGAGCGCGTCCTCGACCCCGAAGACCTGATCATCGCCGACCATGTCAAACCTCTGGGCCTGGCCGGCGTGATGGGTGGCTGGGACTCGATGATTACCGCCTCGACCAAGAATGTTCTTGTCGAAGCAGCGTGGTTTGATCCCATGGCGGTGCGCAAAACGGCGCGGCGGCACGGGCTGCATACTGACGCCAGCCATCGCTTCGAGCGCGGCGCGGATTACAACGCCGCGGAAGTTGCTTCCGCTCTGGTCAGCCGTTTTCTGCTCGAGAATGGCGGATGGATCGAAGGCGAACTTGTCGATGTTCGTGTGCCCGCAATCGAAGCGCGCACCGCCAAGCGCAAGCCGGTCGAACTGGCGCTGAGCGAAGTGCGGCGGATTCTGGGAGCGACGAATGACGTGGAAGGCATTACCGCGGCGACGGTTGAAAGTGTGCTGAGAGCGCTGGGGTGCGGGTTAGAGTGTTCTGTTCCCACATCTCCGGGCAAAGAGCGCCCAGAGATGTGGGGCACCCAAAATGTCAGCGAGCCGGCGTGGCTGGTGACGCTGCCCAGTTGGCGGCTGGATGTGGAACGCGAGATCGACCTGATCGAAGAAGTCGCGCGCGTCTACGGCTACAACCGCTTTCGCAATACGCTGCCGGCCTTTGGCGAAGGGGTGCGCGCGCTGCCCTGGGCGGAATCTGAATCTGTGATTCGGCGCACGCTGCTCGCGGCCGGCTTCCATGAGGCTATTGCGAGCACCTTCTGCTCGGCAGCCGAGGCCGCGTTGACGGCGCCGCAGCCTGGGTTGGTGGTCCCGCTCGGCAATCCGCTCAGCGAAGAGGCAGGCGTGCTCAGGCCGTCGCTGGTGCCGGGAATGCTGGCGATGGTCGCAGGAAATCTGCATCGCGACGTGAGCGACGTACGCTTGTTCGAGCTGGGCACGGTATTTAGTGGAACGACAGAGAAAGTGGAGGAGCGGCCGTCGCTGGCCTTCGGCGCGGTGGGCAGTTTGCCGGAGCAATCGGCGCTGCACCCGGCGCGGGCGATTGAATTTCATGACGTAAAGGGTGTTGTGGAGCAGGTTGTGGCGCGCTTCCAGTCGCGGACTGCTTACTTCGACGGCTTTAACGCGGAGGCCGGGTTGACGCCCGAGTGGCTTCATCTTTATCGCGCCGCGCGCGTGGTTGTGGAGGGCGCAACCGTGGGTTGGTTTGGCCAACTGCATCCGCGCGTGGCTGCCGAACGCAAGTTGAAGGAGCCGGTGCTGGTGGGCGAGCTTTATCTTGACCGTCTGTATAAGCTGCCTCTGCGTCAGCCGGCCGCGAAGGAAATCTCGCGCTTCCAGCCGGTTCGCCGCGATTTTTCTTTGGTTTTGGATGAGAGCGTCGCATGGGAGAAGATCGATCAGGCTGTGGCAGCCTTGCGGATTTCCGAGCTGGTGGAGTGGCGGGTGCGCGAAGTCTTTCGCGATGCCAAGCTGGGCGCGGGCGAATATGCATTGTTGCTGGGCGCGACTTTTCAGGCCGCAGATCGCACACTGCGCGAGGAGGAATTGCAGGAGTTCCAGGCGCGGGTGGTCGAGGCTGTTGGCAAAATAGGGGCGCGGCTGCGGAGCTAGGAGCAAAGCGGGCTTAATCTGCGATATACTCGCTCGGTAAGACGCATTTGCATGGAGGTTTTTCTATGTCCGAGTCTTTCTGGAATTCAGAGGTCGTGGATGAAGAGCAGCGAGAAGAGCAGGCAGCGGGTATGGCATCGGAAGCTGCCGCGGAACCGGCAGCGGAATCGGCTGGGGAGTTAAGCGCCCAGACGTTGAGCGTGGATGAATTTTCCGCGCTCGAAGAGCGGATTCTGCGCACGGTGGACGTGGTGAAGCGGGAGCGTCAGGCTCGCGCCGAGGCCGAGGATCGCGCCAAAGCGGCAGAAGCGCAACTGCGCGAGGCAGCGCCGCTATTCGAGCGGCTGGAGAAGGAAGTGAACGCGCTGCGCGGTGAGCGCGATCAGGTTCGGCAGCGCGTCGAACGGCTGCTCTCTCAACTGGACGCGCTGGAACTGTGAGGCTGGGCGTGGCTCAAGAACAATCCGGCAACCGGGCCGGGTACATTACTGTTGAAATCTACGATCAGAGCTACCATCTCTCCGGCCAGGACACGGAGCATATTCGCTGCCTGGCCGAGTTGGTGGATGCGCGGATGCGCGCCGTGGCGGCGCAGGGTCGCACGGTGGATTCATTGCGCGTGGCGGTGCTGGCGGCGTTGAATCTTGCCGACGAACTGACGCAAGCGCAGCAGGCCGGCGGCGGCGGCGATGCGCAACTGAGTTACGCGCGCGCGGCCAGTCTGCGCGGATTGCTGGACGAAGTGCTGGAAGACGAGCGCAAGGCAGGGTAGCAGAAGCTGGGGCGTTATCGGCCACTGTTACAAGAAAAAATGCCTCTACGTGTTTTTTGGGTTTGCTGCTTCCCAATAGCGGGGGCAAAACGTTAGCACAACGCGCCTATGCCGCGCAAGACTTGTAATTTCTCTCCGGGCACTCTACTATCCGCAATAGAAACCGGCCTGCAAAGCAGGTGGGCGATCAACGCTGGTTGAACCAACATTCAATGAACAGGGGCTCAACTCGACAATCGGTTCTGTGTGCCGTGTCCGCCAGTCCGGAATGCCTAATGATATGGACGGGTTCACCAGCGCATCTACCCCACGGCCCCGTGGGCCGGATTCTACATATGATTCCATTTCCGGCAATCTACGCAAATGATTCTATAAATTCGACATCTTGCTACTTTCAGAACGCAAAACTGTTCTAATTCTGGGGATTGTTGCCGGGCTGGCCCGCGTTTTGCCCTCGCTGATGCGCCAACTGACGCGCTTGCATCATTTCCTCAGGTGTGCGCGGCTGTCCGCCGGGTCCGTAGGCGGGCCGGGCGCCGGGCTGGTTGGGCTGCGGCTCTTCCGTGTCGGTGTCCTCGTCGCTGGCAGTTGCCGGGGTGGAGTTGGAGGCTACCTGCGCGCCCCCGGCGTGGGGGAAGCTGAGTACGATCTGGCGCGGAGTTCCCTGGCCCTGGTCGCCGACCATGATGACGTTGTAACCGGAGCCGACCAGGAGCTGGCTGAGCACATCGCGCGCCGGGCCGGGTCCGAAGACGCCAAAGACTCGCTGGTCGGCCTCCAATCCTTCCACGGTTGCACCGGTGGCGGTGGCCACGTCATTCATAATCTGCAGCAGGCTGGAGTTTTCGGCGTCAATGTGCAGGCCGTGGCTGTCCCATACTACGGTGGCAGGGACGGGTTTTTCGTTGACCGGCCAGGCGGGGAGTTCAGGGACTGCTGGCGTTGCTGGTACGACCGTTGCCACTAACGGAGCCGCCGGGGATTGCGCCTTGGCGGCGATGGGGTGCTTGCGCGGATGGACTGGCTTGTGCGCGGTGATGTGCGGGGCAGTAGAGGCCGGCGCTGGCGTCTGGGCGAAGAGCATCGGTGTTCCGCTGAAGACCGCAGTAAGCAGTGCCAGCGATGCGAAGATGCGCAGAGGAAGCCTCCCGAGCGAAGCCGGCGAGTTGAGCGGGATGAGGTTGCGCATGAGAATCGTTCCTTGGCTCCGGCGGTTGAACTCCGAAGTTGTTTTCAGGCAAAACGTGAAATCGGCGCGGCACTTCCGCTACCGCTCTACTGTACTAGACTATCAGTGGCGCGCGGACGCTCATAAAGAGCTTCAACGCGGCGGAGAGGTTGGGGAGATGCACTTCTGTTGGAAGGATTTCACTACGCCTGCGGTTCTGATGGTGTTGCTGGCAGCGACCGCGCCGATGAGCGCCACAACCTGCACTACGCAGGCCGAGTTGCTGCCGCAGGATCGCAGTGAGCTGGCGGCGGCCGGGGGACGGCTGGCCATGGCCGTGGCCGAACAGGACCTGGCCACTCTGAAGTCCGCGCTGCTGC
>JBEKDX010000266.1:0-3203 GCA_050014135.1 Occallatibacter sp.
AGAGGTTCGATGCGATTGATGCGGAAGGAATATATGTTTTCGGCGTTATTGGAGTAGGCCATGCCGCCGCCCATCCCAGGGCCGAGCCACTCATCCTGCTTTCCCAGGGAGATTTCGTGGTCGAGGACGTGGGCCGAGATGAAGGCCTCCATCACTCGTCCGTTGGTGGTGGTGCCTATCGGTCCCATGGGAATTGTGGCTTGTGGAAGGAAATAGTTTGTCAGATGCGTGGTGGGGTCGGTATAGGTTGTGCCGTCAATGGAGCTGAGCTCCTGTGCTAGCGCGAGAGGGTAGCCGATAGCCGAGGGCGCGGCCTCGAACTCGCCGCGCAAATACAGCACGAATCGGCCTGCGGTGGCGTAGCCGCTGGCCCCGGAGTAGCTGTTGAAGCCGTTTTCGTACGGGCGTCCATAGTCGTTGATGACGGTCGAACCGAGATGGAAGCTATCGCGCAGTGGTGTGCCGCTGATCCCCCGGGCCACAGTGTAAGTAGATTCGACGCGGCTGTAGCCCTGATGCTCGAGGCACGGACCCTCTTGGTCGTCGCGTAACTCGTGCATCAGCGCCTCGTAGATTCCCTGAGCCTCGCTCACCGTCGGCTCTCCATAAGCATCCGCGTCCTGAATGCGGTCGGCGGCCTCTTCGATCATGTGGCCCACGCTCGCGCGCGTCCACGGCCTCATGCCCAGAAAGACATTGTCCACAAAGCCCAGCGAGTAGAGCCGCATCACCGCCGGATAGACCCAGCTATCGACTGGAATGTAAGGCGAGCCGAGCGCCCCGGGCAGACAAGCGGGCGCGACGCCTTGCTGTGCGCCAGCGATGGGACTGGCGGTGAACAGGGAAATGCCAGCCAGCAGCGTTGCGCACCAGAGAACAACAGCCATGGACCTGCGTTTGCTCAAATTCATACCACCTCACTTTATCATTCGTTTGCTCAGATAGAATGCTGGAAAAAGGCGGCGGCGTGAAGCAACAGGACAAGGTCCGTCTCCAGTTCTTATATGAAACAAGACGCCGCTTCGAGTTTCAATTCTTCGCTGAACAGGCTTTTGCGCGCGAGATAACTCTCCATGCTCAGGATGGGGTCGCTGACTGCCGGGCGCTCGAAGTTGCACTCGAGCACCGTAGGTCCGTTTCCCTTGCGGGCGTGAGCGATGGCCTCAGTGGCAACGCGATAGACGGCCACCACGTCGCAGCCATCCACAGTGATGCCGGGAAAGCCGTCAGCCTCGGCCTGGAGAGCAATCTCCCCCGTTTCAGAGCTGTTCAGGCAGACAAAGAGAATGGGCAACTGCTCAGCGCCTGCCCGCTTCAGCGCCTTATGCCAGAGGCTGGACGAGGCAGCCCCGTCGCTCAGGAACGCTACTGCGACCTGGCCATTCTTCTGCGACTTGCAGGTCTGAGCCGCGCCGATAACGTTCTCAAGTTGGACGGCGAACTTCGGGCTGGCGGCACTGGACCGCAGACTACGGAGCAGCTTGTCGAGCGATTCTCCTTTGAGAAAGCTGGCGATAAAGTCACCATCCGGAACGCTGACGGTGTCCTCTGGAACGAGGTCGATCATCACGCCCACCACGGCTGCCTCCAGCCGCACACCGTCGTTGCCATCGAGCTCGCTCTGCGGAGAGAGAATCCGGGCACGCTGCTCAAGCTCGTCACACTTCACCATCGCGATGTAAAGCTGGCGCAGCTTTTCGTTCGAGATGAGCGAGAATCCGTCGTGGCCAGCCAGCGCGGCCGCGTTCTGCTCTTGTGTCCTTGTCGTCATCTTTGCTAGAACCTCGCCTCCTGCTGCGATTGTAAACGGCAGTCGAGCGGCAGGGAAGAACTCCGCACCGTGCTGGTAAGCTACGCCCACTGTCTCGTATCAGGACAGTGGAGGATTAACGTTTTCAAACACTTGCAGATTCTCATCAAGACTCGCCGCTTTCGGCCGAAATATTGCTTATCCAGCCAGAGATGCGCGCTCGATTTGCGCCCTGTCTCCGTGCCGGCTTTCGGGAGCGACATTCATGGCTTCTTCTTCCATTATTTATGGCGTCTATGCGCCGCCAACATCCAACAGCGGGTATGCGTGGCTGCGCCCGCAATTGCGAATATGGCTGCCTGTGTTGGCTTGCTCAATGGTCTTTGCCGTCGAGTCCACATCCTACTTCGGCGCGGATCGCACCAGCGCTCCATTGCGGCGGGTAGTCGAGGCTATCTTTGGCTACGATGCTTGCGTGCATTGGAATTTGATCCACCACATCATCCGCAAGACCGGCCATTTCATCGGTTACGGAGTCTTCTCCCTCGTCTGTTTTCGCGCTTCCTGGATTACGCTTCTACACACAGCCTCCCGGCTGCTTCGGCAACTGCGGGCGCACGGGCTAGCGATTCTGTTTACTTTCCTGGTGGCCAGCGCGGACGAGTTTCACCAGAGCTTTCTGCCCAACCGGACCGGCCAGCTCAGTGATGTCTTGCTGGACGTCGCTGGGGCCGCAGCCTTGTGTTTTGCCCTCTTCCTGGTGATGCAGGCACTCGAGATGCGTGCCAAGGTAGTCTGCCGTCTGCAACCGGTTTGTGCAGAATTAAGTTGAATAGTCTGCGTTGATGCTGACGTACTCATGCGTCAGGTCCGTGGTCCAGAAGATGCAGCTTCCATCGCCCTGGTGGAGCTGGATGGTAATGGAGAACTCCGGCTGCGCGATGTACGCGTGGGCGGCGACCTCGTCAAACTCCGCCGCGCGCCCCCCGTCGCGGCAGATGGCGCGGTCGCCGAAGCGAATGTCGATGCGCTCGGGGTCGATCTGCGCGCCCGAGTAACCGATGGCCGCCGCTAGCCGGCCCCAATTAGGATCGCTGCCTGCCCAGGCGGTCTTCACCAGCGGCGAATGAGCAATGGCCTTCGCAACCTTGAGCGCGTCGCCTTCCGTGGCCGCTCCCTCGATATGCAACTCCACAACATGAGTAATGCCTTCGCCGTCGGCCACGATTTGCCTCGCCAGCGAGGTGCAGACCTGCGTCAATGCGGCGGCGAAGACGGCATTGCCCGCGCCCACGGCCACGCCGCTTGCTCCCGAGGCCAGCAGCAGCACAGTGTCGTTGGTCGAGGTGTCGCCGTCCACCGAGATGCGGTTGAAGCTGACCTCGATGGCCGGCTGCAGATAGCCGTTCAACACCGTCGGCTCAATCGCCGCATCGGTCAGAATGTAAACCAG
>JBEKDX010000267.1:0-3169 GCA_050014135.1 Occallatibacter sp.
CGCTTTCGCGCATCCCCCCAGTGCGCCGCATCAACTCATCGACGCCATTACCCCAGATATGCTGATCGCAGAGCAGCCTAGGCGGCTTGCCGAATGCCGTGCGCAGTAGTGTTCGAAGTAAGAAGGCCATATAAATCCTCAAGGATGAAGGTGAGATCGCGTTTGGCATTCCACGCCAGGTCTGGATATCCTGACGACCAGTTGTTATGTGCGCCCGCCAGGCGATCCCAAGGACGATAAACAGTCTGGTTGCCCCAGGACTTGAAAGCCTCGGTGACACGGTTGGAGCCTTTGGGGCGCTGGTCGACTGCGAGCAGCGCGTCCGTCGCGTAGTCCCAAATCCTGACATCAGGCGCAGTGCCTGGAAACCCCGTCAATTCAAATCGGAAGAAGTACTCTGTTGAATTGCCATTCGGCTCGACTGCGGCCACCGCGATTACCAGAATTGGAAATACATACGAAACCTTGCGCCAATGACCGCGCTTCACACCGATCCGGAAGCGGGCGGACGTAAGGTCGGCTGTGACCGCCAGCTCAGTAGGACGAAGGTCGCTCACAGCGCCGCTCCGTTTGGCACGACGCCGCGGATGAGATCGAAATCCAGCTCACAATGCGGATGCCGGACGTATCGGCCAATATGGGCGCTCTTGGGAAGCGGCTTGGTCTGACCGTGGAGCGCAAGCTCCATTTCTGGCGCAACAGCCGGGTCGATATTGAAGCCATCGCGACTAACGGCCCAGTCCAAAACGAGCTGAACTCGCGTTGACGGAGCGAAGCGTCTCTCGATCCGACGCCCCTGGTAGAAGACCCCGACTTCGATTTTGCGCGCTCGGTGTACATGATGTACCTTGCCGCTCACCTCTTCATCAACCACGACAATTTCGAGGTCGATAGGCTCGTCGCAATCCTCGACGAACAGAATCGCACCTTCGACCGGGAAGCCGCCCTCTACGGCAACTGCCGCAACGATCTCGCTGGCAGCGCTCCCGACAGGAATCCGGATGGCCTCAACTTCCGCAAGACCTTCCCCTTCGACCAAGATTTCTATTTCATCTCGCCCCTGTTCCGTGTTTTGCATCTTCGCTCCTACTCCGACCCTGGCCGGAGACTGTTGCCTTCATAGATGTATGCTGCAAGACGCCGGGTGTCGGACAGGAAAAACAAACTATTGTTTTGTCCGAGCTGTGCTGCAAGGCAGCATAGATAATTGAGTAGGTGGCAAATGGGGTGAATGGGTGGCGCCAGACAAACCGCAGTCGAAATCGGAGGTAGTCGCATCAGTCGAAGAGATTGAACAGGCTATCGCGAAGCTCCAAAAAGCTGATTTTGTGAAGCTTAACGCTTTCGCGCGGAACCGCGCCCAAGCGCTGGGCCTCCGCGGCGTTGTCGAATCTGGAGAGGATCTCGTGCAGGGGGCGGTTCGCGCCCTACTAGAAGAGCGCCGTCACTGGAATCCGAGAAAGGTGGATTTTGTTGGCGTCTTGATGGGCGCGATCAAAAGCACTGCCTCCAACCTCCGGGAAGCAGCGGAAGCAAGAGGCTTTGAAATCCCAGCAAGCCAACTTGTTGAGCCTGCAGAAGACGGGAAGGAATCACTCAGCCCGGTCGATCTGCTCACCGATCCTGGGTTGAATCCAGAGCAGGCGGTCATCGCGTCAAATTTACTAGCTGAGGTTCAGGAAGCTTTCAACGACGATCCAGAAGCGTTCGTTGTAATGGATGGTTGGTCGGATCGTATGTCTGGCACAGAGATCATCGACGCGCTTGGTATCGACAGAAAAGCATACGAAACCATTGTCCGGCGAATTCGCCGACAGATTGCTGCACGTTGGCCGAAGGGAATTCACAATGTCCGTTAAGAAACAATGGACGGTTGAGCAGGCGGAGCACGTTCTTGGCCAAATCGCCGATTCGATCGAAGCGGCGTCTCCTGGAGAAATCGAGGAAGATGTGTTGTCCTCAGGAGAAGACGCGGAGGCGCTAGCTGCACAAACAAAAGCGGCACTCTTGGCAGGAGTCAAGGAATTTCAACAGAAGAAACTCCATCATGCCAGGCAACGATACAAAGAGAGTTCGCAGAGGATTGAGAGCCGCAAGCGCAGAATAGCTCCGAGCGTCGAGGCACGGAGATCACAGTTTTTCGATCTGCTCAAAGCCAACCCAAGCATTCAGTCTGCTTTGACGATGCAGCATCGGGATCTGAGTTCTTTGACAGATGGAGATATTGAGAGTGCTCTTGAAGAACTTGATGCGTTGGGCGCGATAGAGGACCTCGGAGAAAAGAACAATGAGTCCGAATCCTGATTGGTATCGATCACCGTCACAGGTGCTGCTAGACCTCGGCATTCAGGAGCCTGAAGATATTGACATCGAGGCCATAGCAGAAGATTGCGGCGCGACAATTCGCTATCAGCCGCTCTCAGGTTGCGCAGCCCGGATCATGGGTTATAAAAACCGAGCGATCATCACGATCGAGGAACATTGCTCTCGTCCACGGCAGCGATTTTCGGCTGGTCATGAGCTTGGGCACTGGATGCGGGAACGTGGGCAAATCTCATTTCAGTGTGAAGACAAGAGTTTTGTAAAGGAGTGGTCAGAGGAGAATCCTGAATGGCGAGCTAACCGCTTTGCGAGTGACTTGTTATTGCCGGGAAAGATGTTCCGTAAGTTCACTCATCGAAACCCTGTAACCTTTGAGATCGTTGAGGAACTTGGCGCAATCTTCTGCACGAGCCTGACAGCTACCGCTATTCGCTTGGTCGAATATGGAGAACTCCCCGCCATGCTTATCTGCAACGGTCCGCAGAAACGTGAATGGTTCGTGCCGAGTAGTGGCGTGAAAGATAAGCTCTGGCCAGAACTGCGTCCTGGAACCGGCAGCATAGCTCACGCATTGTTGAATGGACAAGGGAAGTCCTTCCCGCCCAAACATGTGGGCGCTGACGAGTGGCTCAACCATCGGAACGCACGAAACTACTGGGTGCATGAAGACTCAAGACTCTTGGCGGGCGGAATCGTTTTGACGTTATTGTGGTGGAAGGATGAGACACAGCTCATCGACCTAGAAAATGAAATTGAAGAGCGAGCGTCATGGCGAAGTGATTATCGGCGTGAGTAGACCGGTCAATTCTTGCGCTGCCAGGCCATTGTTTGTGCCGGCATGGGAGAA
>JBEKDX010000268.1:0-3153 GCA_050014135.1 Occallatibacter sp.
GGAGCGGTGAGCAAGCCCGCGAGAATTGCGCTCTGCTGACCAAAATTCCGTGATAGCTTCAGGCCGTGGATGCAGGAGCATTCGGATGCCAGCCGCTCGATGGCGCTCCATGTGCCGTCCGTCGATCCATCATCGGTAAAAAAGATAGAAGGCGTGGCGATCAAGGCCTCTTGGGTCAGTTGATCGAGCAATGCAACAAGGCGCTTGGCGGTTTCAGGCAGCACCAGCTCTTCATTATGGCAAGGGATCACAAGGGTAAGCCTTGGGCAGGAAGCGTGTTCATTCGATTGAGTCATAGGTCCTTCTTCATTCGTGGATGAAACTCGTGCTGCGCATTCTGCATAGTCTGCGTTGTGAAAGGTATTCAACTCAATCAAAATAATTCATTGCGATGAAGGTAATCAAATGATAAAGCAGCCGAATTCGGATCGAATACGCTAATCGCTTAGAAAAACCGCTTGAGTTTGAGGATTTGCGACTCGAAGCCGTACCACAACACGGTGGCGACTGCTGTTGTGGCAATCAGCCGGAAGGCCACGACAGCCATGTCGCCGGCAGTGCCGTAGTGGTTCATGCGCGCGTCGAACCAGCCAAAGTAGATGAAGACCATGATGTGGGTCATGTATAGGCCGTAGCTGATGCGGCCATAGAAGGCCAGCGGCCCGCGGCGCAGTGCGGCGCTGATGGGATTGCGTGCGCCGGTCGAGGCCATCGCGGCCAGCACCGCTCCGGCAAAGCCCGTGGCCAGCGCGGTATCCAGAAGAGATGTTCCGCCGGCAACGGTGGCGGCTGCCGCAATGCCGAGGCCAAACGCGCCCATCCCGATCCAGAACCACGTTCGGCGACTGAGTGATAGCGTGTAAAGCCCCAGCGAGAGCAAGCTACCCAGCGCGATTCCATCCAGCTTGATCAGCGTGTGGGTGCGAAGCTCCTTCATCCAGGCCGGGTCCAGATGGCGCATCAGCGGCGAGCAGAGCAGCGCGGCAGTTAGAACAACGGCCAGCATCCATGGACGGCGCAGAAAGCGGACGAGCGGGGCCCAGACAAAGTAGTACTGCTCTTCGAGAGCCAGCGCCCAGGTGGGGCCGAGGGACGGGGGCAGCTTGAGAGGAAAAAGATTCTGTACGCAGAAAAGGTAAGCCAGCCAGGGAGCGGTCTTCACCGCGTCCAGCACGCTGGGGCCGACGAACCATGGCGCATTCAGGTAGACCACCGCCAGCACCAGCAGGTAGACCGGCCATATGCGCAGCAATCGGCGCGCATGGAAGTTATGGAAGTAATGCGGCTTGTCGCGCGACGCCAGCAGGTTCGAGGTAATCAGGAAGCCGGAGAGCACGAAGAAGAGATTGACCCCCACCCATCCCCACTCTGAGACGGCGTGCATCCGGGTGCCTTGGAAGCGCGGATCGCAGTGATAGATCACCACTCCCAGAATCGCCAGACCGCGCAGGCCGTCGAGTTCCGGGAGATAAGCAGGGAGCCAAGTTGGACGTTGGATGGGCAAAGGATCGGGCCAGTGTGTGATCAGGTTTGCGACTCACTAAATATTATTGGGTGCCTCAGGTCTCGATTTTGAGACATGGGAAATGAAAAGGCAATATCACCCGGCCGCCAACTCCTTCGCCCTCTGCGTGGCCCGCATCACGGCTTTGATCAGCGTGACGCGCAGTCCGCCTTCTTCCAGTTCGAGAATGCCGTCGATGGTGCAGCCGGCGGGAGTGGTCACGGCGTCCTTCAGCAGGGCGGGATGGTAGCCGGTTTCGAGCACCATCTTGGCTGCGCCGAGGGTGGTTTGCGCGGCTAGTTGCGTGGCCACGTCGCGGGAGAGGCCGACCTTCACGCCCGCCTCGGCCAGCGCCTCGATGATGATGTAGATGTAAGCCGGGCCGGAGGCCGAGAGGCCGGTCACGGCGTCCATATGCTTCTCATCCACCACCACGGCGCGGCCCACGGTCTCGAAGATGCGCTGGGCCAACTCCATCTGCTCGGCCTTGACGAAGCGTCCGCGGCACAATCCGGCCGCGCCCGCGCCCAGCGCCGAGGGCGTGTTGGGCATGGCGCGAATTACCGCGATTTCCATCCCTGCCGCCTCTTCAATAGCCCGTGTCTTCACCGAGGCCGCAAAGGAGACGATCGTCTTGGCAGGGGTCAGCGCGGGGCGAATCTCCGCGATCAAATCCGGCACCTGGAAGGGCTTTACGCCCACCAGAATCAGATCCGACTGCTGTACGGCCTTGAGGTTGTTCGTACTCACGTCCACGCCCCACTGCGTGCTCAGAGCCAACGCACGTTCGGCGTGGCCAACGGTGGCATGAATCTGCTCGGGAGCAAACAGGTTTTGCTTCAGAAAGGCCTGCAACAAAATGCCGCCCATCTTGCCCGCGCCTAGAACGGCTACGCGAACCTTCGGCAACTGCGCAGGTACTTCGGTGGCCTCAACGGCTATCTCCGCCATTTTTTTCCTTTTCTTTGAAAACACTCGTGCTGCTTTTAAGAATACTCGCATCCATCGCGCGCGGGAGAGACAACGCGCGGGCGTCTAGCGGCGCACCAGCTCCTCGATTGTCAGGAAGCCATCAATCGCATCGTCCACATTCTTGTTCATATCGGCTGGCGGCCAAGCCGAGTTGACGATCAGATAGCCGCCCGGCAGCGTCAGCGTCTTCTGGTGGCTAGCGAAGGCGTCCAGAACGGTTGTCACCCAGGCGCGCATCTCCAGATCATAGAGTTCTGCATTCGCGGCTCCCGGCAGAGGGTTGCGCAGGTTGGCGACATTTTCGCCGGCAAAGACAAGCGCCCGCGCCTTGGATTCACCATATGTACGGCTGGAATTGAATGTGCATATGAACAACAGACCGTCCAGAGAATCCGCCGTCCCTTTCATTTCGTCCTTCGCCGCTGCAGTATTCGCGTTTCCGTCCAAAATCACAACTCCAGAGTTGTGGTCGCCGTCTTTGCCGAAGGCGTCAATCGCCCGCTTGAACTGTTGCCCAGCGGAGTTGCCTGCAGGAGTGGACGCCGCGGCCTTGCGCACGGAATCCAGCGGATCAGTTCCGCTCGAATCGGGCACCGTGTCATTCTTGGTGACGGACAGGGTTTTTGAGTAGTCGATCTCCTTCGAACTCACATCGCTTACCGATTGCAGAACCAGCC
>JBEKDX010000269.1:0-3099 GCA_050014135.1 Occallatibacter sp.
TCGTCCATCACACTGCTCGCTCTCCAGCCCATAATGACGTTGTAATCAAACGCCCATGGACTTGTGCAGTGTCAGGCATGTCCCCGGTTCAATCTGTCAGGCATGTCCCCGGTCTGTACCACCGGTCTTCGCCCCCCCCACCCCCCCCTAAAATATATATTTTGGCATAAAGATTTTGCAGATAATTTTAACCATCCTGGAATGAACACCTTATAAAAGATGCCAAACCGGCTAGTATCATATCGTGGTATACAGAAACCTTTACTCTGGCCCGATCACTCCTTCATAAGCACAGAGAGCCGCATCACCGTTGCCAACCGGTCGCATCGGCGAGAATATCTCTTGATGGCGAATCGGCGGATGGGAAGCGGATGGAGAGTGAAGACAGCAGTGCTGATGGCGGCGCTCGGCGCGGCTGCGCAGGCGCAGGACGGTCTGATCAGCGCGCCGGAGCCGAAGATTCCGTTGCCGGCGCAAGTGCTGCCGGACCGGCTTGCCGATATGCCCTCGCAGCCGCCAGCCTTCGCGATTCCCGTCGAGCCGCTAGGCTTTTCCGCGCCGGGGCTTCTCTACTTTGGCCTGAACAACAGCTTTGTCTCCCTGGACTTCCTCGACGAAAACCGGCTGCTCTTCACCTTTCGCGTGCCAGGGCTGATCCGCCGCGGAACTGCGGAAGCTGGCGACGCGACGCGCGAAGCCTCAAGTTATGACGAGCGCCAGATTCGCGCCGTCGTGCTCGCCTTACCGGCTGGAACGGTCGAGGACGAGGCCTTGTGGACGGTTCACGACCGGGCGCGTTACCTCTGGATGCTCTCCGGCGGCCGCTTCCTGCTGCGCGACCGCGACAATCTTTTGCAAGGCGACGCCACGCTCGAGCTGAAGCCCTTCCTGCACTTTGCCGGGCCGCTGCTTTACCTCGAGATGGATCCGATGCAACAGTTTCTGGTGGCCGACTCCCGAGAGCCAGCCGAGGCCGCGCAATATCCAACGGATCACTCCAAGTCGCCAAGGACTCCGGCTGCCAACTCCGATCTGGCGGTGCGCATCCTGCGCCGCGACTCGGGGCAGGTAATGCTGGTCAGCCGTAGCCGCTCCACCGTGCATCTGCCCATCAATGCCGACGGCTACCTCGAAAGCCTGCGCGGCAGCGGCGGCAATTGGCTGCTCAACCTGAACTACTTCAACGGTGGCAGCGCGATTCTCGGCCAGATCGATTCGTCCTGTGCGCCGCTCTTCGATTTCCTCTCCGAGCAGGAGCTGCTGGCGACCATATGCACTCCCTTGGGCGCGGGAAAGCTGGTGGCGATGGGAACCGATGGCCGTCGCCTGTGGCAGGCGCAAACCTCCGATGCGGCGGTCTGGCCGCTGGTGGTCCGCGCGCTCGACGGCTCGCGGCTGGCGCGTGAGGCTGTGGCCGTCACTCACCCAGTTCATGGCAACGCCTCCATCACTCAAGACGAGATCAAAGGCCAACTGGTCGAGGTGCTCGACGCGGCCAACGGCAGGGTCGTGCTGGAGACCAGGGCCAGCCCAATCCTCGATGCGGGTGGGAATGTAGCTCTATCGCCCTCTGGACGCCGCGTGGCCGTGCTCAACGCTGGCGCAATCCAGGTCTTCGAACTGGCGTTGCCGCCGACGCTTCCTTCCTCCGTGCGCCTCGCTCCCGCCATTCATCCGCCGGATCTATGAGCCGGACTTAAGGGCAGCAGCCGCGGCGCGGCGCGTTCTTGTTTTTGCAGTTGGAGTGGGATACCATGAACTCCAACTTGCCTCATTCATTGGGAGTCACTCCCTGACCGCTCTATTCGCAGTCAGGGTTGGGCGCCCTCAATTGCAACCCGTGTAAACTGAACTGCGGGAGAGATTTCTTGGTCACGTCCATTGTTCGCTACGCGGCCGCCGCGGTTTCTGACGTTGGCAGCAAGCGCCCTACCAACGAAGATTCATTCGGGTGCTCCGTCGAGCGCGGAGTCTATGTCGTCTGTGACGGCATGGGCGGTGCCGCGGCCGGAGAGATCGCCAGTTCCCAAGCCGTCGACGAGGTCATGCGCCGGCTCACCACCCGCGCCAAGGTCACGCCGCTCGAAGAGGCGATCGCGGAGGCTATTCGCGCCGCCAATGAGAAGATCCACTCCCGCTCCATGCAAGACTTGCAGCTCACCGGCATGGGAACCACGCTGGTGGGCCTGATGACCGAGAAGCGCCGCGTGCTGGTCTTCAACGTGGGCGACAGCCGCTGTTACCGGCTGCGCAACCTGGGGCCGGGCCAGAGCAAGCTGGAACAGATCAGCCAGGACCACTCGCTGGTCGAGGAGCAGGTCCGGCTGGGTCGCTTGACCCACGAAGAGGCTCTGCGCTCTCCGATGCGTAACGTCATCACCCGCGCGCTGGGCACGCAAGAGAGCGTCGAACCGGATCTCTTCGAGTGCGAGGCCGAGCCGGGCGACCTCTTCCTGCTCTGCTCCGACGGGTTGACCGGCGAACTGACCGACCCGCTGATTGAATCCATGCTGGCAGTTGATCTGCCTTTGGCAGACCTCTGCGCCCGCCTGGTGGACGCGGCCAACAAAGCCGGCGGCCACGACAACATCACCTGCCTGCTGGTGCGTGCCGAAAGCTAGATATTTATTTCTTTCCCGCCTCCGGGCCAACCACCAGCGGCGCCGGCGTCACCGGCAGGTCGCCGCGCAGAATCTCGACCGCCGCGGGGGGCAGGGGTTTGTCAGCGTTGGCCAGCAGTAGGCTCACCTGCCAGATCTCGGTATCGGTGAGCATCTGTTTGTAGGCGGGCATACCCGTGAGCCGGATGCCGTTGGCCACCTTCCAGTAGGTCTCGCCGGGCGGGTCGTCGCTGACCCCAATCACGGCGCTGTTGTGGTGCTTCTCCCACAGCGGCGGAGCATCGGGAAACATATGCGCGCCAAAGGCAGAGGGCTTGCCGTGAAAGCCGTGGCAGACGGCGCATTTTTCGCTGTAGACGTGCGCTCCCGCCACCAGGCTATCCTCGTCGGGCTGGATGGCCGGCGTCTTCACCAGCTCGCGGTCGATGCGCTCATGCAGAGGTAGGCCGGTAATCATCCGCTCATAAGGCAATGGCGG
>JBEKDX010000270.1:0-2894 GCA_050014135.1 Occallatibacter sp.
CAACGTTCGCCTCGGCTTTCCTGCCGACCGGAAGAATGAAAAAGGACGCCTCCTGGAATTGATCTCGGCACTGGCTGCCGTCCCGGGATTAGAAGCCGCTCTCTCTGCCGTCCGCAATTTGCCTTCAACCAGCTATTCCGAAGAGGAGTGGAAGATAGTGCGCGCCTGTTTCACGCTGCTGCGCCATGCGGCGGGCGAGCTGCGAATTGCCTTTGCCGAGGCTGGGCGGGTGGATTTCATCGAGGTGGCGCAGATCGCCCAGCGTGTGCTTCGCGGCGAGGATGGACTGCCGACTGATGCCGCGTTGGCCGTGTCAGATGGAATACGGCATTTGATGGTCGACGAGTTCCAGGACACCAGCCGCCGCCAACACCAACTGCTCGCGAGCCTGCTGGCTGCGTGGCCCGAGCGCACGGGGCGCACCTGCTTTCTGGTCGGCGACCCGATGCAATCGATCTACTCGTTCCGCGAAGCCGACGCCGAATTGTTTCCGCGCGTCAAAGCGCTAGGCTTGGAGATTCCCCACGAGCAGCCGCAACTTTTTGATTTTGTACCACTTACTTCCAATTTTCGCACCACACCTGGACTGGTTGAGCGGCTAAATGAGATTTTTGTTGAAGTATTCGCGGTAAATGACGGCAGCGGCATTGGATACTCGTCAGCAAGTCCGGCGAGAGAGGAGTTTGCAAGCACTAATTCTTCTTATTCGCTGCACCTTGAATTTGCTCTCCAGGCCGGGCGCGGCAAAGCGGCTGAGACAGGAGATGCTGCCCACGACGCGCAGATTGATGAGATCGTTGTCTTGATCCACAGCTCCATGGATCGCGTTCAAGAAGCCAAGGCAAGCGGAGGAAGATACCGCATTGCCGTTCTGGGCCGTGCTCGTAATCACCTCATTCCTATCGCCGAAGCGCTGCGCAAGGCGAAGATTCCCTTCCGCGCCGTCGAATTGGAGAAGCTGGCCGAGCGGCCTGAGATTCTGGATGCGCTGGCCTTGGCCCGCGCCTTGCTTCAGCCGGAGAATCGCGTGGCTTGGCTGGGGGTTTTGCGCGCTCCCTGGTGCGGCCTTTCGCTGGACGACCTGCACGCGCTGGCCGGTGAGCCGGAAGCGCTCACCCGTCCGGTGCCGGAGCTGCTGGCCGAGCGGCTCGCGCTGTTGAGCGAAGCTGGCCGCGCTGCCGGGGGGCGTCTGCTCGACACTCTGGCAGCGGCAGCTACACTGCGCGCCGATCAACCCATGGCTTCGCTGGGGACGCGGCTGGAGCAACTCTGGCTGCGGCTGGGCGGAGCGGCTTGCGTGGACGCGCCCGCTCGCGCCAACCTGGATCTGCTCTGGAGCTGCCTGGACCGGCTGCCCGGCGGCGAAGCGGAGTTGCTTGGCCCGGCGCTGGACGCGGCTCTCGATAAGCTGACCGCGCTGCCCGACCCCGAGGCCGCGAGCGACAGCGGCGTGCAGCTAATGACTATCCACAAGGCGAAGGGGTTGGAGTTCGAGGTGGTGATCGTTCCCGAACTGCAAGCGGCGGGCGGGCGCGGACGGGTCAGGCTGCTTTCCTGGCTGGAACGCGGACTCGCCGAGCCGGACGACTCAGGAGAGATCACCGAGTTTCTGATCGCTCCCCTGCAAGCTAAAGGAACGGAGCGCGGCGGGGCCAAGGAGTGGGTTGACCGTGTCTATCGTGAGCGCGAGAGGCAAGAGATGCGGCGAATTCTTTACGTCGCCGCCACCCGCGCACGCGAGGAGCTGCACCTGTTTGCCCGTCCCGCCTACAAGGAGCTAGACGGCGAGTTGGCGCTTATGGAGGCCGTCAACAGCCTGCTGGCTACAGCTTGGCCAGCGCTGGAGGAAGAAGTCCGCACACGCTTTGAAGAGTGGAAGGCCGCCAAGACGGACTCGCGGGAAGAGGAAATCGAATCCCTTGCCGCATCGGGCGAGGGCAATCTGCTGGTGATGCCGCCGCCGGTCCGGCCTACGCTGTTGCGCCGCCTGCCGCTGGATTACCAGCCTCCGCTTACCTCCGCCAGTTCGCCGGAATCACCCGTCCTAGGAATTGGCGCCACGCGGCTCTACTCCCGCCATGAGGGCGGTATGCTCTCGCGCGCTCTGGGGAGAGCCGTACACACACTGCTCGAAGAGCTGGCCCGGCTGCGTGAGAATCTGGATTGGGAGGGTGCCCGCATGGCTCTTCGGCAGTTTGAGCCGTGCGTCGCCGCCCAGGTAAGAGCCGTTGGCGTGGAACGCAATCAGGCGCTGCAGATTGCAGACCAGGCGCTGCAACTCGCGCTCGCAGCCTCTCAAGACCCTATCGGCGAGTGGATTCTTTCGCCCCACGCGGGCGCAGCGAGCGAGGCCGGCTGGGCGGGAATCGTTGACGGCCTGCTGCGCACCATACGAGTGGATCGTGTCTTCCAGGCCGGTCCGACGCCCGGAAATGAGGGCGAAGATTGTTGGTGGATCATCGACTATAAAACTGCCCACGCCGACAACGCGGACCCAGCCACGGCGCTGCCGGCGCTGCGCGCGCTCTTCGCGCCTCAAGTGGAGGCCTACGGCAAGCTTCTGCGCAAGGTGCGCGGCGGGGAGTCGATTCGGGCGGGACTCTATTATCCGCGAATGCTGCTGCTGGATTGGTGGGAGCTGTAGCCGAGGACGGTATCCTGGGCGGCCTCGTCACAGAGGAAATCCGGCGGCCCAAAATCCCTCCCAGGCACAAGTTTTTTCTTTTCGAAATAATCTTTGTACGCAAATGGCACATTGGGCTGTACAATTTGCACGAGGAGACCCATGGCCGGAGATATGCAACTTACGTGCAGCGATTGCGGGCAGGACTTCACCTTCACCGCTGCTGATCAGACGTTCTTTCAGGAACGTGGTTATTCGACCCCAAAACGTT
>JBEKDX010000271.1:0-2889 GCA_050014135.1 Occallatibacter sp.
GTCGCGACTGTCAGCCCACCAGCCGGCGTGTAACTCCTCGATCAGCCGGCGCACGTCGCCCAGTGGATGAACGCAGCCCAGGATCGGCTTGCCGGCACCAATGTAATCGTAGAATTTCGCCGATACATTCAGACGGTCGTGGGTGATCAGCAACGCATAGTCGGCCTCGTTCATAGCGGCCAGTGCTGCAGGTTGCGGCAAGTATCCTTCGAGTTGCACCATATCGCCCAGTTGCAGGAGCGCTTCGCGGTAGCGAGGTTCCTCGATATGGCCAATGAAGCGGAGTTTGAGGCGTGACTTCACCTCTAGCGGTAGAGATTGCAGAGCCTGAACCAGCATGGTCGGCTCGGTGGATGCGTAGATGCTGCCAATGTAAGTTACAACGATTTTTCTATCGGACTGGATAACTGGCGATGAAGCAGAGCGGTAGATTCGGGTGGAATCAAATCCATTGGGGATAAGCTGGTACTTGTCTTCAGGATCGTGCGGGTAGCGTGCGCGAATCTCGCGGCGCGCGCCCTCGGTGACAGCGACCACTATGGTTGCGCTGGCCACAGCCGCGGCTTCGGCTTCAATCGCGAAGCTGCGCGCCCGTTCGCTCCGGCTGAATTGGAAGGCGGCTGCTTCAAAACAAGTCGAAATCCATTCGTCGCGAAAATCCAAAACAATCGGCAAATACGGATAACTCTTGCGCAACCTTTCCGCCAGCAAATAATTCGAGTAGGGCGCGCCGGTGATTAGAACCAGATCAATTTTGCGCTCCCTGATGATGCGCCGCGCGGCGCGCGTCAGAACTGGCAGCCATGTCACCTGCGGGTCAGGCAGCAGAAGGTCCTGGATCGCTCTCTTGAGGAAGTTGAGTTTGCCGGCGGGAACTGCACCATTAGCTTGACTGGTGGGCGGCTTTGCCCCGGTGACCAGCCTCTTGAGCCGCTTCTTGATGCTGAAGGGAAGATCGAGCGTGATGGTGCGATGAATCGTGACTTCCGGCGGAATCTCGTCGAGCAGCGACAGGTCCATGCCCACCGAGGATGGATTGCGCGTCGTCAAGACATCGAGACGGATTCCTTCCGCCGGGAGATAGCGCGCCAGGCTGGCTGCGCGCAGCACTCCAACGCCTCCGCAAGGCGGAAACGCATAGACAACCAGCAGAACGTTCAAATCACTCATCGTGTGGCTTGCCTTCGATCTGTTCGCTGGCGCAGGGATGGCGCGACGCGATCTTAGTTGCCATTTTACAGGGTTCGAATCGGTACTCTTCTCTGGCAATAGTTTTACAAGCCACTTTTCCGGAATGATAACTGCCTTTGCGCCCGAGTAATCCTTTCGGGAGAATCGAGCTTGACTTACTTGATGGGCCGCCGTGTATTTGCGCGAGAGAATAGAGACCATGCGGCACAACGTCTGTGGTGAAATTCGCACATCTGTACTAGGTTTCGGCTGCGGTTCAGTACTGGGGCGCGTTGGCCGAGCCGCATCGTTGCGCGCGATGAACGTAGCCTGGGATGAGGGAATTACGCTCTTCGATACGGCGCGGAGTTATGGCTTCGGAGATGCTGAAGCCGTGCTGGGTGAGTTTTTACGCGGCAAGCGCGAGCAGGCTGTCGTGGCAACAAAGTATGGCATTGCTCCACAGAGGCTGTGCGCGCTCAAACGCGTAACCCTTCCCTTGGCCCGCCGCGCACTGCAGGTGCCGGGAGTGCGTAGACTAGTTCGCCGCGACGGTGGCCACGGTGCCGCTTGCGGACAGTTTTCTGTGGCAGGGTTGCGGGCATCAGTCGATGCCAGTCTGCGGCAGCTCCGAACCGATCATCTCGATCTGCTCTTTCTGCATGAAGCCACGGCGAGCACGATTTACCAGCAGAATCTGATGGCCGAACTCGACACACTGGTGCAGTCGGGTAAGGTGTTGCACGCGGGCCTCTATGCTTCTGCGGACGTGGTTGCTGGATCGATCGCGAACGGACCCGCTATTATCAGTGCTGTGCAGTTTGGCGCAAATGTTTTTGATCCGATGACGTCCGGAATTGCGGAGCTCAATCAGCGAGGAATGCTTCTGATTGCCAACCATCCATTCGGCGGTGTTGAGCGCCTCGCGCGGACAAGAGAGACTCTCGCTTCGATCTGCGCCGATGAGACGACGCCGGTTGAACTACGCGAAAAGTTGCGCGACTCAAACTGGCAGACACTGTTGGAAGCTATCTTCGCAATGATCCTGAACGGCGAGGGCATTCACGCACTTGTTCTCTCGATGATGCGTGAGGACCACCTGCGCGCCAACGCCCGCGCGGTCGCGAGCAGCAGCTTTTCCAGCGCCGAGCTGGCGCTACTGCGCAAGCGGATGCTTGGCTCACCCGCTACGGATATCAGTATGTAATAGCTCCGCGATTAGCAATATCGAGGCGGGCTTGTCAGAGCCTATTCGCCTTGTACTCCTCCGCTACGTACTCGCACGCGCGCGCCGTTAGGGCCATGATCGTCAACGCTGGGCCTACTGTTCCGCTGGAAGGGAAACAGCTCCCATCGGTTACAAACAGGTTTTTCACATCCCAGCATTGGTTGTACGAGTTAAGAACTGACTTAGCCGGATCGTTACCCATGCGCGCGCCGCCGCATTCGTGAATCGCCGCTCCAACCGCCATGCTTTTCTTGAAGGACCTTCGGAAGATAAACCGGCTGAACCAATTGGCATCGGGGAATGGCTCGATCTCAGGATCAAGCCCGAGCGCTGATCCAGAAAAGATTATCTTATAGCCGCAGGATTCTACCATCTCCCGGATAGATCTGGTTTGCTCTTGCAGGAGAGCGTGTTCGTTGCGGGCCAAAGAACATTTGATATGAGGAACAGGAATGCCCCAAGCATCTTTTCGCCTGTGATCGAGAGTAATG
>JBEKDX010000272.1:0-2884 GCA_050014135.1 Occallatibacter sp.
ACGAATCCATTTGCTAAGTATTTTCATCGATAATTTCCTTGTCGAGCGGAGTTAGCATCGTTAGCGGAGTTGACCTCCAACACGGACTTTGCTGCCGCTTTCTCGCTGGCTTTGCCCACGACCATAGACGAAATCAATCCATTGATCAATCGTGCAACCTCCACTCCCTGATCCATCAATTCCCGCACAAGTATTTCGTTGAGATAGCCAAGATCGCTGGCCAATTCGAGTTGAGTTTGCATCTCATAGAGAGAGCCACGCGCGTTTCCCAGAAAATGCCGAAACTGTAAATCGGTCAACCTTCCATGCCCTTCGGCAATATTGCTTGGCACAGACACAGCCGCGCGTCGAATCTGAGTAAGCAATCCATACGCCTCTGACTTGGGCAAGCATTGACTAAGCTCATATGCCCGTCGCGCCAAGGCCATCGCTTTCTGCCAGACGATCAACTCCCGGTAGCTTTTCGGTCGCGCCATCGCTCTCCTTGACTAACTCCGCTAGCTCCGCTAACACGCGCGCAGCGCGGCTAACTCCGCTTTCATGCAAATTGCCCCAAAAACCGCATATCGCCAGCGTAGAATTGGCCGATTTCACTCACCCCGTACTTCATCATCGCGATGCGCTCGACGCCCATGCCGAAGGCGAAGCCGGAGATTTTCTTCGGGTCATACGCGGGTTGCTTTTCCGCGGCGAAGGCGAAGACCGCCGGGTCCACCATGCCGCAGCCCAGCAGCTCAATCCATCCAGAATTTTTGCATTTGCGGCAGCCTTTTCCTCCACAAAAAATGCAACTGATCTGCACGTCGGCGCTTGGCTCGGTGAAGGGAAAGAAGGACGGGAAAAAGCGCGTCTTCACGGCCGAACCGAAGAGCGCCTTCATGGCGTGATCGAGCGTGCCCTTCAAATCGCTGAAGGTGATGTTGGTGTCCACGCAGAGGCCCTCGACCTGATGAAAGATCGGCGAGTGCGTTGCGTCGGCGGCGTCGTTGCGATGCACCTTGCCGGGAATCACGATGCGCACCGGAGGCGGCTGCGACTCCATCGTCCGCATCTGGACGGGCGAGGTGTGAGTGCGCATCAGCAGACGGTCGCGCTGCGGACGGCGCTCTTGATTGGCCACCACCAGCGTGTCCTGCGTGTCGCGCGCCGGATGGCCGGGTGGAAAGTTCATGCTCTCGAAGTTGTAGAAGTCGCTTTCGACCTCGGGGCCCACGCCCACCGAGTAGCCCAGCGCCGCAAAGACGCTGACAATCTCATTCAGTGTGCGCGTGATCGGATGCTCGGCGCCAGCGAGCCGCCGCGTGCCCGGCAGCGTGATGTCGATGGCCTCAGCTTTCAGCGCAGCGTCCGTCGGACCCGCGCCGGCGGCCTCGTCCAACAGGCCCTCGACCACTGCCTTGAGCGCGTTGAAGCGCATGCCCACGGCCTTCTTGGCCTCCGCCGGAGCGGCCTTCTGCCACCTGTCGGAGACCTCTTTGAGAAGGCCCTGCTTGCGCCCCAGCCATTGCAGCTTGAAGGCTTCCACGTCCGCTTCGCCGCTGATCGCAGCAGCAGCCTCGCGCGCCTGCCGCTCAAGCTGGGCAAAGGCCAAGCCCAAAGCGGCTTCATCAAATGCCGTTAAATTGGGAATCTCGTTGTTCATATGCGTAACTATTAGGATAAACCAGCACCCGAAGCCATTACACTTGGAAGGTTTTTATTACTCGGAAATTGCCTGTGCCACAGCACAAAAAAGCGGGACAGGCTCGAAGGCCATCCCGCTTATCTTGTGTTCGTCCGATGACCGGATGCGTGATCGCTCATGCGAGCGAATAGCGAGCGATTGGCCCCACCGCAGGTGGCCGCTGCTCCATGCAATGGGTCAGGCGTAGATGCCGCGCTGCCGGATCGTAATGGCTACGCGGTCGATGGCCAGCATATAAGCGGCGATGCGGTTGTTCACGTTGTGCGCCTCGGAGTAGCGCACAACATCGTCGAAGCTGTCGCGCAGTATCGTCTCCAATTGCTCGTTGACGACGGCTTCCTTCCAGAAGTAGCCCTGGCGATCTTGCACCCACTCAAAATAACTCGCTGTCACCCCGCCGGCGTTGGCCAGAATGTCGGGCATGATGAAGATGCCTTTCTCGGCCAGGATGTCATCGGCCACTGCGGTAGTCGGGCCGTTCGAGCCTTCGACGACAACCTTGGCCTTGATCTGGTCGGCATTGCGGCTGGTGATCACATTCTCGCGCGCCGCCGGAATCAGAATCTCGCATTCAGAAACCAGCAACTCATCGCTGGGTACGGCCTCGGCGCCGCGAAAGCCCAGAAGCGTATTGTTGCGCCGCTTGTACTCCGTCAACTGGCGAATGTCGATGCCGTCGGGATTCGACAAACCGCCATCGAACTCCGCAATGCCCACAATCTTGTACCCGCGCTCCATCATCAGCCGTGCGGCGTTCGATCCAACGTTGCCGAAGCCCTGGATAATCACGCGGCAGCCATCGATGGGCATCTTCAGGTAACGCATGCTTTCGTCGCAGATCACCTGCACGCCCCGTCCAGTGGCCTCAACCCTCCCCCGTGAGCCGCCCACGTTCAATGGCTTGCCGGTCACCACGCTGGTCACCGTGTGCCCCTGGTGCATCGAGTAGGTGTCCATGATCCACGCCATGGTCTGCTCGTTGGTATTCATGTCCGGCGCGGGCACATCCTTCTCCGGCCCGATGAAGTCGATAATCTCCGAGGTGTAGCGGCGCGTCATGCGCTCCAGCTCGCCTTGGCTCATCTTCTTGGGATCGCAAATCACTCCGCCCTTGGCCCCGCCAAAGGGGATATTGACCACCGCGCACTTCCAGGTCATCCAACTCGCCAGTGCGCGCACCTCGTCCAGGCTCACGTCGGG
>JBEKDX010000273.1:0-2798 GCA_050014135.1 Occallatibacter sp.
AGTGGGATTGGAGCGGATTCTTTTATCCCACATTGCGGTTGTAATTTCACAATCCAGCCCGCTCTTCCAAAGTGCGGCGGCGTGAACATTCCATCGATTGGTCGAGAAATAGCCACGGCATCAATCTCTTTATGCGCATTTTTCATTCCCTTCTGGGCTAATGCCCCGCGTATTTGCCGGCTGAAGCCACACCGTTCAACTGCGCTCAGGGCAGGCTAAAAGCCGTGCAAATATGGGTGGACGGGGAGATCCATTCTACAGCCAGCCGGGAGGACTGCGCTACAGTTTCATGCCCCGTGGGTCGGCGAAGCCGGTGGACGACTGATAGAAAGCTGGAGTTGTGCAGAGGTTCCCGATCTCGATCTACGTTAATCGCGGTCTCGAATTATGATATGCTGTGCGCTATTGTGACAAGACTTGTAGAGAGCTTGCGAATCGTATGTGACCTTGAACACAGGCAATCGTATACTAGGGACGGTATTCGTACTAACGACTAACCAATGCCGTGCAGCGCTGTCCGATCTCTGGATGACTGACCCGCGCTCAGCCTGAAAATCTCAACCATTATGAGAGCTGAGTCTCGGTTCCGCCATTCTGCCTGATGACTCCACTCGCGGAAATCTATAAGACGGAGGCTTCAAACCATGACGCAGGGCGCTATGGATAATGCGTCTGCTGGAAAAGCGGACTCGACCTCAACTCAACACGTGTTTTTCTTCGGTGGCGGCAAGGCCGAAGGCAACGGAAAAATGAAGGATGTGCTGGGCGGCAAGGGCGCTGGCCTGGCTGAGATGACGAATGCCGGATTGCCTGTGCCTCCTGGATTCACGATTCAGACAGAAGCTTGTCGTGAGTATATGCGTGGGGCGCTCTCGCCCGCGGTGAACAAGGAGATGTATGCCGCGCTGGAGCGGTTGGAGAAACTGCAAGGACAGCAACTGGGCAAGGGCGAAAATCCCCTTCTGGTTTCGGTACGCTCGGGCGCCAAGTTCTCGATGCCCGGCATGATGGACACGATTCTGAACCTGGGCCTGAACGATGAGGCCGTCGAAGCGCTGGCCAAGCGCAGCAACAATCCCCGTTTTGCTTATGACTCCTATCGCCGCCTGATTCAGATGTTCGGAGACGTAGTGCTGGATGTGGAGAAGAAGAAGTTTGAGCACATCTTTGACGCCATCAAGAAGCGGGCGAAGGTCAAGTTCGATTACGAGTTGCAACCGGCGGCACTCAAAGAGATCATCGCCGAGTACAAGAAGCTGGTGAAGAAGGAGACCGGCAAGGATTTTCCGCAGGCTCCGCTGGAGCAACTGGTGCTGGCGCGCGACGCGGTCTTCCGCAGCTGGATGAACGAGAGGGCCAAGACCTATCGCCGCATCAATCGCATTGACGATTGGCTGGGCACAGCGGTCAACGTGCAAGCCATGGTCTTCGGCAATCTGGGCGACAATTCCGGCACCGGCGTAGGCTTTACGCGCAACCCCGCCACCGGCGAGCACGCATTCTTCGGCGAGTACCTGATGAACGCGCAGGGCGAGGATGTGGTTTCGGGCGTCCGCACGCCGCTGCCCATCAGCGAGCTGGAGCGTGTGATGCCCATGGTCTATGACCAACTGCGCACCATCACCGGCAAGATGGAAAAGCACTATCGCGATATGCAGGACTTCGAGTTCACCATCCAGGATGGCAAGCTCTATATGCTGCAAACCCGCAATGGCAAGCGCACCGGCCTGGCCGCGGTTCGCGTGGCCATCGACATGGTTCGCGAAGGACTCATCACGCAGGAAGAAGCCATTCACCGCGTCGAGCCGAATCAGTTGTACGACTTTCTGGTTCCCCGTTTGGTGGAAAAGGGCGAGAAGATTGAAGTGCTGGCCACGGGCCTTCCGGCGTCGCCCGGTGCGGCTGTGGGACAGATCGTCTTTACCGCCGAGGACGCGGTCAAGCATCACGCCAATGGAAGTTACCCCGTCATCATTCTGGTGCGCGGCGAAACCACGCCCGAGGACATCGCAGGCATGGAAGTGGCCGCCGGCATCCTCACCTCGCGCGGCGGCATGACCTCGCACGCCGCGGTTGTGACTCGCGGCATGGGCAAGTGCTGCGTGGCTGGCGCGGGCGACTGCATCGTCGACGAAGTCAAGAAGGAGCTGCGCGTGAAGGGTCATACCTTCAAGCAGGGCGACTGGATTTCATTGGACGGCACCACTGGCCGCGTGATCGCCGGCAAGCTCAAGACCCTGGACGCGCAGCCCGACGATCAGGATCTGGTCAAGTTCATGAGCTGGGTCGATCCGGTTCGCCGGCTCAAGATTCGCGCCAACGCCGACGTGCCGCGCGACGCCAAGAAGGCTCGGCAGTTTGGCGCGGAAGGCATCGGCCTTTGCCGCACCGAGCATATGTTCTTTGCCGAAGACCGCATTGGACACGTGCGCGCCATGATTCTGTCAGACAACGAGAAGGCTCGCCGCGACGCGCTGAAGAAGCTGCTGCCGATGCAGCGCGCCGACTTCGCCGGCCTCTTCAAGTCGATGGAGTCACTGCCGGTGACGATTCGTCTTTTGGATCCGCCACTGCATGAGTTCCTTCCGCAGCGCGAAGAACTGCTAGTGGAAATCCAACACCTGGAAGACACCAAGCCCCGCTCGCCCAAGCTGAAGGAGCTGCGTCCGCTGTTGGCGCGCGTCCAGGAGCTGCACGAGACCAACCCCATGCTCGGATTGCGCGGCTGCCGCCTCGGCATCGCCTTCCCCGAGATCACCGAGATGCAGGTTCGCGCCATCATCGAGGCCGCAGTCGCA
>JBEKDX010000274.1:0-2757 GCA_050014135.1 Occallatibacter sp.
GCCATCCGAGAGCATATCGATGCCATCGCCTTTGGCGATTTGTTCCTCCCCGACATTCGCGCTTATCGCGAAGAGCAGTTGAAGCCTACCGGCCTCGAGCCGCTCTTTCCGCTCTGGGAGATTCCCACTGCCGCCCTGGCCCGCGAGATGATCGCCGGCGGCCTCCGCGCCAAAGTGGTTTGCGTCGATCCTCGGAAGCTGCCCGGCTCCTTTGCGGGCCGCGACTTTGATGCCGCGCTGCTCGATGACCTGCCGCCCGAGATCGACCCCTGCGCGGAGCGCGGCGAGTTTCACACCTGCGCCTATGACGGCCCGATGTTTGCCGCGCCGGTGCCGCTGGAGCCCGGCGAAATCGTCGAACGAGATGGCTTTTTCTTCGCCGATTTCCTGCTCAGCGGCGAGGTTGTCCAAGAAAACTGAGACGTTCCACGAAGTTTCCGCACAATCTTCAAGCCGCCTCAATCTCCTCGGTCAACTCGGCCGCAGCCATCGCCGTGAGGGTTTGGTGGCTGTGTCGGAACGCAAGTCAATCATGGCTGGCGTCCTATTCTCCGTCTCAAGGGCGCGACGCGGGATCTAGCTCTCCGCAAGGCTCCTGGGCGGCGCAGAAACGGCTGAACTGGAAGGGCGCCGCGCATAAACCCAGAGAAAGAAAACGCTCAAGGCCAGCAGGACGAGCGGAGTTGGAAGTGCTTGAAGGCCGATCACGATCTTACCCCACAACGGCGTTGCAGGCAGGTGCAAATTGCCGATCAAGCCGTTGAAGAAAAACCACATGAAAAATCCGGTCAACACCAAGCCCGCGGCATTCAACAGCATCGCGAGCCGACCGATTCGGCCCCCTTCGGCCCAGAGCATGGCGCAGGCGGGAACCGTGAGCAGCAAGAGCAGGACGTCAACTTGCCGATGATAGAAAGGCAGCAAGGTGAGGGGTGCGATCACCGCAAGCGCCAGGCCGGCTCGCGCCGGCGTGGGGCGGGATCGCAGAGTCACAAACATCCAAACCAGCAGGAGTAACGCACAGACAAGATAGCTGACCGCATTGTAGAAGCGTGGGTCGTCCCGGAAGAAACTGATAGCCACTTGCAAGTCAACAATCATGTCCAGACCGTGGCCGCCAATTGAAGCGGGACCGGGGTCGTTGATGCCGCCGTGTACGGAGAAGGCCAGAATATTGGATTGCATCTCCCGCATCCAGTGCGGCGAGACGTGCCAGACCCACAGGAGTGCCGGCAGAGACAGGCTGACCGTCGCAAGAAGAGTTTGCAGAGCGCGTTTGCGGTAGACGCCGCCTGCCAACAAGAAAAAGAGCCATACCAGGCCGGTATCGTGCGGCTTGACGGCGAGGCTGATGGCCAAACACAGAATGCCCAGCAGGACAAACCGCTCGCGAAGAAAGCACCAGACGGCTATCACGCAAAGGCTGATTACAATTCCGGCCGCATTGCCTGTAATCAGGAGTGGTTCGCTGTTGGCCAGCAACAGGCCCACCAATCCTCCGGAGATGATCGGGGCATCATTCGCTCCGAGTGTCCAAACCAGAAACGCGGCAACGAGAATGCAGCCAGCGGTGAGCGCCATCCAGAGAATATGCGCCGGCCCCCATGGCAGCAGGGAAATCGGAAGCGAAACGATAAAAACGCTGGGCGGGTACGGATCTTGCGTGGTAACTTGGCGCTGCTTCGCGTTGTCCGATGGACGGCTTCCTCCTTCCGCCTGATAAATTCGCAGTACCTCACTCTTGTTGTACGGGTCGCCATGTTGAATCAGGCAGCGTGCGGAGTAGTAAAGCCCTTTGAAATCGACCATCTGGTCTGAAGAATCATTTTCAAACGCAGCGCCGAGCATGACGAACGTCAAGCACCCCAACAGCAGTAAATACAGACCATCGCGCCGTGCAGGCTGCATCTTGAACTTGTCTCCCGTCTTGAGTCCTGAAAACGGCTTGGAGTCAGGCGCAAAGTGGGGCACCCAACTGATCCCTGTCCCACGTACTTACGGTATCTGCGCCATAGGCACTTCCAGCACCGGCGTCCGCTTGCCGTCCTTCTCCGCATACGCCCACAGCCCGTGAAAGTTCTCCCGCAATCCCGGCTGCGCCTTCAGCAACGCGCTTAGTACGGAAATTGCCTCGGTGCGTTGCGCCGCCGGATCGGTCACTCCCGTCGATTCGTAGGCCACAGCCAGGTCGGCGTGCAGCAGCGTCGCGTCCACGCGCACGGCGTCGATCTTCCACACGCGCGCTCCTTCAGTCAGCGTCAACGGAAAGGCCGCTGGCGGAGATTGCTTGATCGCCGCCTGCTCCGTTCCCAGCTTTTCCAGGTTCGGCGAGGAGAGAAAATCCACCGGCAGCAGCAGCATTCGCGCCGTGTCGTAGGCATACCACGCAGCCCAGGGCTGATCAGCTCTGGCCAGCTCGCGAGCACGCGTCCACCACCAAAGGCCGTCTTGCCCGTCGAGCGCCCCCGGCCGCACCGTCAAGCCGCCCAGCCGCCAACCGTTGGCGGGGCCGTCCCACGCCAGAATGAAGCCCAACTGGCCGGCATAAGGCGCTCCAGCCGCATCGGCCAGCACCACGGCGTAGCGGCCCGGCGGCAACGGCCGCATCGTCAGTGTTACGGTCAGTGAGCCATCGGCATTCGAGCAGAAGAACTGCGTGTCGGCAGTTGCGGATAAACTGGTCGCATCCAGAAGGTAAATGTTCCGCAGACGAATCTGTCCGCCCTTCATCAGCGACGCGGAAGACTGCTCCACTCC
>JBEKDX010000275.1:0-2699 GCA_050014135.1 Occallatibacter sp.
TTCGATGAAGGCCTGCTCGTCGGCGGAGATGTCCTGTTTGATCGGGATGGGCTGGTAGCCGGGCGCGGCCCGATAGCGGCGCAGAGTGGCGCGCAACTGCTCGAGGTCAAGGTTCATTCCGCGCGCGATCAGCGGCAGATCCGCGTCCACGTTGCGGTTCTGCTCGCGAACCAGAAAGCAGGAGACGGAAGGATAGTTGTCCACAATCAGCCGGTCTTCACGGTCGAAGAGCTTGCCACGGCCAGCCATCACCGGCTCCTTGCGGATGCGGTTCTGCTCGGCAAGCTGGCGATAGCTCTCCGCGCCCAGCACTTGCAGCCGCCACAGCCCGGCGGCCAGGGCCAGCATCATCAGCAGAATGGCGTACTGCACCACCGTCAGCTTGAGGGTGGAGAGCTTCTCGCCGCGAGTTGTGCCGCCAGAATACATGGTCTGCGCCTAGGATAACGCCGATCAGCTTCTCGTGCTTTTGCTCCAATGAATCGAGCAACAAAATCTGTTAGAACACCAACAATCAGTCAGCAAGGGCGGCAACAACATCCCCACGCAGTGCCATTCGTCCCTACTCCCTGATCTGCATCCGGTCGAGCAGTGGAAACAGTACCATGGCGAACATCGAGGTTCCTACCGCTTTCGCTAATTCCGTCAGCCAGCTCCACTGCAGGTCCATGCCCAGCAGGACGCGATAGATGAAGAGGTAAATCGCGCTGCACAGCAGCGAAAGCAGAAAGGTGAGCATCAGGCGGATGGTGTGGTTCTCGACATCGATGCGCACGCCCACTGATCCTGCCAGGAAACCGGCCACCGTTTTGGCAATGCCGTTTACGCCAATGGCATGGTGGGTGAGCGCATCCTCGAAGATGCCCATTGACCCGCCCATCAGCGTTCCTTGAATTGAGTCGCGCCGGACCAAGGCAAAGTAGATGGTTACCAGCAGCGGCAGGTCGAAGAAGGCACTCAGCAGATGCGGCAGCCAGGCTTGCAGCACCAGCGCCGTCAGCGGCGTCAGAGCATAGATCAGCAGGGGATAGTGGCGAATCCCATAATCGCGGCGGTGGTCGGCGCCCAAAACGGCCATGGCTATGGATTCCTTCCTGAAGTGTCTGGCTGGCTCGTGTTCGATTTCGGCTTGGGAGCAGGCTTGTTTTCCTGGACTTCCGGCGTTGGAGTTGCTCCCGTGGCTGGCGTAGCTCCTGGAGTGAAGCGGTCAGGACGGCGCGCGGGCAGTAGCTTGGGCGCAGGCGCTGCGGCTGGCGCTGCCGGCGCCGCTCCGGGCATGGTATTGCCGGTTGCCGGCGATGCTGCCGGATTCGTCGCCGGCGCATTGGGATCGGTCAGCCCCGGCAGCCGTTCGGCCATGATCTGCGAGGCCTTTTGCTGATCCTTGATGGCCGCTGCTTCCGTGCCTTTCAGTTGCTCGCTCGCGGCCATGTCACGCTGCTGCTCAGCTGAGAAACGCGGCTCGGTCGAGGTAATCACGAGCACCTCGTCAAGCTGGTTCAGGTGGGCATCCGGCTTCACGATCACGTCGATGAACGAGTCGCGCTCGGGATCGGGCGCCACTCCCAGAACCACGCCCACTGGAAGACCGCGCGGAAAGACCTGGTCGCCGCCGGCGGTCAGAACTTTTTCTCCGGGCTGAATGCGCTGGTCGGCCAGCAGGCCCACAATTTGCAGCCGGCCCGAGGCATTGCCGCGCAGAATGCCGCGAATCCGCGTCGTCTCCAGAATCACGCCGGCGCCGCTGGTCTGGTCGTTGATGGCCAGTACCTGCGCGGTATAGGGAAAGACCTCGCGCACCTTGCCCACGATGCCGTCGGCGGTAATCACCGCCATGTCGCGCTCCAACCCATTGGCAGAACCTTTGTCGATATAGAAGACGCGCGAGGTGTCACTGCCGCTGGAGCCGAGGGCCTGTGCGGCCAGCGTCTTGTAGATATATCTCTGCTGGAAATCCAAAAGCGCTTGCAGGCGCTCTCCCTGCTTGGCGTCTTCAATCAGAGAGGCCTGCTCCAAACGGAGGCGGTCAATGGTCTTCTGCAAGTCCTTGTTCTGTTCACGGACGCCACGCAGTTCCAGATAGTTTTGCCACAGGCTCACCGTGCCCAGCTTGGATGTGTGGAAGAGCTGCTCCGGGGGCGTGACCACAGCATCGGCCCACAGCCGGATCAGGCGCACGCCGGGCGGGTCATGCGCATCGACTGTGTTGCGTCCGCTGTCAGTCCGTCGCACCTGCATGGCCAGCCCGATGATCTGAGCCAGCAGGATGGCCAGCAGCACCAGGAGATTCCGGTAGCGGGTAAAGAAAGAATCCATGAGAAAGGCTCGGGCCCGGGGCGAGAGTACACAATTGCAAGAATAGTACCAGTATACTGACGGACGCCGAGTATGGGGCCAACCGCCCATTTCACGAGCAACGGATCTTCTTGTCTGGTCACGGCACAGGATCGCATCCACAGGGCAATCGCATCAAGGTTCCTTGCAGATTATTTCCCACACAGAGCGCACAATGGAAGCATGAGCCACGACAAGAGCCTCGGGCTATTCCTAACCCCTAATCCCTAGCCCCTAACCCCAGCTTTTTGTGCAGCCGGGCACATCCCTGACATTTCAGACCGGGGACATCCCTGACACTTTTTCGTTTTCTGCCGCGGAATTGCGGTTTACATTTCCAGCCGACGGAGCTGAAGATGAATCCG
>JBEKDX010000276.1:0-3640 GCA_050014135.1 Occallatibacter sp.
ATGGCTTTCTCCTTGAACGAGACGCGTTGCGTTGAATGGAAGACCTTGCCCATGTGATTCGTGGGAAGGCGAGACAAAACGCTTGCTAACAAGTGGCGACAACGACGCCCGCTGTGCGCTGCTTGTCGAGAATGACGGAGAGGATCAGCGCGGTAACGACACCGGCAATGACGCGTGCAAGGATGTAGCCAAGGAATTCAAGCATGGCTCTCCCCTCCTCTGGGAGATCCGTTCAAATGTTTGGGATTCGTCGCAGAATCGCGGCACAGAATACACCACAGGTAGAACCACGGCTCATGAGTCGAGCGTTTCTGGCTCGGCAAGATCTTCAACAGCGAGAAGTGCTGGAGACCACTGCCATACCCTGGAGAGACCAGGGTTCTTCGTCCTGCCTGACACAAGAAACCTCACACGCGCACGCGAAGCTCGCTACGCGGGCCACACGCAAAGCCGAATGAGGAACATGAAATCGATAGTGTACTGCCCCTTGGCGGAGTTGCACTTCCTGCAAAGAGGCTGAAGATTGTCAATGCCATCAGAGCCGCCCTTGCTGATAGGCACGATGTGCTCTTTACAGACAGGATTTCTCCAGCTATGTTTAGCGCCACAGCACAGGCACTTGTGGTCGTACTGTTCGAGCAACGCCTGCCATTGCTCTTTTGTGTGTTGCCCCTTCCGTCGGGCAGACCGCAGTTGATCCGCACGAGTTGGGCTAAGTGCTTGATTGTCTGCTTGGTTGTGTATTTTCCTACGAGGCATTCTTCTCCAAGCGTCCTACGCTCCAAGGCTCTGGTCCGCGGCGTGGACAAATGACAGTGACCGTAATCCTGTCTGTGTCCATGTAACCAGTTGATGAGCGACTACCAAACGCTTGTCGAAAGCCTCACTCACCTGCCTGTATCCGAAGCTGAAAGCTTCGGGACATAGCGGCTATTCGCAGCCTTGATGCTGGCGGCAAGTTGTAAGCGTCAGTTGCATTGTCCTCTCGGCCATTCATGGCCTCGGGGTTGTAAGCCTCGATCAGTCATCAGGATGGGCATGACCCATCAAGGGCAGCATGAACTCTGCCCTTTCGGCCTTGTTGCACGGGGCCGAACCGGCTGTGTTGTGAAGGAGTGAAATGCTAGAGACCTGAGTCCTCATCAAACTCAAAGCCACAGGCAGCCAGAGCGGCAACGTGCTGCGACTTAAAGTTCGATTTCAGCTCAGGTACAGCATCCGCGACACGGATGATGCCCCTATCGGACATCATGTACGATCCATCGGGGATGGTTGCGTTGGGCTGCTGCGATAACTCGCGGCCGTTGCTCAGGTGGAAAATGTGGCCACCTTTCGCCTTGACCAGGATTTTGTCGCCGCTGGCAAGCTTCTTGCGGGCATAGCCGTTCAGGTCGATGAATTCGACCTGGCCAGTCAATCCCATCTCCTCCTCGGCATCCAGAATGTCGTGGAGTATTTCGTTGATGAGAATTCCATCGCTGACAGACATGGTGAGACCCTCGTTGTCGAGGCGTGGTTCCCGATCATCGGTATAGCGAGTGTTCGCGAGGTGAATCCCGATCTTTCGCCGGGTTTCCACGGACCACGGATTTCCGCTCACGCTGAAGACCGTTCCCGAAACGGAGAACTGATTTGTGTAGAGGTCGATCAGACCAGGCTGGTGAATCTCCTCCAACTTGATTTTGCCATCCGGCAACTCCACTTCCATCAATGAGGAGTAGCCATAGGCAGCACGCTGGAAAGTCTCCGGTGGGATTGCTCCACCGAATTGTCTCCTCGCGCTGTCGAACTGCTCGCGCCACCAGTGGGTCAACTCAGCGATGATGCGCAAGATCGCATCGTCGACTGGATACCGATCGAGCAGCGCTGTTGCCAGCGGACGCTTGATCAGATGCTCCAGTTCCCGATTGTCCTCGATCAGTTGTTCGCGCCGTAGCCGGAGAGTGGCCAATGCGCGACATAGCTTGGTTTCTACCAGGATGTAGTCGCCGGCTTCCTGACGATCCTTGGGGATTCTGGAAGCAAAGCACAGTGGGAAAATTGGAGTCTTGAGAGCCTCCATTGCATTGGCGACAAGATCGAGATAGGTCGCCTTGTCGCCTTTCTTCATTTGCAGCCAGTCGATCATACGATCGGAATTGGATGCCGCCTTGGCCGTAACAAAATCCGCTTTGAGCTCAGTGAAGGCCGCAGCTACCTTCACGAATCCTGCCTCGGTGCGCTCATACTCGCCAGCTGCAGCGAGCACGTTGTCTCCGAGGTAGCCCCTCAGAGTCTCCAAACTGGGTGGATTGAAGTTCGCCGGCAACGCGTACCGCTTGGCTTCCAGGCAAGCGCGAATCGCAGGTTTGTGCTCGCCTGACAAAAGCGTGTCGATCCAGATCAGGTTGATGATGCGGCCCAGGCTTTCGGAGCCGTGCTCGAACTCCTTTAGCTGCTCGAAGAAGACGCATGGCGTCCACTTGTCGCCTATGCCCTTCCAACGAGCCTCGTTGAGCTTGGCTTGTCCAGACTTGGCCTTGACCATCTGATCCTTGATCCGCGGCTGGACGGGGTAATGCATCTGGCGAAACTTCTCCAGATACTCTGCGCCCCAGAAACAAAACACCATGTCGTCCATGTCTCCGCCATTGAGCTTGCCGAGTATACGCCCCTGTCCCTTGAAGTGCATCAGTTCGGGGAGATGGATGTTGCACACTTCGACTATTTCGGCGGAATTTGTGTTTGGAGAGCGCCCAACGCCAACCGGCCCTTCGGGAGCATCCGGCGCGCAGATACTTCGCAAGCCGTCCCGTTTGCCGCTGATGGTGTCTTTGGACAGGTCAGGCAGACCATCAGGGCCGTCTACCAGCGGATTGGGAAATGCGTATCCTCTGAAGCCATTGGGCAACAGGATGCGTCCGCGCGCAATATCTACGGACTCCTCTGTCGCATGATTGAACATACGCCGCATCAATGCCGGCATGGTTTTGCTCTGATGATCCAAGTGAATGGCGCGAATCAACGGCCAGACCGGCTTATCCGTGTCGGCGGCCGAATCGACCGCCTTAACTGTTGCAGCAAAGTCGGCAATGATCGCATCTTCGTCGTCGCCCGAGTACAACTCGGCCAACTCGTCCAAGCGATTCAGACCGGCCTTAACAGCCAGGTGCTCCTCGTAAAGACCGCTGTTGGTCATGGTTTGCAAATCCATTCGGAACGGATGCAATCCTGTATGCGAAAGCACGCCGAAGTAGACGCTGTGATCCTTGCCGGTGAAGACGACTTCTTTCTTCGAGTCGAAGACGACGAGGTCGTACATCCAAACTTGGGAATTGTCGTGAGCGATGCCTTTGCCTTGCCCCCATGGCCCGCCGAAGGTGGCCGTGGTCCCGTCGAAGCCGGGGATGCGGCAGATGCACGAACCTTCTTTGAGTGCGCGCTGGCGCTCATCGAGCACGCTCATGTCGAAGTCCAAGACGCTTAAGAGGCGGCCATCTTCCATCTGCACTGCGTACTGCATTCCCAGAGGAGATTTAGCCCTGTCAATAACCCGGCCTTTCAACATCAGGGAATGCGCCGAGAAGAATCGGCGTACACGCTTGGCTGCCTTTGGATCGCTGGAGATATGGATGCCCAGATCGTCCGGGCCGTGGATACT